>JAGCVK010000076.1 GCA_017962415.1 Treponema sp. | reverse complement strand
GATTCAGTTCATTTCGAAGAAATAAAATTACCAGAAGCTGCCAAAGAAGTTGAAATTGAAATTATAGATTTTTATGAAGGTGCAAAATATAAAGATTTATGTGTGCAATTAATTGGGACTCCATTAAATCTGAACTGGAATGATTATATGATAAAAAATAATAGATCTATGTTTTCGGATTTTAAAAAATTACAAAGATGGAATGGGCAGAATATGATACCTTGTAAACTTTATAATTAAAGATAGAATTGTTTTTTTACAACAGATTAATCACAAACAGCTATAAAGACACACGATTAATACTGCCAAAACTATAATTGAAACTGCGTAAATCCAGAAGGGAAGGCTTTGCTCGTTGTAGCCATTGTTTGATGAGGATTTTTTTCTGCCAAAGAAAAAGCCAAGCGCGCCACGAGTTTTTGTTTTGCCATTTGAAAATCTTCCGTTTGTTGCAGCAACGCCTGGAATAGAGTTTTGGTGGCTGCCGCCGGAACTGTCTGGATTTATTGCATAACCGCATTTTGGACAGCCGTTTTTAAAATCACTATTTGTGCCCATTTTGCCGCATTTTGGACAGCGAACAGAGGCAAAAAATTTGCCACAAGTTGGGCAAACTCGTGAGTTTCTTGGAACTTCGGAACCGCAGCTTTCGCAAAAGAATTTGGCTTCTTTTGTTTTTTGCTGCTCTTTAGACTTCTTTTTCATAATAATCTTTTAGTTTTAGATTAATAAAATCATTTTCAGTATTTTCTACAAAAGCAGAACAAGAAATAACTTTATCACCATCAAAAAGGCTCAAATATTTTATAAATTGACCTGCACTAAATTTTGATTCTGAATTATGGATTTTAGCAAAATCATCTTCTGCAAAATATTTGCCGCTTGTATAATAAATAAAGCCGTTTTGCGGATTTGTGATTGCAACCTGAACTTCAGTTTCAGCTGAAGTTTCACAAAGGTTATTTGATTCTTGTTCCAGCTCATTTTGATTTTGAATCTGATTTTCAGTTTCAATGTTTTTCTCATCTGCAGATTCAACTTCGGCATAAGCCAAATTTTCGCCCGCAAAATCATTCAAAAAATCAAACATTCCAAGTTTTTCTGCTTTCTGCGCTTCTTCTTCACTTAAAGGTTGATTATCATAAAGATAAACTTTTACATCAAATCCACCGATTCCGCTTTGAACAAAGCCAGCCAAAGTCTTCCAATGGCGCGGAAACTCATAAGCGCTAAGAACAACAATATCCGGTTTAATCTCTTCGATATTATCAAGTGCTTTGATAATCCATCTGTAATGAATAATATCAAAGCCGTTTTTTTTCAAAAGATGAGTTGTAAAATCAATAATTTCGTTTCGGTCTGAAATAAGCAGTGCTTTCATTTTTTTTTACTCTGTACCAAGATTTACAACAGTATAATCATAAATCTTCCAGATTCCCTCTCGCTGCTGAACTTTATATGTGTAACGCTTTTTTTCACTAAAGTTTGGATATTTAAACCATTCAATTACAACAACGCTTCCTTCAGTTGGAGAGTAAGTTGTTTTTTCAATCTGAAAACTTTCCGGAACTGCAACAATATCATTTTCAATTCGCGACTGCATTAAATCACCTTTGAAAGACTGAAGCATTCTCTGACGCTCTTCAGCAGAAACTGTAATGTATTTTTTCTTGAGCGACGGATTTCTTTGAAGCAAAGATTCAATATCCATATATAAGAAATACTGATCCCAAAGAGATTTCTGGCGTGCGATGATTGTCTGTTCAACAACGCGGTCTGGAGAAATATCAAGCGGCTTTAAAAGTTCAACCGAATCATCTTTTACAGGCATATAATTTGAAGCTGTTGCCGACGGAGAAGGGCGAACTTCCAAAGTTAATCGGTTAGACTTTAATGTAAGATATTTTGATTTATAAAGTTCTGGATAAAAGAATAGTTCAAGATAATAAACCGAAGGCTCACTAATTTTCAAAAAGTTCTTTACATTTTCAACAAACGAATATTCTTCGCCCTGCTCAAGAGCAAGTTCACGAAAATAAACAGTTTGATTTGTAGTACGCTTTTCGATAATATTTTCAGTTTGCTCAAGGCGGCTGTTTTTTACAGTATAAGCATTAAAATCCATACTAAAAGAACGGTCGTCTGCAAGCTTAAAGCGCAAAGTTTCTGCGCCATTGTTTTTAATTGTAATATGCACAAAAACCGGAGCTTCATCTGCGCTTCCCGGATAATAAATTGTTCTGTTGTAATACTTTATTGAAACAGAGGCGTTTGAATAGTCAACAGCTCCAGCATTTTCAGCAGCAAACGCAGCCACTTGTCCAAAGACAAAAAGAACTGATATAATTGTAAAAAGTTTACGGATTTTCAACGTATTTCTCCATAAAAAAGACAATGAGGAAATTTCAATTTCCGGATTGACTTTTTTAACACATTCGTAAAAGTGAGAATGTGCAGTAAATATCAAGTTTGCAACGCAAACTTTGAAAGAAAAAGCTGGCGGATTTCGGCAGTTTTTTCTTATCTCATTAAGGATTTTTTTTCCTTATTATAATCATCGGAACAAAAAAATGAAATCATTAACTTCTATAGACGAAATATTACACAATTGGAGCGAAATACGCGAGACTTCTCAAGCATTATTTGATGAAAAATCAGCGTTTCCGCTGAATATAGAAGGCCTGCACGGAAGCCTTTTTAGCTTTTTTACAGCCGAAGTTTGCCGTTCAAATCATGTAAAAGCTGTGCAGGCGGCACAATATAGTGCTTCAAGTAAAAGTGCTCCAAAGTACCAAGTTTTTTCGTCTGATATTGTGATTGTCGTTCCAACAGAATCAGATGCACTTGATATTGCAGGCGATTTTGCTGCGATTTTTGATGAAGCCCAAATAAATATCTTTCCAGACTGGGGAACAGTTCCGTATCGCCCGGTAGCGCGCGGTTCTGTAACTTTTGGAAAACGAGCCGGCGTACTTTCAAAACTTCTTTCCAAAAAAGACACAATTCTTTTTAATAAAACACCGCGCATTTTCCTTTTTACCCAGCGCGCCTTTATGTCGCCGCTTCCAAATCCGGAATATCTTTCAAAACTTTCGTTTAAGCTCAAAAAAGGCGACAAGTTTGACACAACAAATATTGCACAAAAACTTTCTCTTATGGGGTATGTTCGCGTTCCAAAAGTAAGCGTTCGCGGCGAATTCAGCCTTCGCGGAGAAGTTTTAGATATTTATCTTCCTTGCGACCAGCACGCAACCAGAATCATTTTTGATTTTGATGAAATAGAATCTTTTAAAGCTTTTGAAACTGATACTCAGGCAACAGTTGGCAATTTGTCTGATATTTTGATTTATCCAACAAAAGAAGTTTTGTGGAATGAACAGGCTATTGAAACTGTGCGCGCAAAAATTGCTGAATATCAAAAAACTGCAATAAGCGAAGACGGCAGCGGAACTTCGGATTTTGCGTTAGACACAACTTGCGTACATCTTCCGCTTACACAGAATGCACAAAATTATCTTGAAAACCTTTTGAACACACTTTCTGTGAGCGGCGAAGCAGAAGGCGAAGAGTTTTTATATCAGTTAGTGCATGACAAAACTTACACTTTGCTTGATTATATTGATTCAAACACTTTTGTATTCTTTTACAATTATGACAAGCAGGAAAACGCCCGTTTAACAATAAATCGCGAGTATAATAAACTATACAGAACTTCCCGCGAAGAATATCCGGTTTTGCCGCCAGATATGGTGCTTTCTGATTATCAAAAATTATTAGAAAACATCTCAAAATGTATACTTTTTAGAACACTTCAGAAATCAGAAGACATTGATTCTGCTTCAAAACATTTAATTTCAGCAGAACCGGCCAGAAGTTTCTTTGGAAACCTCAATTTTATGAAAGAAGAGCTTTCTGAACTTCAGAACAATGGCTGGAATATCTATATTTTTACTGATAATGAAAATCAGCAGCTTAGAATTCACGAAATTTTTAAAGATTATGTTGATATAAAAGACGACGGAAAAATTCACCCTGTAACTTTAATTCCAAAGCCAATTTCGGCAGGTTTCCGTCTGCCAGATGCAAAACTTCTTGTAATTCAGGAAAATGAAATTTTTGGGCGCCGCCAGTATGTTCCAAAATCAGTTACAAAGGCTAAATCAAAAGCAATTGATACTTTTGTTGAATTGAATCCTGGAGATTATATTGTCCATGTAAACTGGGGAATCGGGCTTTTTCACGGAATTGAGCGTGTAAAGGCAATGGGAAACGAGCGCGATTATATCAAACTTGAATATGCCGATAGTGAATTTGCTTTTGTTCCAATTGAACAGGTAAATCTTGTTCAGCGTTACATTGGAAATGAGGGCGAAAAACCGCGCTTAGACCGCATTGGAAGTAAATCTTGGGAAAGCCGCAAAAACAAGGTAAAACAGGCGGTTGAAGATATTGCGCAAAAACTCATTGATTTGTATTCGCGCCGGCAGGCTTCGGTTGGCTTTGCATTTCCAAAAGAAACTGAATGGCAAGCCGCCTTTGAAGCAGCCTTTCCTTATGAAGATACACCAGATCAAATTACAGTAACCGAAGAAATCAAAGCCGATATGGAACGCCCGGTTCCTATGGACCGCCTTGTGTGCGGTGATGTAGGCTACGGAAAAACTGAAATTGCAATGCGAGCAGCTTTTAAGGCTGTTATGGGCGGAAAGCAGGTTGCATTTTTGGCTCCAACAACAATTCTTGCAGAGCAGCATTACGAAAACTGTAAAAAACGATTTAAGAACTTTCCAGTAAAAATCGAGCGGCTTTCGCGTTTTGTTGCACCGGCAGAACAAAAAAAGATTTTGGCGCGCGTTACTCAAGGTGATGTTGATATTCTCATTGGAACTCATAGAATCATACAAAAAGACGTTATCTTTAAATCACTTGGACTTATGATTATAGATGAAGAGCAGCGTTTTGGTGTAAAAGACAAAGAAAAACTTAAGGTTATGAAAAACAACATTGACTGTCTTACAATGTCTGCAACGCCAATTCCGCGAACACTTCACATGAGCCTTTTAAAGATTCGCGATATGAGCCTTTTAACAACGCCGCCGCAAAACCGCCAGCCAATTGAAACAGTTGTAGACGAATTTACCGATGAGCGAGTTGCTCAGGCAATCAGGCGAGAAATAGAACGCGGCGGTCAAGTTTTTTATCTGCATAATAGGGTAGAATCACTTCAAGAAATCCGCCGCCGCATAGAAACTCTTGTGCCGGAAGTTTTAGTTGATGTTGCTCACGGCCAGATGACAAGTACACAACTCGAAGAAATCTTCCACCGCTTTAAAATGGGCGGTTTTCATGTACTTATTGCAACAACAATCATAGAAAACGGAATTGATATTCCAAATGTAAACACAATAATTATCGATCGCGCCGATATGTACGGCGTCTCACAACTTTACCAGCTTCGAGGCCGCGTTGGACGAAGCGACCGTCAGGCCTACGCATATCTTTTGTACCCGGAAAATAAAGCGCTTAGCGAAGTTGCAATGAAGCGCCTTCAGGTAATCAGCGACTTTACCGAGCTTGGAAGCGGCTTTAAAATTGCAATGAAAGATATGGAAATTCGCGGAGCGGGAAATCTTCTTGGCCGAGACCAAAGCGGCGACGTTTATTCTGTTGGTTTTGATATGTATGTGCGACTTTTAAACGACGCTGTAAATCGCCTTGCACTTCAAAAAGATTACAAAGAACAAACCGAAGTTCTTATGGAAATGGAGTACACAGGTTTTATTCCAGATTCTTATATCATAAATCCGCAAATCAAAATGGAAATCTACAAAAAAATTGCAGCCGTTACAGACGATGCGGAGTTCGACGCGGTTCTTGCAGAGCTTGCAGACCGCTTTGGCCCCATTCCAGAAGAAGTTTCGAGCCTGCTTGCACTTGCAGAAATCCGCATAATTTGCCGCAAACTTTCAATAAAATCAATCAAAGAGCGGCAAGGCGAAGTTGCAGTTGAATTCCAGCAGGTTTCAAATATTTCAATAGATAAGATTCTAAAACTCATAAAGGATAATCCAAATTCAGTTCGCCTGAATCAAAAACTTCCGAATGTAATTTTTATCAAACTTGGAAAAATCGGCTTAAAAGAAAAATCAGAATTTATTCGCGAAAAATTAAGCCAGCTTGCATAATTTTTTGAATATTTTGACTAAAAGTCCTTGAAAAATTATCTGGTTTGCTATAAAACATATATATATGCACAATAGTTTTATATCGCACTATATGAAAGAAGCGATTGCTTTAGCCTTAAAAGGCAAAGGCTTTGTAAATCCAAATCCTGCTGTTGGAGCTGTAATTGTAAAAAACGGAAAGATAATTGGAAGAGGGTATCATCAGTTTTTTGGACAAGCACACGCAGAACGAAATGCAATTTTCGATGCAATCAAAAATCGTAACGATGAAAATGCCTGCAAACAAGCAACTCTTTTTGTAACACTTGAGCCGTGCTGTCATCAGGGAAAACAGCCGCCTTGTACTCAAATCATTATTGAAAGCGGAATCAGTGAAGTTTACATTGGCTCTTGTGATCCAAATCCGCTGGTAAACGGGCAGGGCGTTCGTATTTTGCGCGAACATAACATCATCGTTCATGAAAAAGTTCTCAAATCCGAATGCGACGCAATTAATCCTTTCTTTTTTCATTTTATTAAGAATAAAACGCCGTTTGTTATTTTAAAATACGCAATGAGTTTGAACGGCACTTCAAAAATCAAAAAAGGAAACAAACAGATTTCGTGCGATATGTCGCTCGCAGATGTTCACAAAACCCGAAGCGAAGTTATGGGCGTTCTTGTAAGCTACAAAACTGTAAATGATGATAATTGTCTTTTGACAAACCGCTTTTCTAAAAACACACATCAAAGTGCAAGAATTATTCTCGATAAAAATCTGAAAATAAAAAAGAATGCCCGCATTTTGCAAACAGCACAAGTTTCGCCGATTATTATTTTTTATCATACAAATAAAATCTGGAAAATCAGATTTCTTAAAAAATGCAATGTTGAACTTATAAAAATGCCGCTTTTGCACGGCCATTTGGATTTAGAATCTGTTCTAAAAATTCTTGGAAATCGCAATTTCGACAGCATTCTCGTTGAAAGTTCGGGCAAACTTGCCGAGTCTTTTATGGCAAAAAATCTTGTAAATAAACTTCAGGTTTATGTTGGCTCAAATTTCATAAGCAAAAATTTCAGAAAAGAAATTTGTGTAAAACCGGTTTTGAATCAGATTTCAAATGATACTGTAATTGAATTTTCGGACAATGTTCGGGGAAAACTATGTTCACAGGAATAGTTGAAGAAATTGGAACTGTTACCGCAGTTAGAAAAACCGGAAATTCTTTTAGGCTTGGAATTAGAACGGGCATTACTTTTGATGATTTGAAAATTGGCGACAGCCTTTGCGTAAACGGCGTTTGCCTTACAGTTACAAGTGTGCAAAATAACAAAGTTGTTTTTGCCGATGTTAGCCCGGAAACGCTTAGCAAAACGAATTTTTCAAATCTCAAAATGAATTCAAAAGTGAATCTTGAGCGCGCGCTTTTAAATAATGGTCGTTTTGGCGGCCACATTGTAACAGGTCATATTGACGGAACGGCAAAACTTTTAAAAATCGCAAAAGAAGCTAACTCGTTTGTTTACACTTTTGAATGCGAAAATCAAATTATAGACGGAATTGTACAAAAAGGTTCAATTACCGTAAATGGAATATCACTTACGATTTGTGCTTTTACCAAAAAATCCTTTTCGGTTGCGATAATTCCGCACACAATAGCAAATACAAATTTGCAGTTTTTAAGGCAAGGAGAGAATGTGAATATTGAATGCGACATTCTTGGAAAATACATCAAAAAATATTCTGGAGGAATCTATGAAAAATCAGTTTAATACAATCGAAGAAGCGCTTGAAGAACTAAAAAACGGCAAACTTATTGTTGTTGTTGATGATGAAGAACGCGAAAATGAAGGTGATTTGATTTGCGCAGCTGAATTTGCAAGCCCTGAAAATATTAATTTTATGGCAAAATACGCTCGCGGCTTAATCTGCGTTCCAATGACACAAGACTTTACAAAGCGTTTTAATTTAGAGCCAATGACTTTTGTAAATACTGATAATCACGAAACGGGTTTTACAGTTAGCATTGATTACAAAGATACAACAACAGGAATTTCAGCTTTTGACAGAAGTCTTACAGCAATGAAGCTCGCAAGTGCAGAAACAACGGCAAATGATTTTCGCCGGCCAGGACATTTATTTCCGCTCAAGGCAAAACAAGGCGGCGTTTTAGTTAGAAACGGGCATACAGAAGCTACAACTGATTTATGCAGGCTTGCAGGCTTACAAAGTTTGGGCTTGTGCTGCGAAATTATGTCTGAAGACGGTACTATGGCGCGGCTTGGCGAACTTTTTGAGTTTTCAAAACAGCATAATCTAAAAATCATTTCTATAGAAGATTTGATTTTGTATCGAAAGCGTACTGAAAAAATCATTGAGCGCAAAGCTCAGGCAAAACTTCCAACAAAATACGGCAATTTTAATATGACCGGCTACAAAAATAAATATACTGGTGTCGAGCATGTTGCTTTATGGATGGGCGATTTATCAGGACAAGAAAGCGTTCTTTGCAGAGTTCATTCAGAATGCCTTACCGGAGACGCCTTTGGTTCTCTAAAATGTGATTGCGGCCAGCAGTTAGAAATGGCAATGAAAAAAATCAGCAATGAAAAAAGGGGAGTGATAGTTTATCTTCGCCAGGAAGGGCGAGGAATTGGCTTAATAAATAAAATCAAAGCGTATTCATTGCAGGAACAAGGTTTTGATACTGTTGAAGCAAATCTTGAACTTGGTTTTGCGCCAGATCTTCGCGATTATACAGAAGGAGTTCAGATTTTGCAGGATTTAGGAGTTTCAAAAATCCGGCTTATGACAAATAATCCGGATAAAGTTGATTCATTCCAGGTAAAATCCTGCGGAATTACAATTACAGAGCAGGTTTCTTTAGAGATTCCTGCAAATCCGGTAAACAAAAAATATCTTATGACAAAAAAAATCAAAATGGGTCATAAACTTACAAAAATATAAAAAGATTTTTAAAAGGAGTTATTAAAATGAAAATTATCGAAGGAAACGTAGTTGCAGAATCAGAAAATATAAAAATTGGAATTATTGCCTCTCGCTTTAATGATTTTGTTGTTGGCCGCTTAGTTGAAGGCGCAGTTGACGGACTTAAAAGACACAATATCAAAGATGAAAATATTACACTTGTAAAAGTGCCTGGCGCTTTTGAAATTCCGCTTCTTGCAAAAAAAATGGCCGAAAAAAAAGTTTACGACGCAATTATTTGTCTTGGCGCTGTAATACGCGGTGCAACTTCGCATTATGATTATGTTTGCAATGAAGTTTCAAAAGGAATTGCGCAAGTTTCGCTGCAGGAAGGAATTCCAGTTTTATTTGGCGTTCTTACAACCGAAAATATAGAACAGGCTGTTGAGCGTTCAGGTTCAAAAGCTGGCAATAAAGGAACTGAATGCGCTTTAGCAGCAATAGAAATGATTAATGTGATAAAAGGACTTTAAAAAAAATCTATGTTAGAAAAAATGGGCGATTTTTTTAATGCTCGATTGGAAGGCTATGAAGAACACCAGCTGAATACAATTGAATCTGCAAAAGAATTGTATTCATTTACCGCTGGTTGCCTTCCAAAACAGGCAGAAAGCTGTATTTTAGATTTAGGCTGCGGAACAGGGCTTGAACTGCAGGAATATTTTAATCTTAATCCAACAGGAAAAATTACAGGAATTGACCTTGCAGAGCAAATGCTTAAATTTTTAGAATCAAAATTTCAAGGCAAAAATATCAATTTGATTAATGGCTCATATTTTGAAGTTCCGTTTGGAACAAATCAGTTTGACGCTGTAGTTTCAGTTGAATCTTTACATCATTTTACCAAACAAGAGAAAATTCCACTTTATAAAAAAATCAAAGCAGCGCTAAAACCTGCAGGTTATTTTATTCTAACTGATTATTTTGCAAAATCAGAAGATGACGAAAACTCTTTCAGACAGGAATTAATTCGTTTAAGAAAAGAACAAAATCTTTTAGAAGGCGAATTTTACCATTTTGACACGCCGCTTACAGTTGAGCACGAAAAAGAAGCCTTGCTTGCAGCAGGCTTTTCTTCTGTACAAATTTTAAACAAATGGGGCGTAACTCATACAATAAAAACAACTTTGTAATCTTGACCAGCAGACTCTTACTGTGGCATAATCAAAGAATTATCAAATCTCATCTGTTGTGAAAAATCTATGGAATGGAATCTTGTTTTTTTATTAAACAGTATACTGCTTGGCGTTGGCCTTGCAATGGACGCGTTCTCTGTTTCAATTGCAAATGCTTTGACTGAATCCCAAATGAAAAAAAAACGAATGTGTTTTATTGCAGGTGTGTATGCGTTTTTTCAATTTGCAATGCCAATGATTGGCTGGATTTGTGTTCATACAATTCTCGAATATTTCAATAAGTTTCAGACTTTTATTCCGTGGATTGGATTGGTACTTCTTTTTTATATTGGTGGAAAGATGATTTTTGAAACTTTTCATAAGTGTAAAAAAGGTTTGTCCGAAGATTCCGAATGCCATTGTAAAACAGGTCTTACTTTTTCAATTCTTATGATTCACGGAATTGCTACATCAATTGATGCACTTTCTGTAGGCTTTACCATTGCCGATTATGGTCTTGTTATGGCGCTGGCAGCTTCCCTTATAATTGCCATAGTAACTTTTGCAATCTGCATAACCGGCCTTGTAATTGGAAAAAAAGCCGGTAGTCATTTAAGTTCAAAAGCCACAATTCTCGGTGGAATTATTCTGATTGGAATTGGAATTGAGATTTTTGTAAAAGGCGTGTTCTTATGAACAAGCCAAGACTATTGATAAGCTGCAGAAAGAAAATAAATTATTGGCAGATAAAATCCGGGAAATTTTGTAAAAAACAGACTTTTTTCAATAATTAAAGACTTCTGTTATTTAATTTTTATGATAAATCATTTATCATTTAATTATGGATATTAAAGTAGCAATTAAAGAAAGACATTCAGTAAGACAGTTTAAGACTCTTCCTGTTTCAGCAGAGGCTAAAGAACGCCTTAACGCTTTGATAAAGGAATGTAATGCAGAAAGCGGATTGAACATTCAGCTCATTCTTGATGATTCTGAATGTTTTGATACTTTTTTGGCACACTACGGAAAGTTCCAAAATGCAAACAATTATATTGCAATGGTTGGAAACAAATCCATTGAAAATCTCGAAGAAAAGTGTGGTTATTTTGGCCAGAAATTAGTTCTTGAAGCACAAATGCTTGGCTTAAACACCTGCTGGGTTGCAGGCACTTATGGAAAAGGAAAATGTAAGGCCAACAAAAATGCAGGCGAAAAAATTGTTTGCGTAATTGCACTTGGATATGGCGAATCAAACGGAAAACCGCATAAATCAAAACCCGTTTCAAAACTTTGTACAGTTCCCACCGCTGAAATGCCAGACTGGTTTAAAGAGGGGCTGGAAGCTGCAATTTTGGCGCCAACAGCACTAAATCAGCAAAAATTTACAGTTTCTCTTGCTGGAAATGATGCTGTTATAAAGGCAAAAAGTGGAGCAATGACAAAGCTGGATCTTGGAATTGTAAAGTATAATTTTGAAGCAGCCTCAGGGCACAAAAGTAAATAAATTGAAAATGAAGAAAATTGGACTCGTAGGTGGAACCGGCCCTGAATCAACTCTGATGTATTACAAGGAATTGAATGGGCGCATTGATAAATTGACTAATGGCAAACAAATGCCCGACCTTGCAATTGAAAGTGTAAACTTCCGCAAGGCATGGGAATACGTTTCTACACAGCAATATAATTTATTAACAGATTATTTGTCAGAAAAAGTCGAAAATCTTAAGAACTCAGGTGCTCAGGTTATAGCATTAACAGCTGCAACAATGCACATTGTTTATGATAAAATCGTTCAAAAAACAAAGGTTCCGCTTGTAAGCATTCCAAAATCACTTTGTGAAGAAATCCAGAAAAGAGGATACAAAAGAGTAGGGCTTTTGGGCACAATTTTTACTATGGAACAAGACTATATGAAAACAGATCTTCTTAACGCTGGCATACAGGTAATTGTTCCAGAAAAAACAGCGCGAAACCTTGTTGCAAAAAGAATCTTGGAAGAACTGGAAGTTGGCATTGTAAAAGAAGCTACACTAAAAGAGTTTCAGTTCATAATCGAAAATATGAAAAAAAATCAGGGAATTGAAGCCCTGATTCTTGGCTGCACAGAACTTCCACTTCTTTTAAATAAAGACAATTGCCCGGTAGACTGCCTTGATAGCGTTGAAATACATCTTCAAAAACTGATTGAACTTGCCGGAGCGTATGAAGCTGAATAATATAAAGCTGTTTGTTACAGCAGATTAAAACCTCAATTCAAATCTTAAGTAGTTTTAATCCGAGCATAAATCCTCGCGAAAAAGAAATTGATCCGGAAATAATTTTTGCTGAAACAACAAAAGATTGGAAAACAACAATCTCTGTGGAAAAAATTATTAATGTATTTTTTGAATCTCTCAAACTTGAACCGGTTATTTATGCAGATTCAATTCCGACTTTAGATACTCTGAAAAAAAACAGATATAAAATTGCTGCAATGACCGATGTTGCAACCGGTATGCCAGATCTTATGCACAAAAATTATGTAACGCCGCTTTTACCATATTTTGATTTATACGTTTCATCGCTTTCTTGCGGATATAAAAAGCCTAATCCAAAAGGCCTACAGGATATCTGCAAACATTTAAAAATTCCTCCTGAAAATATGGTTATGACAGGAGACACTTCGCGTGACATTAATGCTGCAAAAAATATAGGCTGCCATTCGATTTTAATAAACCGTTCAAAACGCCCTGCACAAGATTTTGGCCAGGACTTTACAGTTACAAATGCAATGGAAATATTAAAGCTTATTTTTAAGGATAACAATCTTTGAATATAAAGGCTGCCCATTCTGACCAAAGCGCCTAAAATAGTAAGCGTTTAATTACCACAAATGTAAACGTCTAATTACCACCACCTAAACATCACCAAAAACATATACTAAAATGGACTCCATAACGGAGGCCTTTTTGAATTTATTCGAAACCAAAGGAAGCAGGGAAGTCTGGCTTGATAGATTTGCTGCATCAAAT
>JAGCVK010000075.1 GCA_017962415.1 Treponema sp. | reverse complement strand
GCCCACTTCGTTGGTCGCTACCCTCTCTGCGGGGGTTCCAACCCCCGCAACGCCCCCGGCAACTTTATTTTCCGCCTTTGCAATTTTTTCGAGCTTCCACAAAAACCATTCGTCTATTTTTGTAATTTCGTGAATCTGCTCAACGGTAAGCAGATTACGTTTTATTGCCTGATAAATTGCAAAAATACGCTGGTCTGTACATTGCGAAACGCGCTCGCGGATTTTTTCATCGCCTTCTTTTTCAAAAGCCGGAAGGTTTAAATCTTTTACGCCAACTTCAAGGCCGCGGCACGCTTTTAATATTGCTTCTTCAAAGTTTTGGCCGATTGCCATAACTTCGCCGGTTGCCTTCATTTGTGTTCCAAGTTTACGCGCTGCGTAAACAAATTTGTCGAACGGGAATTTTGGCATTTTTACAACTACATAATCTAAAACCGGCTCAAAGCAGGCTTTTGTCTTTTTTGTTACAAAGTTTGGAATTTCGTCTAAGGTAAATCCTACGGCGATGAGCGCGGCAACTTTTGCGATTGGATAGCCGGTGGCTTTGCTCGCTAGCGCCGAAGAACGCGAAACGCGCGGGTTGACTTCGATAACGGCGTATTCAAAACTGTCTGGGTTTAGGGCGAACTGGCAGTTGCAGCCGCCTTCGATTTTTAGCGCGCTAATTATGTTCAAAGCTGCTGAACGCAACATCTGATATTCTTTGTCTGCAAGCGTAACTGTTGGCGCTATTACTATTGAGTCTCCTGTGTGAACACCAACCGGGTCAAAGTTTTCCATTGAGCACACGGTTATTACATTTCCTGTGCTGTCGCGAATTACTTCAAATTCAACTTCTTTCCAGCCGCTAATACATTTTTCTACAAGAATCTGATGTATTGGCGAGCGGTGTAGTCCGTTGTGAGCAATTTCATCTAGCTCGCGTTCGTTGTTTACTATTCCACCGCCAGTTCCGCCAAGTGTAAAAGCAGGTCGTATAATTGCCGGAAATCCTATTTCGTTATGAACAAAATCTGCTGCATCTTCATATGTTGTTACAACCTTAGACGGAATACAAGGCTCTCCAATTGCCTGCATTGTATCTTTAAACATCTGGCGGTCTTCGGCTTTGTCAATTGTTTCCGGGCGTGCACCAAGAAGCTGCACATTGTGCTCTTTTAAAAATCCAGATTTTGCAAGCTCCATACTAAGTGTAAGACCTGTTTGTCCGCCGAGCGTTGAAAGCAGAGAATCTGGTTTTTCTTTTTCTATAATTCTTTGTAGTGTTGTAAGTGTAAGCGGCTCAAGATAAATCTCATCTGCCATTGAATGATCTGTCATAAGTGTTGCCGGATTCGAGTTCACAAGGCAAACTTCAAGCCCCAGCTGTTTTAATGCTTTGCAGGCTTGATTTCCCGCATAATCAAATTCTGCAGCCTGTCCAATAACAATCGGGCCTGAACCAATTATCATTACTTTATGTATATTTTTATTTAGTGGCATTTAAAACTCCAAAAAAAAAGACGACACCGCCATTAATTGCGATGTCGTCTTTGACTAGTTATAATATAACGAAATTATTCCTTTTTGGGAAGTACCTTAGAAAAGCAAATATTTGGGTTTGCCCTAAGTTTTTAAGTTCCCAAGTTTTTTTAACACTAAATTATTTTATCATTGATACAAACTTATCAAACAAAAAATTTGTATCGTGAGGGCCGCCGCATGCTTCCGGGTGGAACTGCACACTAAAGGCTGGAATGTCTGTATATGTAATTCCTTCTACTGTTCCGTCGTTCACGTTGAAAAAACTCATTTTTGCGTAAGATGGAAGCGAAGCATTTTCTACGGCATAACCATGATTTTGACTTGTAATGTAAACTCGTCCGTTTTCAGTATCTTTACACGGGTGATTTCCGCCGCGGTGCCCATACTTTAACTTACTTGTTTTGCAGCCGCGTGCAAGAGCTAACATTTGGTGTCCAAGACAGATTCCAAAGATAGGTATGGGAGTTTTAGATGCTAAAACTTGTTCTGCATGACAGTCCTCAGCGTCATCCTGAATTTGTTTGTGCATCTGTTTGTTCCATTCACATATTTTCTTAAGATTACTTATTATTTCTACATTCTCAGCCGGGTCGCCAGGTCCATTACTTAGCATTAGTCCATCTGGTTTTAGTGCAAGTATTTCTTCTGCTGTGGCTGTGCATGGAACAACGGTTATGCGGCAGCCTCGTTTTTCAAGTTCGCGCTGAATGTTTGCTTTTGCGCCAAAATCCCAGAGTACAACAGATTTTGAGGGAGAAGTGAGTTTTGCACACTCTGATTCATTGAATCGGTTGCAAAACTCATTAGCGAAGCGTATCTCCCCCTGCGCGCCCACTTCGTTGGTCGCTACCTTCTCAACGGGGGGGAAACAAGCTTCGCTTGTTATCCCCGTAACGCCCCCATCTCCGATAGAACCATTCTGAACACTTTCAACAGCCTGACTAATTTTATAAGCTTTGATTTCTTTTAAGAGTTCTTCGGTGATGCTTGGGCAGGAATCTACGCCGCTTACAATCATACCGTTCATAACACCAGATTCTCTCAGGCGCTTTGTGAGGGCTCTTGTATCAATGCCGCAGATACCAACAATGTTTTGAGATTTCAAAAAATCACTTAGAGTTCCATTACAACGGAAGTTTGAAGGCAAATCACAGAGTTCCCGGACAATGTAGCCGCGCACCCAGCATTTTTTACTTTCGTAATCTTGCGGAATATCGCCATAATTTCCAATTAGCGGAAATGTTTGCGTTACGATTTGACCGTAATAGCTTGGGTCGGTTAGTGTTTCAAGGTAGCCGGTCATTCCTGTTGTAAAAACTGTTTCTCCTATGGTTTTACCAGTTGCGCCTATAGATGATCCTTCAAAAATTGTGCCGTCTGCCAGAATTAGCCAAGCTTTCATTTATTTTACTCCAAAAAATTAAGGCGCTCATTTCTTATGGGGACAATAATTTCTCATAAGGAATGAACGCCTTTGTTCTTGAATGTTATACAACGAAAAAAAATTATCGTCAATACTAATTAGTAGTATTAATATGTACTACTATTGACATTCTTTTTGTGAAAAGTTAAAACAAAGTAACGGCAAAGAGGTCGTAGATAAAATTCTGTGTGGAATTTTGTCTACGGCCTCTTTTTTTTTACAAAACAAAAATGCGTCAATCAAAAAATGTATTTACAACATTTTTTGATTATTTTGAGGTGTAATATGAAGTTTACAAAAATGCATGGTTGTGGAAACGACTATATTTATTTTGATTGCACTAAAACTGATTTTCCTGGCGGAGCCGAAGGTGAAAAACGCGCTGCCATTGCACTTTCAGACCGGCATTTTGGAATTGGTGGAGACGGAATTATAATCATCAAAAAAGGTATAAAAGCTGATTTTGAAATGGTGATGTATAATGCCGACGGAAGCCGAAGTCAAATGTGCGGAAACGGAATCCGCTGTGTTGGAAAATATGTTTATGATGCAGGATACACAAAAGGCCGCGAGTTTACAGCTGAATCTATGGGCGCTGTAAAAATCCTAAAAGTAGTAGAGGGCGAGCCAGGTCAAAAGGTCACAAAACTTTGTGTTGATATGGGAAGCCCGATTCTTCAAGCGGCAAAGATTCCGGTGAATACGAATATGTTGAGTTCTGCGACTGTTTCAAAAGACTCAAATACCGTAATTTCCTATCCGCTAACAATCGCTGGAGTAGAATACAAAACTACCTGTGTTTCTATGGGAAACCCACATGCAGTTGTGTTTATTGACAAAAAGCCTGCAGACTTTCCTGTTTGTGAAATTGGCCCGCTTTTTGAAAATAATGAATTTTTCCCAGAGCGTACAAATACCGAGTTTGCTTATATCGAAGACAGGCGAACAATTTATATGCGGGTTTGGGAACGAGGAACTGGCGAAACTCTTGCCTGCGGAACTGGAACCTGCGCAACAGTTGTTGCAGCCATATTAAACGGCCTTGTTGACGCAAACCAAAAAATCACAGTTCATCTTCTTGGCGGCGACCTCGAGATTGTCTGGAGCGGTAAAGAAGGCGACAGCGTTTTTATGACAGGCCCGGCCGAGACTGTGTTTACTGGAACAATAGAAATATAAACAATTCTTTGCGAATTTGTTTCGGAATCTAATGAAAAAAATGCTGAAACAAGTTCTGCATGACATAATTTTGGAGGAAATATGAAAATCAATAAAAATTTTTTAGACTTGGAAGCAAGCTATCTTTTTTCTACTGTAAATAAAAAAACTCGCGAGTTTATTGCAAAGCATCAAGGAGCTGATGTAATAAAAATTTCAATTGGAGATGTTACAAAGCCAATTTGCCCTATTGTAATTGACGCAATGCATAAAGCGGTTGATGAAATGGCTGACGAAAAAACTTTCCGCGGTTATCCGCCAGAGCAGGGCTACGATTTTATTCGCGAAAAGATTTTGGAATGGGATTACACAAAGCGCGGAATTAATCTAAAACTTGATGAAATCTTTCTTTCTGACGGTGCAAAATCCGACTGTGGAAATATTGGCGACATTTTTGCAACAGACAACACAGTTGCAATTTGCGATCCGGTTTATCCAGTTTATATTGATACAAACATTATGAATGGCCGCAAAAATAATATAATCATTATGCCTTGCAGCGCAGAAAATGGATTTTTACCGGAACTGCCAAAAGAAAGCGACAAAGTTGCAGATATTATTTATCTGTGTTTCCCAAATAATCCAACTGGAGCTGTTGCGTCAAAAGCATATCTTAAAAAATGGGTTGATTATGCAAATGCACATCATAGCCTTATTCTTTTTGATTCTGCTTACGAGGCTTTTATTACCGAACCTGATATTCCAAAATCAATTTACGAAATTGAAGGTGCAAAGAGTTGCGCAATTGAGCTTCGTTCGTTCTCAAAAACTGCGGGCTTTACAGGTTTGCGCTGCGGCTACACAGTAGTTCCTCACGAACTTGTTTTTGAAGGAACTGAATTAAATGCGCTTTGGCTTCGCCGCCAGTCTACAAAATTTAACGGCGTTTCATATATTACACAATGCGCAGCTGCAGCAATTTATTCTGAAGAAGGACAAAAACAGATTCAGGAAAATCTTTCGTATTACCGCGAAAATGCCCGCCTTATTTTTGAAGGCGTAACCCAAGCTGGATTTAAAGCTTTTGGCGGAAAAAATTCGCCTTATGTTTGGCTTCAGATTCCACAAGGTTTTACAAGCTGGAGCTTTTTTGATGAACTCTTAGAAAAATGCCAGGTTGTAGGAACTCCAGGAAGCGGCTTTGGTAAAAAAGGCGAGGGCTACTTGCGACTTACAGGTTTTGGTAGCCGCGAGCGCACTATAGAAGCAATCGATCGAATCAAAAAAGCATTTACAAAATAAATTAAAAAATCTAGTAAACGATATTTATAATAAACGCATTTTTTCTTTGTAAAAAATGCTAAAAAAAGCTGTGGCAAGCGCATTTGCGTAAACCACAGCTTTATAAAAAATCAGATTTTAAATACAGTAATCGTAACCAACATATTCTCTGTCTTTTTCTGCAAGATAATCTAAATGAACTGAATCAACATATTGATTAATTGCAGCTTCAAAATTCTTCCAGAAAAAGCGGCTTCCTTCTGAAACAATCGTGTTGTTTTCAAAAGTTCCAAGAGGGCAGAGTTCGCCTTCCATAACCCGCAAAATCTCACCAATAGTGTAATTACTTGCGGGTTTTGTAAGTTTATATCCGCCGCTGATTCCACGCGAACCTGTTACAAGGCCGGCTTTGCTAAGATGAATCAAAATCTGCTCCAGATATTTTACCGAAAGATTTCTTCTGTGCGAAAGGGTCTTTAGTGGAATATATTTATCTGGCGCAGACATGGCTAACTCTTCCATAATCAAAAGGGCGTATTGCCCGCGTGTTGAAATTTTATACATTAAAAATTCTCCATCTGATTAAACTGATTAAAATAGCCACTCATTTTGATTTTGCAGTTCCTAGTTGTCGCTAAAAAGTGGTGTTGAAAGATAGCGGTCTCCAGAATCCGGCAAAAGAACTACAATTGTCTTGCCTTTGTTTTCTGGGCGTTCTGCAAGGATTTTTGCAGCCTTAAGAGCAGCGCCACTTGAAATTCCAACAAGAATACCTTCGCTTCGTGCGAAAGCGCGGCCTTCTGTAAATGCATCTTCATTTTCGATTGCAAGAATTTCATCATAAACTTTTGTGTTCAAAACATCTGGAACAAAGCCCGCACCAATTCCCTGAATTTTGTGCGCACCAGCAGTTCCTTTTGAAAGAACTGGGCTTGTAGCAGGTTCAACAGCCACAATTTTTACAGCTGGATTTTTTGATTTAAGATATTCACCAACACCAGTTATAGTTCCGCCAGTTCCAACGCCGGCTACAAAAATATCAACTTTGCCGTCTGTCTGTTCCCAAATTTCTGGACCAGTTGTTTTTTTATGAATTGCAGGGTTTGCAGGATTTATAAACTGACCTGGAATAATTGAACCTGGAGTTGAAGCATGAAGTTCTTCTGCTTTTGCAATTGCGCCTTTCATTCCTTTTGCGCCTTCTGTAAGAACAATTTCTGCACCATAAGCCTTAAGAAGATTGCGGCGTTCAACACTCATTGTATCTGGAAGTGTAAGAATTGCTTTATATCCTTTTGCTGCTGCAACTGCTGCAAGACCAATTCCTGTGTTTCCAGAAGTTGGTTCGATAATTGTTGCGCCAGGTTTTAAAAGTCCTTTTTCTTCTGCATCTTCGATCATTGCAAGAGCAACGCGGTCTTTTACGCTTCCAGCTGGATTTAAATATTCCAACTTTGCAAGAATCTTAGTTTCCTTAATTCCAGAAGCCTTTGAATATCCGTTTAACTGCAAAAGTGGTGTTTTGCCAATAAGTTCCAATGCACTCTGATTAATTTCAGCCATAATTTTCTCCTTTGTACATTTAGTTTTATGATTTTTATATTCCCTACTGTTTATGTAGGTAATTACTTTATACAATGCTTTACCTACTATGTCAATAGGATTTTTGTAATTTTTTTGAGTTTTTTATAAAAAAACATCTTTTGAAATAATAGCATATTTCAAAAGATGTAAAAGAGGATTTTTGATTTTTATTGTTTTTTGCAAAACAAAAATACGTTAATCAAAGAATTGCGATTTGGCAAAGCTTGATTATTTATATATCTGATTTGCAATTTGATGAAGAATCTTAGAAAATTCTTTTGAGCGGGCTTCCAAAAGTCCGTGCGTTGAATCTTTCATAATAAACAGCTGTTTTTTAGGAGCGTTTATAGTATCAAAGTATTTTTGTGCAAGCAGATAATTTGCCTGAAAATCTTTGTCGCCATTAATATTGTAATACGGAATCTGGTATTCAGTTTTATCTGTTAAAGTGTAGTTTTTAAAATCTGGAGAAAGAGTGTAGTCTGCATATTCTGGAGTTTTATGAACCAGATAATCATATACCTTTAATATATCAGAAAGTGAATAATGCGGATTAAAAATAATTGCTGAAACTAAATTGTAATCTCTGCCGTCTGCATACATATCATATTTATAAATTTGCATTATTTTTTGTCGGGCAAGCCAGTAAGATGTAGAAGAATCATCTTTTTCTAATTCTTCAAGAAGTTTTTGATTTTCAGGATCATTTTGAGCCCATGATTTTGCAGCTTGAACAAAGGCTTTTTCGTTTTCGTCCATATCGACTACCTGGCCGGTTCCTATGTAACATTCGTAATATTGCGGATAATTTAATGCAAGATTTGCACCAAAAAGACTTCCCCAGGAATGTCCAAGCAGCGTGATTTTTTCTTTGTTGAAAAATTTGCACAAAAATTGAGTCATTTCAAGGCCGTCTTGCATAAAGTTTTGATAACTTAAATCAGAAAAACTTTGATCTGCAGAATAGCTTTTTCCAGAATTTCGCTGATCCCACGTTACAACTGTATAAATATCTGTCCAGTCTTTTGTAAAGGCATGATCATAAAGACTTGTTGGAGCGCCAGGCCCGCCGTGTAAATAAAGCAAAACTGGATTTTCAAGATTTTTGCCGTACATTTGAATCCATTGTTTTGTACCGTTAATTTCTACGAACATTCCTTTGTTGATTCCGTTTTTTGGAGTTTTTCGATTAATTGAACGGCCAATAAATAAGACTAAAAGAACTGAAAAAACAATTATAAGAATTGTAATTAAAAAAGCTTCTAAAAGCTTTTTGCCTAGAAATGAGATTTTTGACATTTCCTGCTCCTGTGAAGTAATAATTTTTTTGTGATTTTATAATTATACACCTTAGCATTATGATTTTGTTCTTTTTTTTTGATGATTTTTTTATTATTGCACAAAAATTTGAATGATGTTATTGACAATTTTTTTTTGAAACTGTATAACAAAGGCATAAACGACAACGAGGTCGCAGAAATGGTATTTCTGCGACCTTTTTTGTTTTTGAACACTTTTTGTAAAGCAAAAATGCGTAAAGCAAAAGGTGAAAAATTATTTTGGTAACTTTACGGCAAAGGCGCTGCAAATTTTTGGAGGACGCTCCAAAAGTATGCGGCGCCTTTGTCTTTAACATTTGGGGTAGCGCTGGGAGCACCCGCGAAGCGGTCGACCGGAGCGATGGTGGTTGAGCTTGTCGAAACCACCATCGCGAGGACGATGAGCGTTAGCGAAGTGCGGACATAGCGACCGCCGCGTAGCGGCGGGACCCTCAATATCAAGGAGATTAAAAAGATGGACGAAGTAACACCAATTTTTGGCGAAAACGTTTTTAACGAAACTGTTATGAAAGCTCGGCTGCCTAAAGAAACTTACAAACAGCTGATGAAAACTATTGAAGGTGGCGAAAAACTCGACGCTTCTGTTGCAACTGTTGTTGCAAACGCTATGAAAGACTGGGCTATTGAAAAGGGAGCAACTCATTATACTCACTGGTTCCAGCCGCTTACTGGAATTACTGCCGAAAAACACGACAGCTTTATTACTCCTGCTAGCGACGGAAAAGTTATTATGGAGTTTAGCGGTAAGGAGCTTGTTCAGGGTGAACCTGATGCTTCTTCTTTCCCAAGTGGTGGTATTCGCGCTACTTTTGAAGCTCGTGGATATACTGCATGGGACCCAACTTCTTATGCATTTATAAAAGACGGAACTCTTTGTATTCCAACTGCTTTCTGTTCTTATACTGGTGAAGCTTTGGATAAAAAGACTCCTTTGCTCCGCTCTATGCAGGCAATTTCAAAACAGGCTGTTCGTGTGCTTAAACTTTTTGAAGGCAACGAAGCTGTTACAAGCGTAAAAACAACTGTTGGTCCTGAGCAGGAATACTTTCTTGTAGACAAGAGCGTTTACGATAAGCGCGAAGACTTGATTTATACTGGCCGCACTTTGTTTGGTGCTAAGGCTCCTAAAGGACAGGAACTGGAAGATCATTACTTTGGTATGATTAAACCTCGTGTTCAGGAGTTTATGAAGGATTTAAACCGCGAACTTTGGAAGCTTGGAATCTTGGCTAAAACTGAACATAACGAAGTTGCTCCAGCTCAGCACGAACTGGCACCGATTTTCAGCACAACAAACCTTGCCTGCGACCACAACCAGCTTACTATGGAAATGATGCGTAAGGTTGCAAGCCGACACGGAATGGTATGTCTTTTGCACGAAAAACCATTTGCCGGTGTAAACGGAAGTGGTAAACATAACAACTGGTCTATTTCTACAAATACTGGAAAGAACCTTCTTGATCCTGGTGCAACCCCAGATCAGAATGCTCAGTTCCTTTTATTCTTGTGTGCAATTATTAAGGCTGTTGATGAGTATCAGGATTTGCTGCGTATTTCTGTAGCTTCGGCTGGTAACGACCACCGTCTTGGAGCTAACGAGGCGCCTCCTGCTATTATTTCTATCTTCCTTGGAGATGAACTTTCTGCAATTCTTGACAGTATTGAAAAGGGCGTTCCATACGGAAAGCACGAAAAAGAAAAGATGCAGATTGGTGTTACTGTTTTGCCTGACTTCAACAAAGATACTACTGACCGTAACCGTACTTCACCATTTGCTTTTACTGGTAACAAGTTTGAGTTCCGTATGCTTGGTTCAAATGAATCTATTGCCTGCGCAAACGTATTCTTAAATACTGTTGTTGCTGAAGAATTAAGCCAGTTTGCAGATTTACTTGAAAAATCAAAAGACTTTAAAGGTGATTTGCACGACTTGATTTTGAAGACAATTAAAGAGCACAAGAGAATTATTTTCAACGGAAACGGTTATGATGATTCTTGGGTTCGCGAAGCTGAAAAGCGCGGACTTTACAACCTAAAATCTACACCAGAAGCTCTTCCACACATTCTTGATGAAAAGAACATACGAGTATTCGAAAAGTTTGGTGTTTACAGCAAGGTTGAACTTACAAGCCGCTTTGAGATTCATAACGAAAACTACTCAAAGATTATCAATATTGAAGCAGAAACAATGCTTGAAATGGCAAAGAAAGATATTTTGCCAGCTGCAAGCAAATATGCAAACAAACTTGCAGAAACAATCGGCTTGAAAAAAGCTGCATGCGGCGAGTGCGATACAACTTACGAAAGCTCAATGCTCAAAAAAGTTTCAACTCTTACAAGCTGCATTTACAGCAAAACTGAAAAACTTGAAAGCGAAGTTCTTGAAGCTAAGAAAATTGCTGATAGCGGAGATTCAAGCAAAACTGCATTCTTCTATCGCGAGCATGTTTTTGCTGCAATGAACGAATTGCGCCTTTGTGCTGATGAACTTGAAACTATTACTCCAAAAGCACTTTGGCCATTCCCAAGCTACGGCGATTTGTTGTTCAGCGTTAGATAGTTTTGGAGTTTTATAGTTGCTAAACTAGTTAAATTGTTAGTTTAAATAATAATTTAAGTGCAAAGCGGTCGCCTGCGGCGACCGCTTTGCTTTCTTTTTAAATCTCTTGTAAATGCTTTTTCAAAAGAGTAATATAGGTTTACTGGCTAATTAAAAAGCCATTTTTGAAAGAGGTAAAAAGTGGAAGTTAAAATCAGAGTTGCAACAAAAAATGATGCAGCTGCTTTACTTGAGATTTATTCTTATTATGTAAAAAATACTGCAATTTCTTTTGAGTATGAAGTTCCTTCGCTTTTAGAATTTGAAAACCGCATTTGTACAACACTTCAAAATTATCCTTATTTAATTGCAGAAATTGACGGAAAAATTGCCGGTTATGTTTATGTAAGCCGTTTTGGCGCTCGTGCAGCTTATGATTGGGTTGCAGAAACTTCAATTTACATTCATAAAGATTTTCACAGAAAAGGACTTGGAAAACTTCTTTACCAAAAACTCGAAGAAATTTTATCAAAGCAAAATGTCACAAATCTTTATGCTGGAATTGCAGATCCAATTGAAAACGAAGACGAATATCTTACAAGAAACAGCGAACGTTTTCATTCTGCAACTGGTTACAAAACTGTTGCCCGTTTTTCAAGCTGCGGTTATAAATTTGGCCGCTGGTACAGTTTAATCTATATGGAAAAAATTATTTCTGAGCATAAAACAAAAATGGCAAATTTTATACCATTTTCAAAAATTAACACAAAGGATTTTTTAGATTAATGACAGTTCTTGCAATTGATATTCAAAAAGGAATTACAAACGAACGGCTTTATGATTATGAAGGTTTCATAAAAAGTACGAACAAAGTGCTTGAAGCAGCGCGAAAAAATCATATTGAAGTAATTTATATTCAGCATGATGACGGAAAAGGTTCTGGTTTTTCTTTTGGTGATAAAGCATTTGAAATTGCAGACGAAGTTGCTCCTTGCAAAGACGAAAAAATCTTTACAAAAACTATAAACAGCTGTTTTGGTAATAAAGATTTAGTGAGCTATCTTCGAGATAAAAAAGAAGATTCTCTTATGATTGTTGGTCTTCAGACAAATTTATGCATTGACGCAAGTGTAAAATCAGCTTTTGAGAGAGGCTTCAAAGTAATTATTCCTGCTGGAACTAACTCAACTGTTGATAATGATTTTATGGATAAAGAAACAACTTACAATTATTATAATAGTATGATGTGGCCAAAACGTTTTGCTTCATGTGTCAGTCTTGAAACGGCTATCGAAATATTAAATAAATTTTAGGAGTTTTTCATGAACAGAAGAACAAAAGTTATGGGAGTTTTTGCATTTTTATTTACAAGTTTTTGTGCCCTTTTATTTGCAGAAGAATCTTATACTAAAAAAAATATTTACGGTTTTAGTGAATATGATTACGAGTTTGATGAAGATTATGTTACAAATGAATCTTTTAATTTTCCAATGGAAACTATAAATGATTTTCCTGAAATAGAAATCATAAATGCACAACAACGTTTTAAAGCGATTGTAGATGATGAGTTGCATTATACGTATCCTGAACTTTATTATAGATATGATTGGAAAAATAATGTTGCACATATTGATGATTGTTCTGATGCAATTTATATTGCTCTTTATATTATGCAAAAAATGGATGAAAATTATGTTTCTCAGGAGCTTTTTTCTGGTATTGTAGGAGCATTAGTTAATTCACCTTCTGAATTATGTACAAATTATTATAAAAAAATATATATTGTTCATGAATTTCACTTAAAATATTTGATAGCTTTTGCATTTAATGGACAGAATCAATATTTGATAGACATTTATCATGAAAATGGGAAAAAATCCATTTTGATTAATTTTACTGAAACCGACAAACTTATAACCAAACATGATAATATTTGTTATTATGATATTGAATCTTCTGATTTTGGATTTGGTAAAATTAGATTTCCCAAAGAGTTTTTGCATGCCTGTAATTATGCTTTAATGCATTATAATTATCTGCATTCAAAATATGCAGATTTTATAACTTCTGAATCTTTAAAGAAGTTTAATCTGAATGAAACTGAAAAGAAACTATATGATGAACTCACTGCCAAGTTAAATAATGTAAAACCAAAAGAATATCTAAATTCTTATGAATCAATTATTATATTAGAAAAATATTTTGAAACTCATTATTTTGAACTTTCATATCTTGAACGAATGGCTATAACAGAACTTTATATGCGAAACCGATGGGAGTTTCTAATCAAATAGATTGACTTTTTTTTTATAATATTATATAATTATATCAACTTAGACAAAGGCGTCGAAGAAAGAATTCTTCGACGCCTTAATTTTTTTTAGCACTTTTTGCAATGCAAAAATGCATTAATAAAAAAATAATGTTTACGGTATTTTTTTATTTGTGGCAACGACGCTGCGATTTTTCGTTTTTAGGAACGGAGAAACGCAGCGTTTTTTTTATTTGAAGAAAGACAAAGGCGTCGTGTTTTTTGGCTGGTGTACAACGGCACAAAAAATGCGGCGCCTTTTGTTTTTTGTGTTAGGGATTGGAGCCACTTGCGCAGCCGAAGGCTGCGCAAGGCCACCTAGGGAGCGACGGCTGAAAGCCGGCAAAATGCTCCGGTGGAGCATTTTGAGCGAGTCTCCGAGCAGCTTTGCTGCGAAGGCCAGCGATAGCTGGGGTGGCTGAAGCGTAAGCGTAATGGCGGAAAGCCCGGCCCCAAGAGGCTGTCGTTAGACAGGCTCTTGGGGAAACACCCTATAAAAGATTTTACTAAATATTTGAACTTTCACGAGGAGGATATTATGAGTGAAGTTTGGAGCGTTTGGTTCCTTATTGGTGCAGCACTTGTATTTTTTATGCAATGTGGTTTTGCAATGGTTGAAACTGGTTTTACACGAGCAAAAAATGCAGGAAATATCATTATGAAAAACCTTATGGATTTCTGTATTGGAACTCCTATGTTTATGTTGCTCGGTTTTGGCTTGATGATGAGCGAAAATTACTTTTTTGGTTTGATTGGTAAACCTAATATGCAGTTGTTTACTAACTTTGCTGAAATTGACTGGTCTAGCTTTGTATTCAACCTTGTATTCTGTGCAACTGCTGCAACTATTGTTTCTGGTTCTATGGCAGAACGCACAAAGTTTAGTTCTTACTGTATTTATTCTGCTGTAATTTCTGCTGTTGTTTATCCGATTGAAGCTGGCTGGGTTTGGAATTCTCAGGGCTGGCTTGTTCAGCTTGGTTTTGTAGACTTTGCTGGTGGAGCTGCAATTCACTCTGTTGGTGGAACGGCTGCTTTGATTGGTGCAATTTTTCTTGGCCCTCGTATTGGAAAGTATGATTATGATAAGAACGGAAAGGTAACAAAGGTTCACGCTATTCCTGGTCACTCTTTGACTCTTGGCGCACTTGGAACTTTCATTCTTTGGTTTGGTTGGTATGGCTTCAACGGTGCTGCTTGTACTCAGCTTCTTGGTGTTGGTGGTTTGGCTGCTGTTTTCACAACTACAACAATTGCTCCAGCTGTTGCTTGTGTTACAACAATGATTTTTACATGGATTAAGAACGGAAAGCCTGATGTTTCTATGACTCTCAACGCTTCTTTGGCTGGTCTTGTTGCAATCACTCCAACTTGTGCTACTGTTGACGCACTTGGTGCAACTATCATCGGTGTTGTTTCTGGAATCATTGTAGTTCTTGTTGTAGAGTTCCTTGATATGAAGCTCCACATTGATGACCCGGTTGGTGCTGTTGCTGTTCACCTTGCAAACGGTATTTGGGGTACTTTATCTGATGGTTTGTTCAATGTTGAAAATGGTGTATTCTACGGTGGCGGTTTTAAGCATCTTGGAATTCAGGCTCTTGGTGAAGGTTCAATTTTGCTATGGACAACGGTTTGTATGTTAATTACTTTCAGCCTGATTAAGAAGTTCCACGGACTTCGTGCAAGCCGCGAAGAAGAAATTATTGGTCTTGATAAGCTGGAACATGGTATTGATTCAAGCTACGCAGGATTTATTATGGCTCCTCAAGTTATGACTGAAGGTGCTGCTGGAGTTGGTGGAACTGCCGCTGTAAGTTCTTCTGTGCCTGCAGAAAAGGCTGTTCCTGTTACAAAGGCAACAAGTCGCCCAGATGCAAAGTTCCATATGGTTACTATTATTACACGCCAGAGCAAGTTCGACGAGCTTAAGGCTGCAATGAACGACATCAACGTAACTGGTATGACTGTAACAAACGTACTTGGTTGCGGTGTTCAGCACGGAAACGTTCAAAAGTATCGTGGTGTTGAAATGGATATGACTCTTCTTCCTAAGATTAAGGTTGATATTGTAGTTAGCGAAGTTCCTGTTGATCTTGTTGTGGCAGCTGCTAAGGAAGTTCTTTATACTGGTCACATTGGAGACGGAAAGATTTTCGTATACGATGTTCAAAATGTTGTAAAGGTTAGAACCGGCGAAGAAGGATACGAAGCTTTGCAGGATTAACCTGAAACTGAAAGGTGAGGGGGTGCGCCGAGCGCAAGCGAGGCGCCGCTCACTTTGTATTATAAGCAATTGCGCCGTCCCAATGCAGGGGCGGCTTTTTTATAAAGTCTTCGCACCGGCTAAGCATAAGTTTAGCAGCTTTGTCCAAAGGAGCTTCATCTAAAGCCTTTTGAAAATAGTCGCGCGCAAGATTCCATACGCCTTTTTTGTATAGCGAAAAGGCTTTATCATAACTTTCTCTGTATTTTGAAGAAAAATCTTCGAGCGTTTTATCAACTGCAAAAATCGGAACTGGCTTTTCTTTTCCTTTTACTTTTACATTATCAAGATGTCGATAGATAAAATCCCCTGATTTTATGTCGTCCTTTACAGCGCCGCTTACAATAATCATAGCGCCATAAGTTTTTGTGAGTCCTTCTATTCGGCTTGCAAGATTTACATTATCTCCAATAACTGAATAATCTGTTTTGTCCGCCGAACCTATTGAGCCTACAATTACATCGCCATAATGAATACCAATTCCAATGTTAAACTTCATTCCTTTTGGTAAAATTAATTCATCAAGCGGAATTGTATCTAAAACATCTCGCATTTCGTAAGCGGCAGCGAGGGCGCGGCGCGAATTGTCTTCGTAGCTTACCGGCGCGCCAAAAATTGCCATTATTGCGTCGCCCATAAATTTATCTACTGTTCCGCCGTGTTTTTTTATAACGGTGCACATCGCCGTAAAATAGCGGTTTAGAAAGCCCACGATAATTTCTGGTTTATTGCATTCGCTTATGTTTGTGAACGAGCGAATATCACAGAACAAAATTGCAACGTCACGTTTTTCACCAACGCCAAGCTGAGATTCGGTTTCGGCTCCGTCTACGAGTTCATCTATAATTTGTTCGGGAACAAAACGGCTAAAAGCCTTTCTGATGTTTCGCTCAAATTTTAATTTAACTTCCATTTTTATTGCACTTTGGAAAAGCCTTGAAACTTCTTTTACGCAAAAAGCAAGTAAATCTGTTTGTTTTGTTGTAAAAGAGCCTTCGCGAACAATATGTACTGTGCCAAATACCATATTTTTATTATCTACGAGCGGAAAAAACTGATATGCTGAAAGCGGCAATTCGTTTGAGCGAAACTGTTCAAGCGCAATTAAAGATTCTATTTTCTGTGGAATTAACTTTGTTGTATTTAAATTTGGAAAAAGATTTTCAAAATCAGTTGTGCAAACTTTCAAAAAATCATTTATTTCTGTTTCTGTAAAATTTTCTTCGCAAATATAAAAACTTTCAAGTCCTTCTTGGGTTTTGATAAAAACCGAACACGCTGGAATTTCTCCTAGTTCTGCAATTAAACTCAAAAATTCTTTTGATATATTTTTTAGCGAATCCAGATTTTCAAGCATTGAAAATATTTTTTCCTGAACGCCGGTTTTTATAATATCATTTTTTTCCGGAACATTTAGGCCTGTTTCTTTTTTTGCGATTAGCTGCTCGATATTTGAAATTATTTGATTTTGGTCAAACTTAAAGAAAATATCTGCGCCGCAATTTGTTTTAAATTCATCTGAAAAAATAAACTCGCTTGTTGCATAAATTCCAACGGCAATTGTCTTAAAGCGCGCAATGCTTTTTATAAAACGCACAATTTCTATGCACGAAGGATTCATATTTCTTGCATTTATTAAAACTGCATCGGGCAGCATATTATACATTGCAACCAAAAATCTGATTCCGTTTGTTTCAAAAGAAGTCTCGTAATCATCGCGTCTTACTATTTCGTGTAAAATTGACTGTATTGTAACTGAAGGTTCAAGCACTATCAGGCGTTTATTCATGAACTAGCTCCTTGATTTTTTGAATCAGATTATCACGCTTAAAATCAGATTTGCTTATAAAAAAGTCTGCCTTTGGAATTGGTGTATTTGAAACTGCAATTACCGGAACTTGAATATAAGAGTCCATTCGACGAATATTATCGAGCAAAATTTCTCCATTCATTCTTGGCATAATATCATCGCAAACAATCAGGTCATATTGATTTTCTTTGATTTTTTCAAGCGCGTAAATTCCGTCAAACGCTTCTTCTACAAAAAATCAGTTGCCTTCCAAAATTGTGTGCTCAATTAATCTTGTTGTGTCTGAATCATCAACTACAAGCGCATGTTTTATTCTTTTTTTTGTATATGCTTCAAATTTCTTAACATCATAACCGCGCATTGAGCGGAATTTTTTTATGATTACTGGAAGATAAAGAATCGGAATCATATCGTATTTTTCATCAAACGCAAGACCTTTTAAAAAAGGAAAATATTCAAAAGAATCTGGCATTGGAAGTTTGATTACCGAAACAAATTTTTGCATTGAATCAACTATAATTCCAACTTTTTGTGATTGATAATTCACAAGCAAAATTGTGTCCATAACTGGCGGGTCTGTAACCGGAGTTCCCGGAAGTAAAGAGGATAGGGTATAAACCGGAAGCTCTTCGCGGTTCTTTTCGTTTCCCGCTTCGTTTTCCTGAATGTAAATTACAAATTTTTGATTTTGCTTTTCTATATAGTTGTGGCGCGACTCAGAAATTACATCAACTACAAATTCTGAAGGAATAAGATACTTTCGGCCATTTGCAAAAACAAAAAATCCCTGAAAATCTTTGTGAGCGGCAAGCAAAGAATCTTCTGCAATAAAAGAAATCAACTGTTCATGCGAAAGCAAAAGATTTGTCTGAAGATTCTGCGCATCGGCGGAAAGCTGTTTGTACGAAGTGCGAGCCGCACGTTTATCGCCTTCAAGCATTGCGTCTTTCATAAGTTCAATCTGATTCATTATGATATACGAGCGGGCAATCATTTCCTGATGTTGATAAACAAGATCTGAGATTTTTGTTGAATCAAGCTGAATTATTCCGTCTTTTTTTTCTTTGATTTTAAAATCAGGTTGGACTTGCGCTTCTTTTTGTTCCGGTTTTTCTGTTGAATTTTCGGAAAGTAAAAGAGGTTTTGCGTTTTCATTTAAAATAAGATTTTGAACATTAAAAATTTCTCCAGCAACTGCTTTATCGAGATACAAAAGATATTGGCGAATATTTATTTCAAAAAGCTCGTTCATTCGGCCTTGTTCAATCATATCGCACATTTGAGAAAGTTTGTCTGCAGTTCCACGAATTAAAAGCAAAAGATTTTCAGAAAAATTGGCTTTTCCGTCAATTATTGCTTTGTAAAGATCTTCTGTTGCTTTGTAAAGATTATAAACTGGAGTAAAGCCCAAAATCAAAGAACTGTCGCGGGTTATACTTAATACCCTAAGAATTTCGCGCGTAATTTCTGGTTGAGTTTTTAGTGTGCGGCAAAGCCAGCGCGTTTCTGCAAGAAAATTTTTGATTACATTATCATTTTCAGAAGGATTTTCCATATTTTTTGCAAAAGAGACAATTTCGCTTTCTGCATCTTGAGATTGCGCACTAAAGGCTCTTTTTTTGAGAAAATCAGCTTTAGAAAATTTTGATAATATTCCCACTAAAATCATCCTTTTTTATGAAAATAAAAAACGTTTCCTTCGGAACATTTTTCAAGGCCTTTTGGCAAAACAGAAGAATCAATTGTTGCAATTTCATTCATCGAAAGAAAAAGATATCCGTCTGGAGCAAGCGAATCATCAACAATTTTTTGAAGAATTGTTTTTCGCATTTCAACAGTAAAGTAAACAAAAACATTTCGGATAAACACCAAATTGATATTTCGCGGAAAAACAGCATCATTTTTTGTAAGATTTATGTGCCGTCGTTCAATTTTTGAGCTTATTTCGCGCGGAATTGAAACCTGTTTTTCTTTATTCAAATAAGGAGCCAAAAGATAATGAAATTTTGCACCGTCCACAGCTTTTACAGAATTAGTTTTATATTCGCCAGCTTCGCATTTTCCAAGAACATTTGTGTTTATATCTGTTGCTGTGCATTCAGTTTTGATTCCAAGCGAAGTTGCCAAAAGATATAAAGAATAAATTTCTTCTCCGCTGGAAGCTGCTGCGCTCCATATTCTAAGTGGACAAGTTCCAAGTTTTGCCCTAAGTTCAGGAAAAACCTTTGCTTTTAAAAATACAAATTGTGATTCTTCGCGGAAAAAATAAGTTTCGTTTACAGTTGCATTGTTCAAAAGTAAATCCATTTCATCTTTGTTCAGGCAAATATAATTGTAATATTCTAGGCCATTGAGATTTATTTCTTTTTTTCGCTTTTCAATAAAATTTTTTATACCGCTTTTATGACTTTCCCGCGGAATAATTCCCGTTTGGCTTGAGATTAGCTGTATAATATCTGTAAACTCTTTTTCGTCCATAAAAAATCCTTTAGCGAGTCATTTTGATTATTGCTCGCGCAATATAGCCGCGCGGTAAAACTCGTGTGGCAGCGCCAAGTTCAATTGCGGCTGAAGGCATTCCAAAAACCGTACAGGTTGATTCATCTTCGCAAATTGTAAAACCGCCCGCGTCAGTTATCTCTTTACAACCGTCGGCTCCGTCCTGGCCCATTCCCGTAAGTAGCAGGGCAAGACAAGCCTTCTTATAATGGCGGGCGGCCGACCTGAACAGCTTATTAACTGCCGGCCTTAAAAATCGTTCTGGCGGTTCATCAGAAAGTTTTAAAACTGGTTTATCGTTTTTTACATAATCAATTATAAGATGTTTTTCTGCCGGAGCCATATAAACGTGCCCTCTTTCTGCAATCTGGCCGTTTTGAGCAAGACTCATTGGAATATTCGGGCAAACCTGATTAAACCAGCGAACCATTTTTTCGTCCGCGCCAATGTCAATGTGTTGCGTATAAAGAATCGGGAGCGGAAAATTATCACCAAGACCGTTTAAAACCTCCTGAACAGCCGTTGGACCTCCGGTCGAAGCTCCAATACACAAAACCTTAAAAGACTTATCATTATTAAAATTTTCTTCTTTATCAAAATCAAAATCAGATTTTTTTTGCGCAGCTACAGTTCCGTCTTTTATTGATTTTTCAACAGCTTCGCGAACACGAGCGCAAAAATCATTTAAAACCGAATCATTAACACTTTGGAGAGCGGGCTTTTTTTCAAAACTTGCGCCACAAGCTAAAGAATCCGCTTTTATGCTCAAATCATCTGAATATATTAAAACTGGAATTCCAAATTCGCTGATTATAATTTTTGCAGCTTCAAGGCCGTTCATTTCGGGCATATTATAATCGCTTATAACAACATCAACTTTGTTTATTCGGCAAAAATCAACTGCTTTTCTTCCATTTGAAACCATTCCGGCAATTTCAAAATCATTGCGTATTAAAGCACGCTCAAAAAGTCCGCGCGTAATTGCCGAATCATCAACTATAAGAACACGAAATACATTGGTCATAAATCTTCCTCCCGTAAATCGTGTTTTAAAGTTGCTTCAATTGCATCAACATCAAAATAAGGAATCAATTTTGATTTATATCTGATTCCTTCGGGAAGAATATCTTCTTTATCAGGCTCAAAAAAAAGCTCAATGCTCGAAATTTGAATTGCAAATTGATCATCTTTGCGCCTAAAAACAAGAACGGGCGAATTTTCAAGATTTTTATTTTCGATATTTTCGAGTTTCAAAAGATTTACAACTGTGTAAGCAAGTCCGCGACAATTTACTACGCCTTCGATGTACGGCGGTACAAAAGGAAGCGGGTGAATTTTTGCTGAATGCATAATTTCCTGCACATTCAGATTTTTTAGCGAAAAAAGCTGATTTTGAACCGAAAAAATGAGATAACTTTCGTTGTTTTCTTCGTTAATCTCTGCTTGCATTGTTCAAGTCCTCTGAAATCTTTCGTACATTTTCTGATGCCAAAGAAATATTGTCGGTTGCAACGGTAAAGTTTTCAACTCCGGCAGAAATTTCTTTTAGTGCAATCAAAATCTGCTCGCTTGCGCTGGCCTGCTGGCGAATAATTTCGGCAATGTTGTCTGCGCTGGTGGCTGTGATTTCGGCTGAACTTTTTATATTTGCAAATTTTGCTTCGAGTTTGCGGGCATTTTCGTAGCCTGCGTTGATTTTTTCTGTTCCACTTTCTGAGGCAAGAATCAAAGAATCCGAAGAATGCTGTATTTCGTTGATTTTTTCTTTGATTTCGCGAGTTCCGTCAATAATTCCGTCTGAAAGGCGGCGAATTTCGTTTGCTACAATTCTAAAAGATTTTCCAGCTTCGCCGGCTGTACTTGCTTCAAGTTCTGCATTAAATGCAATGATTTTTGCCTGATCTGCAACGTTATTAATAAGCGTTACAATATCCCAAATGCTTTCAATTTTTTCGCTAAGAGTTTTGATTCCTTCGATAGTCTGCTGATTCGCATTAAAAATTTCGTGCAATTGGGCAACGTTTTGTTCAATTTGAGCAACGCCTTCTGTTACATCGCTTGAAGTTTCGTTCGCAATACTTGAAACATCTTTTATTTTTGTAGAAATATTTTCCGAAAGTACATTTGAATCTTCCATTGTGGCAACAATTTCTTTTACTGCCGCAGAAGAATCCTGACTTGTGGCTGCAGTTTCTTTTGTTGCAACAACAAGATTTTGAGCTTCTTCAAAAAGCCGCTCGCCAATTTTACGCTCTTTTTGCTGAACTGCGCGTTCGTTTTCCTGTGAAGCACGAATTTTAACCATTACATCTTGCAGCTTTGCAATTATTATTACAAAAACAGCAAAAATAATCACAATTGCTAAAGTAATCACAAATAAAACAGAAACGCCTTTTTGTTTTCCCGCTGAAATTGGCGCGCTCGCAATAATATACCAGCCGTAACTTGGAAGATAGCGCATAACTGAACGTTCAGAAGAACTGATTTCAAATTCCAAAAGAGAATCTGTTGTTGCAAGCTCTTTTGATTTTTTCATCAGATTTTCAAAATTAATATCTTGTGGACAAAGAGAATCAATATGAAGTTTTTCTACAAGAATCTGTTTGTTTTTTGCACCGGTGATTTCGCGCGAATCATTAAAAAAATACATTGTGATTTTATCATCAAGGCTTTCGTAGCATTTGTTAATAAAATTATCAAGCTCAATTCCAGTTCCGGCAATTCCAATTGGCTTCATTTTTTCGTCGCGAACAACAGCGTTAAGCCAAAGGCAAGTCATATCCAAATCAGCATTATAATTGATGTTGAAATTGTAAACTTCGGTTTCGTAAAGTGTCATTTTGTACCAGTAATCAGCTGGATTATCAGGATTTACTGTGTAGGAATATTCCATTCCGTTGTAAAAATCTTTATCAATGTCATTTGCCCAAAAGATTATATGAGATTGAAATGCATTGCGAAAACTTTTGAATTCTGCAATTGCGCGGTTGTGAACGTCGCGGTTTTTAGGATTCTTAAAATATTCAATTACAGTAGGGGAATTAGCAAGTTTCTTAGTCAGAGCAATTTCTGGCTGAAGATAATCTTCCATCATAATTCCCTTTTGCGAAATTTCTTCTCTAAGTTTTTGTTCTATTGTTTGCGATGCCTGCTGTTTTGAAAGCATTCCATAAAAGGTAAATGCAATTATCACAACAAACAATATCAAACCAGCCGAAATAATAACTGATTTTTTCAAAAAAACTCTCTTCATACGTTAAAGTATCTCACAAAATCATAAAAACGCAAGAAAAAAGGATTTATTGTTACTTTTGGCTGGAAAGATTTTTAAGCTTCAGACCGATTTTTTTGCAAAACTGTAATTCCAAGCATTTCCTGAGAGCTAGAAATAACATAAGGCGCTGCAAGAATTTCAAGAATCTTTATATATTTGTCTTTTCCTTGTTTTGAAGCAAGTAGTTCAACTTTGTTTCTGATGTAGTCTTTTATTACCGCAAGTGCTTCTTCATAATCATCAATTAAAATATATAATTTGATACTAAAAATATTTGATGTAAGGCAAGTTGAAACGCCGCCATAGATTTTATTTATATTTTCAAATTCGATATAGGTTGGAATATCCATTGAAGAAAAAATACTGCGAATCATCATGCAATCAAGCTGTGAACCAATATTCAAAAAGTGCTGATATTTTTTTCCGCTTTTTACCTGTTCAAAAAATTTTTCTTCAAATTGACTGTAATCAATTTCGTCAATTTCTTCTGTTGTGTTTAAATCCATAAAAAAACTCCCCAAAAATGCATTTTGATTGTTGAATATATAAAATTTTGAAATGTTTGTCTATTATTTAGTTTGATTTAAAAAATTAGAATAAAACCTTATAAAAAATCAGCTGCTAAAAAAGGCTTTGCAGCGGCAAATAAATGATTTTTTGTGAATAATTTTAATAATACTAAATTATTTTAATATATGTTAAAAATTATATTGAATAAACCGCAATTTTTCTATATTATTCTATAATTATGATAGAATTAACTTTGAGCCAATTATTAAGACAAAAAACGCAGGAAAATCCGAGTCAGGAATTTATGGTTTATGCTGACCGTGATTTACGTTTTACTTATGCGCAGTTTGATAAGCGCGTTGATGATTTGGCTTGCGGACTATATGCAATTGGTGTTAGAAAAGGCGACAATGTAGGAATCTGGGCAACAAATGTTCCGGATTGGCTTACTTATATGTTTGCGTGCGCAAGACTTGGTGCTGTTGCCGTAACTGTAAATACCTCTTATAAACTTCACGAACTTGAGTATCTTGTAAAGCAGGCTGATTTAACAACCTTGTGTCTTACAGACGGTGTAAAAGATTCAAATTATGTTTCTATGATAAAAGAGCTTGTACCAGAAATTGACCAGTACGAGCGTGGCTGCCTTAAATCTGCAAGATTTCCTTGCTTAAAAAATGTTGTATTTATGGGCCCAGAAAAATATCGCGGACTTTATTCAACACCAGAACTTTTGCTTTTAGGCCAGCATGTTGATATTGAAATTATTCATAAAATTGAAAGCGAAGTTACTCAGCACGATGTTGTAAATATGCAGTATACTTCTGGAACTACAGGCTTTCCAAAAGGTGTTATGCTTACAAGCCGCAATATTATAAATGACGGTTTTATTATTGGCGAGCGAATGCGCTATACTTCAAAAGACAAACTTTGTCTTGTTGTTCCGCTTTTCCATTGTTTTGGAATTGTACTTGGAGTTATGGCAGTTTTGACACACGGCGGAACTCACGTTCTTCTCGAAAATTTTGATCCGCTTGTTGCGCTTGCGTCAATTCAAAAAGAAAAATGTACTTCGCTTTATGGTGTTCCAACAATGTTCATTGCAGAATTAAATCATCCTATGTTTAGTATGTTTGATTTAACTTCGCTTAGAACTGGAATTATGGCCGGCTCTGGAGTTCCTGTAGAGCTGATGAAGCGCGTTAATTACGAAATGCATATGCCAGAAATTACTTCGGTTTACGGTCTTACAGAAACAAGTCCTGGAATGACTCAAAGTCATTGGAATGACAGCCTTGAAGTTCGTGCAACTACAGTTGGAAACGCTTTTGAAGGAATTGATGTAAAAGTTTTGAATCCAGAAACTGGCGAAGAATGTCCGGCAGGAGTGCAGGGTGAAATGTGCTGTAAAGGCTGGAACGTAATGAAAGGTTACTACAAAATGCCTGAAGCAACCGCAGAAACAATTGATGAAAACGGCTATTTGCATTCTGGAGATCTTGGAGTAAAAGACGAAAACGGAAATTATAAAATTACCGGCCGAATTAAAGATATGATTATACGCGGTGGTGAAAATATTTACCCTCGCGAAATAGAAGAGTTTCTTATTCAAATGCCTGAAATTAAAGATATTCAGGTTGCAGCTGTAAAATCAGAACGTTACGGCGAAATTACTGGCGCGTTTATTATTTTACATGAAGGAAAAACTCTAACCGAACAAGATGTAATTGAGTTCTGCCGCGACAAACTTTCAAAGTTCAAGTGGCCGCAGCTTATTATGTTTATGGACGAATTCCCAATGACCGGAAGTGGAAAAATCCAAAAATTCAAACTTACAGAAATTGGTACAAAGTATCGCCGAGAAGTTTTAAAGGTCGAAGACTAAAAAAAATGCGTAAACAGCAACGTTAAGGCTTTAAGGCAAGCTTGCCTTGACTCAACATATTTACGCATTTTGCATTTTTGCTTTGCAAAAACTTTTTGGAAATATGTCGGCGTTAAATTATTTTTTTAATTTAACGCCGTTATTTTTTATAGCAGCCGGATATTGTTCTACATAAGCAATTCTACCGTTAAGAACTCCAATTTTTACGATTTCGCTGTCGGTTCCCCCGCGCATTCCTTCCATTCCGTTGAAAATAAAGTTTCCCATAGAATAAACTATAAGACTTTTTCCGTGCCATTCAGTTGGCTGAAGAACATGCGGATGACTTCCAAATACAACGTCCGCGCCATTATCACAAAGGCTTTCATAAAATTCGCGCTGCTTTTTTGTAGGCGCAAAAACATATTCTTCACCGCCATGAACATTTACAATTACAAAATAGCCCAATTCTTTTTCAGCTTTTACAAGTTCCAAAAGTTCATCACTTTTCCAAAGAATTCCTGCTCGCGACTGGGTTGCAGTTGCCGTTTTTTCGCCATTAAAGCCAGAACGCTCAACCGGAAAGGCGCCGCAGGAAATTACCGAAATCGGAAGCCCTTTTATTGTAGTATGATAAAACTTTTTTGCTTCTTCCAGATTTTTTCCAATTCCGCTTGAAGGAATATTAAATTCTTCAAAAGCCGCAAGCGTATCTTTAAAACCTGGCTCACCATAATCATAACAATGATTATTAGTTTGCATAAAATAATCAAAACCGGCTTCCAAAAGTTTTGGCAAAACAGCTTTTTTGAATTTAAAAGTGTAAGTTTTTGTTGCATTTTTCCAGGATTCAGTAACAACGCCTTCAAGATTTCCAAGCGTAAAATCAGCGTTTTGCAAAATTGGTAAAGTATCATCAAAAACCTGCTGAATTCCATTTTCTTTATTAATAAGAATTTCCTGAACGCCGCGCGCAACCATAATATCGCCAACGCTTGCAATTGTTACAACTTCATTTGATTGTTTGACTTCAGGATTTACAAAAAGTTTTTCGCAATAATCAAAAATGGCTTTTGACTTTTTTTTATCAAAAACTGTGCACAAAACGCCTTTTTTTACATTAAGTTTATAAGATTCATCGTTTGCATAAAGATTATCAACAAGAATTGCTCGATTTCCGTTTGGCAAATTATTTGTATCAGAAAAAGTTATGCTTAATTTTGGCGAAGAAAGAGTTGAATCAAGGCCTTTTGCATTAAAATCAGCTTGAACAGAAGGCAAAATCGGCTCATTCAAAATTTCAAAAAATTTTTGATTTTCTGAATATTCGTAATTTAATAAACCAATTTCCTGATGATTTTCAATATTCGCAGCAATTTTTTTAAGTTTTCCAAAAAAATGCTGCTTTACCGCTTTTTGGTCAGATTCTTTTACAAAAAGCAAGTGATATTTTTTTTGCGGAAGTGGCGCATTAGAAATGTATTCATCAAAAACTGAATCATTTACGCGCACAATATACAAAACCGGCCGAAAAGCACGAAGTGCAAAAATTAAGCACAAAACAAAAACGCTTAAAGCAAAAATTGCAATTGAAATATTTTCTTTATAAAAGTTAGATTTTTTGTTAAAACCCTGTTTTAAAACACAAATTAGTTTTTTCATTGTGCTTTTATTATACTTGCCAACTAAAACCATTTCAACCTTGAATAAGAGCCGCAAATCAAAACGCACGCAAAACCGACAGATAGATTTTTTTGAAATTTTCTTTTAATATAAAAAAATGGAGAATTACAATGACAGATATTAATGCTGAAAAACTTAAAAATCTTAATTTTAAAAATTTTGGACTCAACTGGATTGGAAAAATTGAAAACTACTTTTTTACTGTTCAAGATAAACTTGATTCTGAAAATCAGTTGATAATTTATTTTAATTTGGCGCCAAACAATAATCGCAGTAAACTTTTTGAATATTTTGATGCCTTGCAGAGCAAAACAATAATTTCTGAATATTCAATGGACAAAAATGAAATCCGCCTTCTTTACACAGAAAGCCTTGATTCTGGAGTTGATGAAATTTTGAAAGAAATAGTTGAAAAACTCAAGGAAATTGAAGGCAAAAATATTTGTGATTATTGTGACGAAACAGAGTTTCTTTCGTTTTACACAAACGGAACCGTTCATTCACTTTTGTGCCCAAAATGCGCAGAAAATGTAATAAACAAAGTTGAACAGGAAAAGAAAACCCATAAAAATTATGTAAAAGGCTTTTTTGCATGTTTGCTTGGCGCTTTAATTGGTTCCGTTTTATGGATTTTAATTGGCGCACTTGGCTTTTTTGCTTCGATTGCAGGTCTTGCAATTTCGATTTGTGCTTTTAAAGGTTATGCAATTGCAAAGGGAAAACTTACAAGATTTGGAATTGTTTTAAACGTGATTGCAATTTTGATTGCCTTTATTTTTGCTCAATATTCGGTTTTGTTTATTCAGATTTCAAAAGAAATTGAAAATTTAACTATTCCTGGATTTTTAGCTATTACGCCGGTTCTTTTTAGCAACGCGGAATTTTTAAAAGCTTTGCTTCCTGATATTGGATTTGGACTTTTATTTATTTTCCTTGGAGCTTACAGAACTGTTCTTAATAATTTAAAATCTGCAAAAGATGCTGAAAATTTTAAAGTTGAAAAGGTTGAACTTTAAGATAAAAGCTTTTTGATTTTCAAAAACTGTTTAAAAACTGAGTTGCAAAAAGAGCAAAATACAAGATTTGTGTTTTTGTGTATTTTGGATTTTTTGCAGCTCAGTTTTTTTTGCGGTGTAAACTTTAAAAATACTAAATATTTTTATTATATTTTAATTTTTCTATTGAATTTTGAGTGGAATTAATGTAGTATGTAAGTGTGAGTGAGCGCTGGGAGCACCAGCAACGAAGTTGCTGCCGACCGCAGCGAGTGAGTGAGCAAAGCGAACGAACGAGCGAGGACGGTGAGCGTTAGCGAAGTGCGGACATAGCGGCCTGAGCGACTGAAAGGAGCGAGGGACATTCCAAAAATCCCATTAAGTTGAGGTGATTTATGAACGAGGAGATAAAGGCTGTAGCAGACCGTTTAATCGGTCTGCGTGAAATTATGGACGTTTCGGTTGAAGAAGCTGCAGGTGTTTGCGGTATTTCGATTGAACAATACAAGAAGTATGAGACGGGAACTGTTGATATTCCGGTTGGAATTTTGCAGTCTATGTCTAAAAAATACGGTATTGATCTTGGAACCCTTATCTCTGGCAAAGAGCCTCATATGCATTCTTATTGCTTGACTAAAAAGGATAAAGGGCTTTCTGTTGACCGCCGAAGTGATTACAAATATCAGGCGCTGGCTGCTGGTTTTCAGAACCGAAAAGCTGATCCGTTTGTAGTTACTATTACACCTGAAGATACACGCGAAATTCATTTTAATTCACATCCGGGACATGAATTTGAGTTTATGATTGAAGGCTCTATGAAACTTGTTGTTGATGGAAAAGAAATGATTTTGGAAGAGGGTGATAGTGTGTATTTTGACGCCACAAAGCAGCATGGTATGCAGGCGCTTAATGAAAAGAAAGCTAAGTTTTTGGCTATCATTATTTAGTGAAACACATTGTGAAAAATCTGACTGTGGGACGCAGGAAAAGAAAGTAAGGGGGAACCGCCAGCGAACCATGTACAAAGCACGGTGAACAAATGGCGGGAGATACCTTGCTTTTTTTCCGTAGCGGGGATCCGCAGTCAGATTTTTCTGAAGGATATTGATTTATGTTGGAAGATTTTCTTGAAAAGACTGAATTTACAGATTATAACGACTTTTTTGCAAACTATAAAATAAAAGTGCCGCAGAACTTCAATTTTGGTTATGATGTAGTTGATGTTCTTGCCCAGCGCACACCAAACGCAACAGCTTTTATCTGGTGCAATGATAATGACGAAGAACTCAAAATGAGTTTTGCAGAACTCAAAGAGCGAACTGATAAGGCTGCGGCTTATTTTCGCAGTATTGGAATTAAACGCGGCGACTTTGTTATGCTTATTCTTCAGCGCCGTTACGAGTTTTGGATTTCTATTGTAGCACTTCATAAAATTGGTGCTTCAGTAATTCCAGCTACTCATATGCTTACAAAAGAAGACATTATTTTCCGCTGCAATGCAGCATATATAAAAGCAGTTGTTGCTGTAGACCACCGCGAACTTTTTTCTTACATCGAAGACGCCCAAAAAGAATGTCCTTCGTTAAAAACTCTCGTAGCTGTTCCACCATTTGGATTAGACAAGGAAATGAGCAAAGAATTCAAAGAAAAACATCCAACCTGGCTCGATTTTACAGAAGGCTACCTTAACGTAAACGAATCAGCTCTTGCAGAATTCCACGCACTTAAGCGCGAAGAAATCAGCAAAAACGACGATATTCTTCTTGCTTATTTTACATCGGGAACAACAAGCCATCCAAAGCTTGTTTCTCACAACTATCTTTACCCGCTTGGACACATTGTAACAGCAAGTTACTGGCAGCAGGTAAAAAAAGGCGGACTTCACCTTACAGTTGCAGATACAGGCTGGGGAAAAGCCGTTTGGGGAAAACTTTATGGTCAATGGATTGCAGAATGTTCAGTATTTATTTACGATTATCACGACAAATTCAAGCCAATTGATTTGATTAAACAGATAGAAAAACATCATATAACATCATTCTGTGCGCCACCAACAATTTACCGCTTCCTTATCCAAGAAGATTTGACACAGTATGACTTTTCAAGTTGCTTGCATTGGTCTACAGCCGGCGAGCCGCTTTCAGAAGAAGTATTTAATAAGTGGAAAGAAATCACCGGAAAAGAAATCCGCGAAGGTTTTGGCCAGACAGAAACAACACTTTCGCTCTTTAATTACGGAAACGAGCGCATAAAACCTGGAAGTCTTGGAAAACCAGCACCATACTACAATGTAACTTTAATTGACGAAGACGGAAACGAAGTAGAAGACGGTGAAGTAGGCGAAATCGTAGTTGATATGAAAAACGGAAACTTTCCGGGACTTTTTATGGAATACTTTGGCGACCCTGCAAAAACAAAATCCGTAATGCACGACGGCTACTATCATACTTCAGACAATGCATGGCGCGACGAAGACGGTTATTTCTGGTTCACAGGCCGCAACGATGATGTAATAAAATGTTCAGGCTACCGAATTGGAACTTTTGAAGTTGAATCAGTACTTATGCAGCATCCGGCAGTTGTTGAATGCGCAGTTACAGCAGCTCCAGACCCGGTTCGCGGCCAGGTTGTAAAAGCAACAATTATTCTTGCAAAAGGCTCTGAGCCAAGCGACGAGCTTGTAAAAGATATACAAAATTTTGTAAAAAAGACGACAGCTCCGTACAAATATCCAAGAATTGTGGATTTTGTAAAAGAGCTTCCTAAAACAATTTCTGGTAAAATTAAACGTAAAGATATTAAATAATATTTGGGCGTTCCCAGCAGGCGCCTTCGGCGCCTGCTGGGCGCTACGTTCCGGGTTCCGCTTACGCTTCAGTAATTTTTAGAGCGTGAACTCACGCTCTAAAAATTACCGGCTGCAACTTTCAGTTGCAGCCGCCCTTCACATCGCTAACGTGCTTTGCATCAAAAAATAAATAAATTACATCGCACAAAATCTATCGTTTTTCATAAATTTTTCGAGGCTGTTTTTCCATTCAGGAATTTTTACTTTCAATGCTTTAAAAATCTTTTCATTATTCAAAACCGAGTAAGAAGGGCGCAAGGCTTTTGCACCATAATCTGCAGAAGAACAAGGTTCAATCTTACATTCAGCAGAAATGCGGCCAAATTTACGTCCAAGTCGGTAAATCTCACAAGCAAAATCGTACCAGGAAACTTCACCTTCATCAGAATAATTATAAATGCCATAAGCTGGCGCGCTGTTTTTTCCAAAAAACGATTTAGCGTTATCACTTTTATCAATAAACTTTAAAATGGCGCCAGCCAAATCAGGAGCGTAAGTTGGAGATCCAATTTGATCGTTTACCACACGAACACAATCCTGGCTGTTCATAGCCTTAGTCATAGAATAAACAAAATTACTGCCATTAAAACCGTAAAGCCAAGAAGAACGGATAATATAATAAGTGTTCATTTCTTTCATAATTCCGTCCTCGCCAAGTGCCTTAGTTTTCCCATAAACGCTAAGTGGCGACTTCTTTTCTTCTTCTTTATAAGGCTCGTTTACTTTACCGTTAAAAACATAATCAGTCGAAACGTGAATCAATTTAGCACCAGTGCGTCTTGCAACGCGGGCAATATTAATCGGGCCTTCAGTATTAAGTTTTTGGGCAAGTTCAGAATCTTCTTCGGCTTTATCAACCTCAGTATAAGCTGCGCAGTTTATAATCCATTGAATTTTTCTGTCTGCGCGGTGCAATTCAGAAGGAAAGTAAGAAGCTGTTTCAATTTTATTAACAAAATTTTCAAGTGCCTGCGGATTTGTAATATCAACGTCTTTATCTGTTCCAATCCACGGAAGTTTTTTTTCATCGAGCTGCTTTGCAACCTCACTACCAAGCATACCTTTGCAACCGATTAACCAAATCATTTTTAACTCCTACCTTGTAATGTAAAACGGCAGGCAATCTCAAAATGCCTGCCTTAAAATATTCTAAAATTTCTTAAAAATAAACGAGCAGAACGTTTTAATTCTGTTTATAAAAGATGTTTGAATTCGTTCTGTTAATAACGGAACTCTTGGCGCATTTACACCACCAATTCCGTAAAGCACCCAATTATCTCCGTCGCGGAACAAAAGAATGCAGATTTTCAATTTTTCAGGTTTGATGCAGTCAAATTTGTCTAAATAGCGAAGTTTATTTGTATTTACCGCGCTATAAAGAATAGACTGTTCATCTTTATAAATATTGATTGTTTCTTTTACAATATCAAAAGGCTCCATTTCCAGGTCGGCCTTAATTGTTTTTGATTTTCCGTCTTCAGATTCTAAAGTTTCTATTATTTCAGCTGAATCATAAAGATTATACCATTTATCGTGGCGCTCAGAATAATATGGAATTCCTGCATATTCAGGAACATTATTCAAAAGTGCTTCAAGCCGTTCTGGTAAATCTTCATTTCCTTCGTAAGGCTTAATCTGAATTACTTCTGCAAGATATTTTGGATTTAAATCTTTGATTTCTGCAAGAAGTTTATCGCCAAGAGCCGATTCTTCTTTTTTCAAACTGATATTTTTTTCGTAATTGATATTTTTGATGAGAAGTTCACCTGAATCAATTACTTTGCGCTCATTATCAGTTAGTTTTGAATTAAAAGGATTTGCAAAAAGTCCTGCCGAAAGTAAAAAAATGCCAGTTAAAAAAATAGTCTTTTTCATATTTGTATCTCCTATTATAGTAGAATCTTCATTGTTATTCAATTAATTTATAGAATTTATAAAAACAGGCTTTTGCATTATAAAAAATCAAAGCCACGCCATTTTAACTGGGAAGCCACGTTTCGTTTATAGAACAAACACATTTTGCACGGGTAACAAAATTGTGGTATAATGAATATTATGATTTCATTAAAAATAAAGCAATTAGTAGAAAGTCCGTCTTCTGGTGTAATCCGAAAGATGTTTGAAGAAGGTGCCATACTTAAAGCAAAATATGGCGAAGATAAAGTTTATGATTTCAGCATAGGAAATCCGGATTTAGATCCGCCTGCAAAAGTTCTTGAAGCAATCAAAGAAACAACTGCCGCAGAAAGCCACTTGTGTCACGGTTATATGCCAAATGCAGGTTATCCAGAAACCCGAAAAGCAATGGCAGAAAAAACTGCAAAAGAGCAGGGCGTTCCTGTTGATTTTTCTAACGTTGTAATGGCAGTTGGTGCTGCCGGAGCTCTCAACGTTACTATGAAATCCCTTTTAAACGACGGCGATAAAGTTTTAGTTCCTTGCCCATATTTTGTTGAATATGATCATTACATTAAAAATGGCGGCGGTGAAATTGAGCGAATCAAAACAAAAGAAGATTTTAGTCTCGATTCTGCTGCTTTTGAAAAAGCCTTAAATGAAAATGGCGAACATGTTGCTGCTGTTATTATAAACTCTCCAAATAATCCAACTGGCCGCATTTATTCAGAACAGGAAATTGATTCTTTAGTTCAGGTTTTAACCGCTCATGGTAAAAAAACAGGCCGTTACCCATTTTTGATTTGTGATGAACCTTATCGTGCAATCACATACGGTAAAAAAGTTGTTTCTGTTTTTCCAAAATATGAATATTCAATTATTGTAACAAGTTTTGCAAAAAATCTTAGTCTTCCAGGCGAGCGAATTGGCTATATTTGTGTAAATCCAGCCTGTCCCGAAGCAAAAGATTTTATTGCTGCTGCAATTTTTACAACAAGAACTTTAGGTTTTGTAAATGCGCCAGCTTTTTTCCAAAAGGTTATTGCAAAATCATGGAATGCAGAATGTGATTATTCACTATATGAAAAACGCCGCAACGAAATCTGTCAGGTTATGGATTATGCAGGCCTAAAATATGTTGTTCCAGAAGGCGCTTTTTATCTTTTTGTAAAAGTTCCAGAAAAGTTTGGTGATGATGATATGGCTTTTGTAAATCATCTTAAAAAATACAATATTCTTTGTGCTCCAGGTTCTGGCTTTGCCGGAAAAGGCTGGTTCCGTATTTCTTATTGCTGCTCTGAAAGCACAATTTTAAACAGCCGCGAAGCATTTAAAAAAGCCGTAGAGGAGGCGTGAGTTTATGAAAATCCTGATGGTAACTTCTGAGACAGTTCCTTTTGCAAAAACCGGCGGGCTTGCAGATGCAGTTTCCGCTCTTGCAATCAATCTTAGAAAACAGGGGCACGATGTTAGAATTGTAATGCCTCGTTATTATAAAATCGACAGACGCAAACTTAAAGCAATAGAAGCGCCTCTTGCAGTTGCCGCAGGAACAACAGAAACCTGGGTAAAAGTTTATGAAGCTCCGCTTCCAAAAACAGATGTTCCGGTTTATTTTATTGACCACGAACAATGTTTTGGCCGCGACGGTATTTACGGCACTAAATTTGAACCTGATTTTCATGATAATCCGTATCGCTCGGCAGTTTTGTGTCACGGAGCTTTTCAACTTTGCCGTCTTCTTGGCTGGTACCCGGACATTATGCATGCACACGACTGGTTTTGCTGCCTTGTTCCGGTATTGCTAAAAAATGTTTGCAGAAACGGTTATTTTGCACATACAGCTTCAGTTTTAACTATTCATAATTTAGGATATCAGGGCTGGTATCCTAAAGATTCTTTCCCAGCACTTGGTGTAGACTGGAATCTTTATTACGGAGCCGGATTTGAAAGAAATGGAAGTATAAATCTTTTGCAAGCTGGAATTTCTTGTGCAGATATGATTACAACTGTTTCTCCAACTTATGCGCATGAAATGCAGACTGTAGAAGGTGGTTTTGGATTAGACGGCTTGCTTAGAGTTCGCTCTGATGTTGTTCGCGGAGTTTTAAATGGCTGCGACCTTGAAACCTGGAATCCAAAAACTGATAAACTTTTGCCTGCAAATTTCAGCCATTCAGATTTAAGCGGAAAAGCTAAATGTAAGGAAGCTCTTCAAAAGAAAATGGGGCTTCCTGTTAGAAAAGATGTTCCGCTTATCGGAATTGTAACCCGCCTTGCAGACCAAAAAGGAATTGCAGAAGTGTTTGCTCCAACTTACGGAAGCATTTACGCAATGTGCTCTAATATGGAAGTACAATTTGCAATTCTTGGCAGCGGTGAAAAATGGTGCGAAGACGAAATCTGTGCTTTACAGGCAAAACTGCCAAACTTAAAAGCCTACATTGGTTATGACGAAGGCCTAAGCCACCTTATTGAAGCGGGCTCAGACTTTTTCTTAATGCCGTCTCGTTACGAGCCATGCGGTTTAAATCAAATGTATTCAATGCTTTATGGAACTTTGCCTATTGTTCGCCGTACAGGCGGTCTTGCAGATACGGTAGAACAGTACAATGAATTTTCGGGAGACGGAACCGGCTTTTTGTTTGATTCACTTACTCCTGGTGCAGTTTATGATACTGTAGGTTGGGCAATTTACGCTTATTATAACAAAAAAGAACACATCAAAAAAATGCAAGTTCGTGGTATGAAAAAGAACTTCAGCTGGGATACAAGTGCGCAAAATTATGTAGGAATTTATTCTGATGCGCTTTGGCGCGGTTGTGGTATAAATACTGCGGATTGGAAATAATCAAAAAAAATGCCGTTTACGGCATTTTTTTTGATTGGCGCATTTTTATTTTTGGTTCGCAGCTATTTTTTCTGTCGCTGTGACCTGCAGTTTTTATTAGAACTCATACCATTGATCATCTTTTGTAAGATACCAGTCTGCAAGAAGCTTTGAATCATTTGTGCCGCACCATGAAATACTTCCGTTAGAATTCAAAATAACAGCACGCTTTGCGTTAAAACAAATACTTTCTGGAATTGAAGCCGAACGATTATAAGTAAATCTCTTTTTAGTAGAAAGATTATAACAATGAACTTTGTTACGACCAATATTTGTAAAAAGATTTTGTCCATAAAGATAAGTAAATGCTTCAGGATCTTCATCTGCAAATTTCAAAATATTTGTCATCTGCTTTGTATAAATGTTATAAGAAAAAACATAAGTGTTTCGGCCAGTATCATCAGAAATAATATTCAAACCGTAAATTGTTTTTCCGTCGGTACTTAGAGCATAAGTAACATTACCTTTTATGCTAAGAGGAACAGTTTCCATAGTCTGCGGATTTACAGTAAGAAGGGGAGTTTTAGGATTTGTTGCTGCAGTTTTTGCAATATAAACCAGATTATTATTCATAAACACAGCGTCTTGAACACCGGTTCCAGAATAAATTTCTGAGAACTTACCTGTAGAAAAATCATAAAGATTTACAATTGTATTGCTTTCAATTTCAATAATATAATCTTTTCCGTCTATTGTAAAAAGGCGAACTTTTTGAACGTTATTTTTTGGAGTAAACAAAGTCTTTGTAGTTTTGCGTTCCAAATCAACTAAAACAACCGGAGTTTTTTCCGAAACGCTCCATAAAATCACAGAATTATCTTTATAAGAAATGATTTGGCTTTCTCCATTTGTTGCAGAAAGTTTATTAATAACGCCAGTATCATAAGAAGAACTGTAAATTGCATTTGTTGTAAGAAAGTAAAAATCAGTTTCTGCTGGAGACATTCCGTAAATTTTTGAATAAGTATTTTCGGTAAGTTCAGAAAGAGTAGTTGTGTTAATTGTTGCTTCTGCTTCAGTTTTGTAAATTGAACCGTTTTTACCGCCAAAATAAACATTTGTTGCATCTTTTATTGCAGTAGTGATTATTGCAGAACCGCGCGGCCCTTTTATAGCCTTTACAATTCTTGGATTTGAAACAGCATTTCCTTCTTTGCTTTCAAGCATTTTGATTTCATAATTACTTCTTCCGTCATTTTCAAGATAATAAAGATTATAATCAGCATCAGTTGAAAGAATAATCGGATTATTAGCTGAAACCGAAGCAATTGTTTTTCCCGAAGCTGTAATATAAATTGTATTATCACGAACACCGGCAAAATATTGATTTTCGTTATACATTACAGTTTGTGTAAGGCTTTTTTCGATTTGAAATTTCTGCTTTAGTTTTCCAGTTGCAAAATTATAAAAAGAAAGATTTCCCGAAGGCGAATAGAATACGCAGGTTTTCTCAGTTTTACTTGTGTGGCAATAATTTACAATTCCAGTATTATCTTTGATTTTATCTACAACCTGCCAGCCAGAAGTACGAATAAAAACAGCACCGTCAACAGTTGCCGTTCCAACCATAAGATAAGTTCCGTTAGCAGAATATGCGAGCGAAGTTATTGAATCAGAAAACTTTTTAAGATATTTTCTCGAAAGAGTCTTCCAGTCCCAAACTGTAATTCTATTAATTGAACCACCGTCAGTTTCATAAATTGCAATTTCATTTCCGTTTGGCGAAACCGCAAGCAACTTAATTGCAACATCAGAAAACTGATAATGCTCACCTTGATCATCAAAAGTCCATTTAATTACAAAACCGTCGTCCGAAGCACTAAAGTATGAGCCGTCAGTTCCTCGTGCAGAAAGTGGGGCAATTTGCGTAACCTGCGCCTGATGCGACTGCGTAGAAATATGCGACTGAGCATTAATAGAAAAAACAAAAAACAAGCAAGCTGCAAAAATCAAAATCTTTTTCATTATTTACCCCTGTTTATAAAAAATGATATATCACCTTTAATTGCAATAATAAATATAATAGCAATAAATGCCAAGCCAATATACTGAACATAATATTGAACTCGCGGATTTATTCTTCGCCTTATGATAATTTCGATTAAAGCAATAAGAATTAAACCACCGTCCAAAACCGGAATTGGAAGCAGATTCATCATAAAAAGGGAAACGCTAATTAGTCCCAAAAAACTGAATAAACTTATAATCCCAGTTTTAAAACCTGCTGAAAAACCTTCCTGCACAGTTGCACCAAGCATTTCTGTAACGCGAGCAGGACCTGAAACTGCAGTATTCAGATTTACACCTTTAAAAAGTATTTTAATGCTTTTTAAAGTGATTTTTATATTGTTAATCGCATCTAAAAATCCGTGTCCAATTGCACCAAAAAAGCCGTATTTTGGCGAATCTTTTGTCAAAATAATTGATGTATCAGCAGCAATTCCAATTTTTCCACTTCCAGTTGATTTTTCAAGCTCTGTATGTATAACAAATTCAAGAATCTGTCCGTTACGGTCAATTGTAAGTTTTATATCTTCATCTGGCCTAACTGCAATTTCTTCCTGCAAATCAAAAAAATCATAAGTATTTTTATTATTAATTTTGATGATTTTATCGCCTGAAAGAAGACCGGCATCTTTTGCAACAGTTGAAGTTACTTCATCATTTATAAGAATCTGATTTGAATAAGTTTTATAAGAATAGCCAATTCCATTAATCAAAGAAAAAGCAATAATTGCAAAAATAAAATTAAAAAACGGGCCAGCAAATCCAATAAGAGCTCGCTTAAACGGGTGAACTCCATAAAGCGAATCTGGTTCTGCCGAAATCGAAGGCAATTTTTCTTCAATTGCTTTTTGAAAATCTTTTTCGCCTTTCATTCCGCAATAGCCGCCAAGTGGAATCAAAGAAAGCCGATAATCAGTTCCTTTTATTTTTTTGTGAAAAAGAATCGGGCCAAAACCAACAGAAAAACTTTCAACTTTTACGCCAAAAAGTTTTGCTGCAATAAAGTGTCCAAATTCGTGAAATATAATTAAAAAAATCAGGCACAAAAGTCCGTAAAGCCATTTCATAACAACTCCGCTGCAAGTTTTCGAGCTTGTAAATCAGCTTCAAAAACTGTTTCAAATGAATCTAGTGGTTTGCTCCAGTTTGAATCAAGCACAGAACGCACAATTTTTGCAATCTGTGGATACTTGATTTTTCCTTCAATAAAAGCGTGAACTGCAACTTCATTTGCGGCATTAAAGGCAATAGGGTAGCAGGCTCTTTTTTTTACGCATTCAAAGGCATAGGAAAGAAGCGGAAAATCATCAAATCTAGGTTTAAAGAATGTCATTTCGTGATCAAAAAGCTCGAAAGGTTTTAAATAACAAGTTTTGTTTTCCGGCCAGTTTAAGGCACATAAAATCGGGTGTTTCATATCTGGCTCAGAAATCTGAGCATAAAGTTCGCCGTCATTTGTGCGAACAAGCGAATGAATCAAACTTTGCGGATGAACAACAACATCAATCTGATTTTCATTTACATCAAATAAAAAGGCCGCTTCAATTACTTCAAGCCCTTTATTTGCAAGAGTTGATGAATCTATTGTGATTTTTTTCCCCATATTCCAGGTAGGGTGTTTAAGCGCCTGTTCCAAAGTTACATTTTCAAGCTGTTCTTTTGTATAATTTCTAAAAGGGCCGCCGCTTGCCGTAATCACAATTTTAGAAATATTTTTCTTACCGATTCTTTCAGTTAAATTAAAAATTGCAGAATGTTCAGAATCAACTGGCAAAAGTTTTGCGCCAGTTTTCTTTGCAAGCTCTTTGATTAACGGGCCAGCCATTACAATTGTTTCTTTGTTTGCAAGAGCAAGGTCAATCCCGTTTTCCAAAACAACTTTAGAAGGAACAAGACCGGCAGCTCCTGCAATTCCGTTTACAACAATATCAGGTTTTGATTCATCTATAAGTTTTTGAAAAGCGTTTTCAGAATTATCAACGCTAGAAAGAAGTGTAGGGCAATTATATTTTTTGCCAAAATCATTTAATTTTTGCTGATTAGAATGAGCCTGAAGTCCGCAAACGCAAAACTCAGAACTCATATTGTTTATTATGTCGAGCGTACTAGTTCCAATAGAACCTGTACAGCCAAGAACAAGAACTCTTTTCATATTAAACTCACGTCACTCCGAATAGTTTTCGGGGGCTTATTTTATAGATCCCGAAAACTAGTTCGGGATGACAGTTTTTATTAAAATAAGAAATTATATCCTATATAGAAAATTGGAGCTGCAATTATAACTGAATCAATAGAATCAAGAACACCACCGCGACCCGGAATAAGTTTTCCGCTGTCTTTTATATCGCATGAACGTTTGAAAACTGATTCAATTAAATCTCCGATTATTGCCGAAATTGAAGTAATACAGCCAAGAATTGAAAGATTCAAATAGCTGATTGTAAAAACTTCCGGGTAAAGAATCTTAAATAAAATGCCAAATGCAACAGAACCGATAATTCCACCAATAAAACCTACAAGACTTTTGTTTGGACTTGCGGCAACAAAACCTCTGGTTGACTTTCCAAAAAGAATTCCAAAAAACCATGCGCATGAATCGCACATAAATACATAAATCAAAAATAAACTGATTATATATTTTGAATTTTGAAGTAAAGTCATTCGTGAAATAAAAGTAATCAAAAATCCGCAATAAAAAATTGCCAAAAGGCTGTACGCAATTTTTTCAAGTGATTTTTCAAAAGTTTTTGCAGTAAAACATTCAATTCCCATTAAAAGAATAGCAATCGAAATGTAAAGCCAAGGTGTAATATCCAAAGAAAGATTTAGAAGAATAAAAATATAACAGCCTAAAGGTAAAAGTGCTGTTGCAATTAAAATAATTTCTTTACAGAATAACCGATGATTTTTTGAAGCCATATTATGAAATTCATTAGCTCCAAGTACTGCAAAAACTCCAAGTACAATTTGTAGCGGTAAATGATTAAGATAATCGCAAAATACAATTATCAAAACTAATGGAATACCTATAAAAAATGTAAGAAGTCTTTTTGCAACCTTGTTCATAGTTTTATTTTCCTTTTTTTTCGGCGGGTTTTTCAGCACCAAAACGTCTGTTTCTGTGTTGAAAGGCTTCTATATGAGAATAAAATTCCTCATTTGAATAATCCGGCCAAAGTGTATCAGTGTATATCTGTTCAGCATAAGCAACATGCCACAAAAGATAATTACTCAGACGCTGTTCTCCTCCTGTTCTAATAAGAACATCTACGTCTGGAATTCCTGGCATATCCAGATATTCTGAAAATAGCTCTTCGCTGATTTCGTTTGAGTCAATTTTGTTATTTATGATTTTTTTGACACCGCGTAAAATTTCATCTCGGCCACCATAATTAATTGCAAGATTTACAGTCATTGTTTCAAAATTAGCAGTATCGTTTACAGCCTGCTGAATATCATTTTGAATCTGGCGGGGAAGTGCATCGAAATTTCCAATATGTCTTACTCGGATTCCGTTTTCTCTATAAAAATCCAACTCCGCACAAAGATGTGAATGAATCAGGTTCATTAAAAAGCCAACTTCCTGTTCGGCTCGCTTCCAGTTTTCTGTTGAAAAAACATAAAGCGTTAAATATTTAATGCCGATGTCGCGTGCAGCTTTTACAATTCGCTTTGCAACATGAAGTCCTTCGTCGTGGCCTGACGTGCGCGGTAGTTTTCTTGCTTGTGCCCATCTTCCGTTGCCGTCCATTGTTATAGCAACGTGCAGCGGAAGGGCGTTCTTATCAACAGCCATTAGTTCTGCAAAATGTCCTTTTCTTTTGCATCGTAAATCTTGTTGATTTCTTCGATGTATTTATCTGTAAGCTTCTGGAGCTTGTCTGTTTCTGTTTTAAGTCCGTCTTCTGTGAGAGTTCCGTCTTTCTGCTGCTTTTTGAGCTCATCGTTACCGTCACGGCGGATATTACGAATTGCAGTTCTTGAGTTTTCTGCAACTGTTTTTGCCTGCTTTACAAGTTCTTTACGACGGTCTGCTGTAAGAGCTGGAATTGAAATACGAATTACTTTACCGTCGTTAGAAGGATTCAAGCCAAGATCTGCAACCTGAATTGCCTTTTCAATTTCAGTAATAAGAGATTTATCAAACGGAGTGATGATGACAGAACGAGCTTCAGGAATTGCGATTGTAGCAACCTGATTCAAAGGCGATTTAGTTCCATAATAATCTACGCGAACTTTATCAAAAATTGCGGCGTTAGCGCGTCCAGTTCTAATTGTATTAAACGAATCCTTCAAAGAAGCGATTGTTTTTTCCATTCTTTCTTCGATATCTGCCATTACGTTCTCCTAATTATTTTTATAAAAATATTGTTTTATGCCTTTCAGCAGAAAATCAGTTCAAATAACGGCTTCCGCGCTACGCTTGTGCAGATGTTATTTAAACTGTTTTCTGCTTACGGCATAAATCGAAGTCACATAAAATTATTATGCGAACTATTTGCCCAAAACGAACAACTTAGCAGTTGCAAAGCTCAAAGTAGCTCCAGCTTCTTTTCCAACTTCAGCAAGCTTAGCTGTTACAGTTTTCTTGTCGTCCTTTACGAACATCTGGTCTTCGAAACAGATTTCTGCAAGGTGCTTGTTAATCTTACCCTGAAGAATTCCTTCCTTAACGTTTTCAGGCTTACCAGCCATTTTTTCGTCCTGATCCATCTGTGCCTTAAAGATTTCTTTCTGTTCAGCAATGTATGTTTCAGGAACATCTTTCTTTGATGTGTAAGAAGGTGTGAAAGCTGCAATGTGGAGACAGCAGTCATAAGCAAAAGTCTTAACTGCATCAGCAGTAGAACCCTTAACTACAACTACAGCACCAGTTTTCTTGTCTGAGTGTACATAGAATGATCCAACTGAATCAGCAGGAACTTCAATTACTTCTACTTTTGCAACTTTCATATTTTCACGAATAGAAACCTTGAGTGGTTCAAGAATTGCTTCGTGATCAGCTTCTACTTTAGTATAACCCTTTTCAAAAGTTACGTCCAAAAGTTTTTCACCAACAGCAATAAAATCAGCGTTGTTAGCTACGAAGTCTGTTTCACATGTAAGCTCAACAACAGCAATTTTATTACCATTCTGGCGAACAAAAAGGCGTCCTTCAGTTGTGGCACGTTCTGCACGTTTAGCCATAGCTGCAAGTCCCTTTTCTTTAAGATATTTTTCTGCTTCTGCAATGTCACCGTTACATTCTGTAAGGGCTTTCTTGCATTCCATCATACCAGCCCCAGTTTTTTCGCGGAGCAATTTTACGTCAGCTGCTGTGATTGCCATATTTTAGTCCTTATAAATCTTGTCTTCATCAACGAGGCTGTCTCTTTCGTCAGCTTCGATATCTTCTTCTTTCTGCTCAGTTGGCTGATAGTTAGAGTAGTCAACGATTTCTTCATCTTCAGCTTTGTTAGAAGCGTCAGTCTGAACTTCATCTTCGTCGTTAAGATTTTCAAGAATCTTAAGTCCAGCTTCGTTGTCTGATTCAATTACAGCGTTAGCGATAATAGAAGTGAACAAAGAAATAGCACGAATAGCGTCATCGTTACCAGGAATAGGGTAGTCGATTCCTTCTGGGTTACAGTTTGTATCAACTACAGCGATGATTGGAATACCCATTCTGCGAGCTTCTGCAACTGCAAGCTGTTCTTTGTGTGTATCGATAATGAAGATTGCTCCTGGGAGTTCTTTCATTTCTTTGATACCACCAAGGTTCTTTTCGAGCTTAGCCTTTTCCTTCTGGAGAGCTGCTACTTCTTTCTTTGTAAGATTTTCAAAAGTGCCGTCAATTTCCATCTTTTCGATTTTCTTGAGGCGCTGAAGTGATTTTTTGATTGTAGAGAAGTTTGTAAGCATACCACCAAGCCAGCGGTTGTTTACATAGAACATTCCACAGCGCTCAGCTTCTTTCTGAACTGC
>JAGCVK010000074.1 GCA_017962415.1 Treponema sp. | reverse complement strand
GGCGAATTAACTAAAAAGACTGAAGATGACATTGCAAAGACAAGAAACTTTGGAAAGAAGAGTCTGCAGGAAATCAAGGAAAAGCTCCAGGAATGGAACCTTACTCTTGGTATGACAGATTACAGTCATCTGAAGAATGCTGCCAACATAATTAAGCAGAAGGAAGAAACAGATGAATCATAGAAATGGTTTTAATCCGCTTTCACGTACAACAGCACATCGTCGTGCTATGTCACGCAATATGGTAACATCGCTCTTTAGATATGAGCGTATTACTACAACTAAATCAAAGGCTCTTGAAGTAAGAAAGTCTGCTGAAAAGCTTATTACAAGAGCTAAAGAAGATACTGTACACAATCGCCGTGAAGCTGCTAAGTTCATTCAGGACGAAAAAATCTTGAATAAGCTCTTTACAGAGATTGGTCCTCGCATGAAGGAAAGAAACGGTGGTTACACTCGTGTTCTTAAGCTTGGATATCGTCAGGGTGACGCTGCTGATGTTGTAATTCTTGAATTAGTTGACTATAAACTTGAGACTGAAAAGTCTGAAGAAAAAAAGCCTGCTAAGAAAGCTGAAGGTGATGCACCAAAAGCTAAGAAAACAACAGCTAAGGCAAAAGATGCAAGTTCTGAGGCAAAGCCAAAGAAAACTACTACAAAGAAAGCTTCTGCTAAGAAAGAAGAAGCTCCGGCTAACTAAGCTTAATAGGAGTTCGATATGTCAAAGAACCATCGTGGATCTGGAATTAGATCATTACCTGCACACGGAAGAGGAACTTGTGCTATCTGTGGAAAAACAGATATTAAAGTTCTTTGGGAAAAGGAAATTAATGGTCAGACTGTAAACGTTTGTAAGTTCTGTAATGCAAAGCTCAAGAATGAAGCTCGTGTTGCAGCAAGAAAGGCTAAGCCAGCTGAAGAAGCTGCTCCAGCCGCAGAAGAACCAGCAGCTGCTGCTGAATAAGTTCTGGTTTTACAAACTGTTGTAAACCGTCATCCGTTGGGGTGGCGGTTTTTTTTGTTTGAGCACTTTTTGCGAAGCAAAAACGCGCCAATGAAAAAATAGCGTTTACGCCATTTTTTTGTTATATATCAAATATTAAGTTCAATTTACCTTGAAAGAAACGAAAAGGTGATATAGAATTAAAATGCAATGAGCGTAGCAACTAGCCATCATATTTCGAGATATTACGATTATTATCGTGACAAAGAAATAGTTTTTACAAAAGCTAATCTAAAGTCTCTTCGTATTGATCCAAGGCAAATTTATTTAAAGAGTAATGGTGGGCAATGGCCTTGCATTATTAATTCTTCTTCATTGCAGCAGGCAAAAGTTATTATTGGAACTTCAAGCGGAATTTATTCTACTGTAAGTAAAAATCAATCTGCGCCTGTAAGTATACGCTATTGTTTTTTTGATCAGAATAATGAACCAATTCAGTTTTCGGTAAATTGTAACGTGTTTGAAGTTAAGCCTTTTCAAGGTTCAAATGAACTTGCAATGCTAACTTTGAACTTTACACAGCGGCCGCCGGACGATTTGATTTTGCGAATTGGCGAGTTTATCGAAGTGAATGAGAACTTTCAAAATCGAAAAGAGGAGCGTATTGCAATTAACGAAAACTCTTTGCGACTTTTGAATATGCCAAAGGAAGAATCTTATATTTTTATTGCCGGTGTTCCTCGCAAGTGTATTTTAAAAGATATTTCTTTTGGTGGCGCTAAAGCAATGCTTGTTGGAATTCCAAAGTTTTTGGAAAACAAAGCAGTTGATTTGCGGCTTTCTTTTATGGATACAAACGAAAAAATCTCGCTTCCGGGAATTATTAAAAATTCTGATTTTTTGCCTGGAAGAAAAGATATTTCGATAGTTCATATAGAATTCATTGCAGATGAAATTCCTATGACTTATAAGTTCCATGTAAACAGCTATATAACTTCTTATCAAAAGCAGCTGATTCAAAATCAAATTAATAATAAAGCTGCCGAAGAAAAAGCTGAAGCTGAAGCTGCTGCAAAAAAAGCTGCGGCGGAACAAAAAGCTGCCGAACAAGCAGCCGCACAAAAAGAGGCGAACGAACAAAAGATAAAACAACAGTCTGCTGCTGCAAGCGGAAATTCTGACGCAACCTCGAATGCGGCTGAGCCGGAAGCAGCACCTCAATCTTAAAATCAAACTTCTTAGTTAAATTCAATTTTTAAGTGGTACAATATGAATCCTTCTAATCCATTGGAATCGGTTTATTTTATTAATATTCCGAAACTTGAGCTTACTTCTTGTAATGCTCTTGAAATTGACAGCACAATTCCGCTGCCAGTTCAGAAAAAAGATAATCAGGCTGACGCAGATTTTGATCCAAAAGAAATTGCGCCTGAACAGATTCTTTCGGGAATGCTTACTGTTCTTGCTTATGATTCAAAAAATCAGCATTTGGATTATTATCGTTCTTTGCTCAAAAAGATAAAACCGAATATCAAAAAAGAACTTTGCGAAGCTGCCATTCTCAAAACTAAAAATGAAGATTTTGATTTGGCCGAAGAAATCTTTAGAGCGCTTATTGGCTTTGATCCGCAAGATGTTGCAATTATGCTGAATATGGCTCTTTTTCTTGATCAGCGTGCAGATTCTTACAGAAATGCCGGCCTTTTTGACGATGCAGATGCTTATGATGATTCGGCTTATTCTTATTATGAACAGGCAATGAATTCTGAGCCGCCGCTTCCTGATGTTTATTTTAATGTTGGTTTTTTCTATATGAAGCAGCACAAATATCGCGAAGCGAAAGATGCTTTCGAAACTTATTTGGCTTTAACTTGTGAAACTAGCGATGAAGAAATGGGCGAAAATGGCGTTTATAAAAAAGAACGCGCTCAGGAAATCATTAATAATATTTCAAATCAAAATATGGACGATGAATCTTTTAAGGCTGCTTATGATTTAATTTCGAGCGGCCAGGAAGAAAAAGGTCTTGAGCAAATTCGCGACTTTTTGCAGAGTAATCCAAAGGTTTGGAATGGCTGGTTTATGCTTGGTTGGGGCTTGCGTCGTTTGGAAAGATTTCCGGAAGCAAAACAGGCTTTTTTGGAAGCGCTTAAATGTGGCGGCGACACAAATGCCGACACTTACAATGAACTTTCGCTTTGTTATGTAGAAGAAAAAGATTTTGCTGAAGCAAAAAAATGTCTTATGAAAGCTCTTTCGATGGAACCGGAAAGCACGAAAATAATTTCTAATCTTGGTTATTTGGCTCTTGCAATGGACAATAAACAGGAAGCAAGAAATTATTTTACAGCAGTTCTTGAATATGATTCAAAAGACAAAATTGCTGCAGCTGAGCTTTTAAAACTCGAGCAGGAAACAAATTAGGCTAAAATCTTAAAATTGCGGTCGCAATAACCGCAGTAAGCCTTTATTTGTTTATCAAAACGGTGTCGCCAACTGCGATGCCGTTTTTTTTGTACCAGCCTTGCGGAACTTCCAGCGCATAGCGAACATTCACCGTGCTGACAATTGAAGAAAGGCTGTAAGGCTTCATATCAAAAATGTCGCGGATTTTTCCTTTTGAATCTATGTATGCGATTGAAAGCGGGTGCGGCGTATTTTTCATCCAAAACGAAAGAATCTGGTCGCGCTCAAAAACAAACAGCATTCCAGTTCCTTCGGGAATTACTTTTCGATTCATATAGCCGTAATTTCGGTCTTCGGTTTTTTCTGCAATTTCTGCTTTTACAGTAAATTCTGTTCCGTTTTGGCAAACGATTTTAAGTTCTTTTTGCGGAAGCTTTTTTGTGCGGCACGAACCTAAAGAAATCAAAGAAAAAATAATAGTTATAAAAATTGCGGATTTTTTTTGAAATTTCATTTTTTTCCTCTTTTATAAATTATAGTTCATCAAGGAACATTTCTTGCGTTGTTTCTAAAGCTGATTTTTGAATTTTTATGCTTCTTTGTGTTTCGTTAAAAAGTTTATTATCAACATATTTTAGCGTTAATGGTTTTTCCAGGCTCATTGTAACTTCATCGTTTTTCCAGGTTGCGCTTTGCGGATCAAAAGTGTTTGGTTCGCCATATTTTTCTTTTAGTTTTGTAAAAATGCTGTAATAATCCATTTTTTCTGGATTGATGTTTATTGTAATTATGAATAATTTATTTGAAGTAAACTGAAACCAGCAGCGTGTAAGAAAAGCTGAACCAAAACCTTTATCTGTGTCTGTTTCTATAAGAACTGTGTCTGCGCCAGGAACTAAAGAAACATCGCGGTCGCCGTGATATCCAAAATCAGGCTCTTTAAGGAGATTTTTTTTTGTTTCTTCGAGGGTCATTCCAAGCGAAATATTTTTGTAGCCGTTTGGAAGTTCATTTGCAGTTAACATAAAAATCAGAAAAACTGAAAATGAGAAAACAAAGATTTTTTTTGCGTGAAAATTCATAGTTAAATTATCGGAACAAAATCATTTTTCATTATTTTGTTTTCGATAGAATGCGGCTTGTTTCATAAGCTCTTGAACATCTTTTATGAAAATCTTTCCCTGTTCAATTTTGACATTCTGATATTTTTGAAATTCAAAAATGGCGCGCGGCTGAAACTGATTTGCAATTCCGCACATATTTGCAACATCTTGCGGAGTAAGTTCGGTTTGTAAAGACATTTTATTCATTCCAATATTGAGTCGTTGTTTTTCTATTTGAAGCGAAAGCATATCAATCATTTTTGCAAGCGGTTCAAAAAGATTTGCATTGTCCAGCTGGCGATACATTGACCAAAGCCGGTCTGCGAGTGTTGTTGTTAGTTTTGCAACAAGCTGCGGTTGAGTTGAAACCATAAGATTAAAGTTTGAACGGTTAATCACCATTAAGCTGCAATCGCTGTGCGCAATTGCATTTGCCGAGCGCGGCTTATTTTCGATTAAAGCCATTTCGCCAAACATATCGCCTTTTTTAAGAAGGGCGAGCGTTACTTCGTTTCCGTTTACAACTTTTGTTATTGCAACTTCGCCGCGCTGGATTATGAACATATCGGCGCCGTTCTGTGCTTCCGAAAATATCATTGTATCTTTTGGATAAGTGCGGCTTGTTTCGTTTGTTGGCTCGTAATAAACTGCGTGAGTTTTGCCTTTGAGCTCAACAAATTTCTGTTTTGCGATTTCTGCATTCTGGCCTTGCGGTTTTGTTTTTAAATATTGATAATAAGCAAAAACTGCAATATCTGAGCGTGCGGTTTTTTCGTAAAAAACTGCAACCTTAAAAATCTGTTCGTGATTGTCTTGCACAACAGAATGAAGTGTTGCTTTTGTAAGCATTTCGTTCATTGTGCGCATTCTGTTTGCAAAGGTTTTTATGATTTTTAGAGCAACCGGAGTGTTTTGCGAAATTAATTCTGGATATTGATCTTTGCGAACGGAGATTGCAAGTACATCAGTTGTTGCAACTGCGGATTCAATTTGGAGATGATCTGACATACACGGAACAACGCCAACGAAGTCTCCCGGTCCGTAAGTGTTTGTGGTTGTGCCGGTTTTTGAGGCTCTAAAGCATTGAACGCTTCCTTTTTGGATTATATAGAAATGGTCTGTGTTTTCTTTACCTTCGACAACAAGGTATGTACCACTTCTAAAACTGACAATTTGTAACTGAAGCAAGAGTCTTCTCTCCTAATTTAATTCATCATTTAGTATAGAATTGGAATTTTTATTTGTCAATGAAAGGTTTTATACGAAGATTATTTCTGGTTCAAGGTCAAAGCCAAACTTTTGTTTTACAGCGTTTTGTGCTGCTTGAACTAAGGCGCGAATGTCGGCGGCAGTTGCCGTTCCTGTGTTTATTATGAAGTTGCCGTGAAAGGGCGCGATTTGTGCGCCGCCGATTGTGAGCCCCTTTAGTCCGCAATCGTCTATTAATTTGCCGCTAGGCGCTCCAAAGCTGTGGTTGTTTTTGAAAACGCTGCCGGCGCTTGGATATTTAAAGTGGCCTTTGTTAACGCGCTCGGCTATGTATTTTTTGCACTCCAAAGCTATTTGTTCGCGGGCGCCGGCTGCGGCACTTGTTTGTTGTGCGGGTGTAAGACTGAATGTTGCCTGAACTAGGTAGCGCTGTGAACTTGAATTTTGGTGATTTTGGAAAGGGGACTTTTTGTAATCCCATTCATTTTTGTCGAAAGGTTTTTCTATGGTTTTTGAAGTTTTATCCTGGAATTCAAGGTGTGTTGTAGAATACAAAATGTCGCTTATTGAGCGGTCAAAGCAGCGCGCGTTCATATAAACCGCTCCGCCAACTGTTCCTGGTAGGCCTGCAAATTGTTCGGCTCCGCTAAGCCCTTTTTTTGTACAAAAGTCTACAAAGGTTGCCATTGGAACTCCGCATTGGCAGGTTACTAACGCTTTGTTGTCTGCGGAAAGTTCGTCGCTTTCGTAAAAAATTTCTTTTATTCCTTGTGTTGAAATTATTGCGCCGTTATATTCTCCGTCTGGAAAAACTACATTGCTTGCGCCACCTGTTAAAAAGTATTTTATTTCTGATGAGCGGATTGCTTTTATTGCTGATTCAAGCTGTTCGGCGTTTTGTGGCATTATAAATAGTTTTGCTGTTCCGCCTACTTTGAATGTTGATTTTTGTGCAAGTGGTTCGTTTTCTGTGTATGGAATTTTTGCAACTTTTAACATTGACGCAAGAAAATTAATCATATGTTTATTATAGTGTGAAATAGATTTTGGGAAAAGGTGTATGTTGTTTAAGACTTGCGAAAATAGTATAATTATATAATTTATAAACGGAGAAGTTTTTTTTGTTGGCTTATAAAGGGGCGTTGCGGGGAAAAACAGCTTTGCTGGTTGTCCCCGCAGAGAGGGTAGCGACCAACGAAGTGGGCGCGTAGGGGGAGACTTCCCCCTCAAGAGGAGTAATGTTATGGCACTGAGATTATACAATTCTATGGGACGCAAAATGGAAGAGTTTAAGCCGCTTGTAAATGGTTATGCTGGTTTTTATGGTTGCGGTCCTACGGTTTACAATTATGCGCATATTGGAAATCTTCGTGCTTATGTTTGTTGGGACGTTCTTGATAATACTTTGCAAAGGCTCGGTTATGATGTACAACATGTTATGAATATTACTGATGTTGGACATCTTACTGGTGACGGCGACGATGGTGAAGATAAAATGAAAAAATCTGCGGCTGAGCGTCATCAAAGTGTTTTGGACGTTGCAAAATTTTACACAGACGCTTTTATGGCTGATATTGATGCTTTGAATATTCGTCACCCTGATGTTATTTGTAAGGCTACTGAGCACATTGACGATATGATTGAGCTGATTAAAAAGATTGAAGCTAATGGTCATACTTATATGGCTGGCGGAAATCTTTATTATGATATTTCAACTTACCCGGATTATGGAAAACTTGCAAATTTAAATCTTGATGAACTTAAGGCTGGAGCTGGCAAGCGCAAGGTTGTTGTTGTTGATGAAAATAAGCGTAATCCTGGCGACTTTGTTTTGTGGTTTACTAAATCTAAGTTTGAAGATCAGGCTATGACTTGGGACAGTCCTTGGGGGCGCGGTTATCCTGGCTGGCACATTGAGTGCTCTGCTATGAGTATGAAGTATCTTGGTAAGCATTTTGATATTCACACTGGCGGAATTGACCACGTTCCTGTTCATCATACTAATGAAATTGCTCAGAGCGAAGGTTCTTTTGATGAAGCTGAACGCGCTAAAGGTGCGTGGGTAAACTATTGGTTGCACAATGAGTTTCTTATTCTCGAAGGCGGCAAGATGAGTAAGTCTAGCGGGCATTTTATTACTTTGCAGACTTCTTTGCCGGCGGAAAAAGGTTTTTCTTTAAAAGATAAAGGTTTTGAACCTTTGGATTATAGATTCTTTCTTTTAAACGGCCACTACAGAAAGCAGCTTGTGTTTAGTCTTGAAGCTCTTGAATCTGCAAAAAAGGGACGTGCAGCTTTGAATCAAAAAATTGCAAAATTGATTAAAGCTTCAAACGAGAAAAAACTTTGGGAAAGATGGGCGGCTCTTGGAATTAAAGAGTTGACTGCTGATAATTTTGAAAGAGTTTTTGAATTCTATAATGATGAAAAAAATCATAAAAAGACAGCAAATGAAGTTCGTTGTGTTAATAAATTTATTGAAGCTTTGGAAAATGATTTATCGACACCAATGGCTTTTGCCGCTTTGAATGAAGAAATAAGTCTTCGCATAAATCCAAATGAAGCTGTTGCTTTGGGCAATGTTTATTATATGGATAAAGTTTTAAGCCTTGATTTAATCAAAAATGGTTTTGAAATTTTGAAAAATCAGGCTGCTTTGAATGGAACTTCGGCTAATAATGGACAAGCTGTTGATTCTCATTCTGATGATCCAGAAGCGGCAGAAATTGATGCACTTGTAGCAGAACGAACTGAAGCAAAAAAGAATAAAAATTTTGCAAAAGCTGATGAAATTCGTAACCAATTAGCGGCTCGAGGTGTTATAATTATAGATACACCGAATGGTCCGACATGGAAGCGCGGATAATTTCTTAAAAATTTTTTGTAACTTTCGGGATAGTAGTGTGTTTGGTAATTTGTTAGGAAATCAGCAGGAAGATTGTGAAGCTTTACATGCGGGCGAACCAGTTGATTTTAAGAAAATATATGATGCTACGATGCAGATGCTCTTTAAAGTTTCATACAGAATTGTGAATGATGAAGAGGCTGCTGAAGATTTAGCGCACGACTCATTAATTAAGGCGAATGAAAAGAATCTTACTTTTCCTTCGATTAATGATGCCAAGTATTGGCTGATTCGTGTTGTTAAAAATGCATCGATTAATTACATAAAGCGTAAAGAACGTGAGCGTAAAGCTTACGAAAAGGTTCTCTATGAGGATCATAGAAAAGCGGAATCTGGGGAAATTGATTTACTGAAGCAAGAAGCTTTAAGTAAAACAAGGGAGGCTTTAAAAAAGCTGCCTTCTAATTTGCAAGATGTATTGATGCTGCGAGAATATGCCGATTTAAATTATAAAGAAATTGGTAGAATTCTTGGAATTACGGAAGGTAATGTAAAGGTTCGCATTTTTAGAGCCAGGGAACAATTAGAAAAATTAATAGGAGAAGAAAATGTCTTTTTGCCCGAGTAAAGATATTCATTCTGTTTATCTCGATGGAGAGCTGCCTGAAAGCTACAAGGCAGAGTATGAACTGCATTTGCAGAGTTGTGAGAGTTGTCAAAAAGAGCTTGAAAAAATGAAAGCTCTTCATTTAGCGCTTAAGGCTGATGCTGAATCTATTAAGTTGGATTCAAAATTTATGGAAGATAGCTTCCAGAGACTTCAGATTAAGATGGCTTACAGTAAAAATGTTGGACGAGCCCCAGAAAAGTCGCCATTAAAAGTTATTGGTTATGTTGCATCGGGTGTTGCGGCGGCTGCGGTTTTTGCCCTTGTTTTACCTTTAGGTTTGAAGTCTGCTAATTCGGCTAAATCAGCAGGTTCTTCGGTTAGCTCAAATGTAATTAATTCTCCGCTTGTACAAACTGTTGGTTCAAATTCTGCGGTTCCAATTACAGCAGTTTCTAAAAATAAGTCTACTTCTGCAAATAATCTCTTGTTTGATAGTGGAAGAAGTGTCGTTGTTTCTGGTAATATACAAGATGTAGTTTTGTCTTCTGAAAAGCAGCGAAAAAATCATTCTTCCTTTGCAGCAGCTAATGTAAACGATGTTGATGTTTTAAGACCTGATTTTGAAAAAGAAGCAATTTCTATAAAGATTACTGTTCCTGGAATGGGTGATTTTCCTGTGACTACAGAAATCAATCTTCCTGTGGACGTTGCATCAGGTAAGCGTTAGTGGACTCTTCTGGAAAATTTAGTTATGCATTTCGCCGATATCCCATATTTAGGGTTTTTGTCGGCGTTTTTATTGTTTTTGTTGTACTTGGTTCTGCCTTTTTAATTAATTATAGAACCAAGCCAGTTCCTGTGATTCATTCAATAGTTCCTCCGGTTGGCGCACCGGGGGATCTTGTTGTTATTAACGGCGAAAATTTTGGTGATGTTCGCGATATGAGTTATGTGGAAATTGCAGGCGCAAAACTCACTTCAAGTTCTTATATTTCATGGAATGACAGCTGTATTAAAATTGTGCTTCCGGCAAATGTTCAGGACGGACTTGTTATTGTTGGAACAAAAGAAATGCGTTCTAAACCGGCGCTTTTTGCAAATGAAGTTGATATTCCGGTTCCTGTTACTTCTGTTCAGCAGATTACAAAACCTGTAATTACAATGCTTTCTTCTGAACGGCTTAGTGTTGGCGAAACTCTTGTGATTACAGGAAGCAATTTTGGCGATTCAAAAAATCAGTCGAAAGTGCTTTTTACAATGGATTGCAATAAAAAAATTAGCGAGGCGGAATTTAAAAATATTGCGCTTTTGACTGAAAATATGATTCCGGCAAACGAAAATGATTTTGATTATATTTCGTGGTCGAATACTGAAATTAGTGTGCGCGTTCCAGACGGAGCTTGTACGGGCGTTGTTATTGTTGATACTGGGCGCGAAAAATCTGACCCTAAAGAATTTGCTGTAAATACGGAAGCGGGTTCAAAAGAATACATTAATAAAAAGATTTATCTTGTTCAGTATTCTGCGGATATTGCTGATGTTGTTACAAATGATGTTTCTACAATTACTTTGCGCTGCCCGATTCCTTTTACATGCCCTTCGCAGCCTTTGGTTGAAGTTACAGAGATTGTTCCTGAGCCGATTTTTACAAATTATCAGAATAATTTGATTCACCAGATTACAAAGAACCGAAACAATACGCCAAAAAGTGTATTTAAGCAGACTTTTGTGCTTACAGTTTACGAAGAACGCACAAAAGTAAATCCTTTGAAAATTGGAATGTACAAAAATACTGACAAAAATCTTTTGGGCGCAGCTTTAAAAGCTGATTCTCTTGTGCCAAGCGATTCTTTGGAAGTAAAAAATCTTTGTGCAAAAATTATTGGCAATGAAAAAAATGCGTATAATAAGGCGCGCTTAATTTATAATTATATTTCAACAAAATATTCGGTTATGCCAAATATTAGAAAAGGTGATTCTGACCCGCTTGATTTAATTAGAACGAGTGTTGGCGACGCTTATGATTTTGCGGTAATTTTTACAGCTCTTTTGCGTGCTGCAGAAATTCCAGCTTATACTGATGCTGGCGTGCTTGTTAATCAGGATTTGCAAACTCAGCTACACTGGTGGTGCGAGTTTTATATTGATAAGGTTGGCTGGATTCCAGCTGATGCGGCACTTGGAGCTGGCTTGAAATATAAGCGCTGGTCTGATAGCGAATGGAAAGACGATAAATCATTTTATTTTGGAAATATGGATTCGCACCACATTTTATTTTCGCGCGGCTGGAGCAAACTTAAGCCGTTTAGCGCAGAAAGTAAAATTGTTCAGCAGCCAAGAAGTTTTGCTCTCCAGTCGATTTGGGAAGAAGCAAACAAAGATACAGCAAAATATAGCAGCTATTGGAGTATTCCGGTAGTTAAGGGTGTTTATTAGGCTAAAATCGAAGAATTGTAAAAAATGGGCTGCGACAGCGGCCATTTTTTAACGGTGCTTCGAAAGAATGTCTTAGAGGCAAGCTGTGCTTGCCGACTGTTTAAGTCGTAACGGAGGTTAAAATATATGACAAAAATTTTATCTGTAGGCGGTTCGATTATTGCGCCAGATAAACCAGACAGCGCTTTTTTGAGTGAGTTTGTAACAATGTGTAAAAAATGGCTTGATTCCGACAAGCAAAACAGATTGATTCTGGTTGCTGGCGGTGGAGCTCCTGCGCGTGTATATCAGAATGGTTTTAAAGAGGTTTGTGAAAAAACTGGCGATTCTTTTGATGCAAATGCTGCAGACTGGATTGGAATTATGGCAACAAGAATTAATGCGCAGCTTTTAAAGGCTTGTTTTGGTTCTTATTGTAAAAACGATGTTGTTTATAATCCTACTGTTGAAGATTTGAAGTTTGACGGCCAGGTTTTAGTTGCAAGCGGCTGGAAACCGGGATTTTCTACAGATACTGATGCTGTTTATCTTGGTGAAAAATTTGATGCAAAAACTATTGTAAATCTTAGCAATATTGAAAAAGTTTATACTGATGACCCTCGTAAAAATCCTGATGCAAAACCTTTGGATACAATCAGCTGGGCTGATTTTCGTAAAATGGTGGGCGACGAGTGGACTCCTGGAAAAAACTGTCCGTTTGACCCGATTGCTTCTAAAAAGGCAAGCGAGCTTGGTATGAAAGTTATTTGTGCCGGCGGTAAAAATATTGCCAACATTAAGGCTATTTTGGAAGACAAAGAATATTTTGGTACTACGATTGGTGCTTAGTGTGAACAACGGCTAGGCAATGGAGCGGCCGCGAAGCGGGCCACCTGGAGCAAGCGTAAGCTTGCGGAAGGGGCCGACCGTAGGGTAGCCGCGTAACTGCCGGCTTTCGCGACCTTACGAAAGTAAGGTCGCGAAAGAAGCCGCCAAAAAATCTTAATTAATTATTTCTTCCATTCTAAAAAGAATCACGTCTAATTTATTTCCATAATTTGGGTCTGAAGCCCAGTTTCCGGCAAGACCAAAAATATCTTCTACATATTTTGTTTTGTGAACCCAATTGTAGCGCGGGTCAATCAGCTCGTTTTTGAGTTTTACTTCCTGTGTTGTTGCGTAAGCGTGAAGGTGCTGTATGTGCGCGCGTACTCCAAGCTGCTCGGTGGGAAATTGCTCGCCAGGGTGAGCTGCGTCCATTGCACCAAGTCCGCAAAAATTGTAAAAATCGGGTTTAACGAGGCCGCCGAAGCGCAGGTAGCCGGTTTCGAGGCACATTTGGGCAAATGCAACATCGGAGTTGATTCCTTCGGCGGCCGCTTCATCTATGTAATATTGTGCAAATTTTTGTATGTGCGCGCGGTCTTCCTGCGGATTTTTTTCTAAAAAATATTGGGCAAGCTGTGCTGCGTTGAGTTTTCCTTGTGCGGAAAGGCGGCGGGAAAGTGTTTTTTTGTGTTGTGGAACGGATTTGCACGAAAAAATTAATGCGCTTGCAAAAACGAGTGCTGAAATTTTTATTAGCTTTGTTAGTTTTTTGTTGTTCATAGTTTTATTGTCGGAAATTTTGATTTTTTTTTTGAATTTTTGAAAGTTTTTTGAAGTTTTTTGGAAAATCTTTTCCTGTTTTGGAATATTGGGGCAATTATATATATGGGATTTTATGAAAAGATTAAAGAAAAATTGTGCGGAAAGTGAAAATTGTCGCAGTGCTGGCTCTAAAAAATCTGTTTATAAAACTGGTTTTGGCAAGGTTAAGTTTGATGTTCGGGAAAAGGCTTTGCAACATGGGCTTTTGTATCCTTTTGATGAAGAACTTGTGATGTTGATTTTGGGCTCTGGTTCTAAGGCTGTTTCGGTTGATGTTTTGGCTGAAAAAATTGTTGGTGTTCTTAATGATTCTGATTCGAGCGAGATTGTGCGGAATCTTTTGAAACTTCGCGGTGTTGGGCAAAGTAAAGCGCTTGCTATTGCTGCGGCTTTGGAACTTGGGCGGCGGCGAAGCAATCATCTTAGGGCGCCAATTCATAAACCTGAAGATATTGTGCCTTTTATTCAAAATTATGCGGTAAATGATAAGGAGCATTTTTTACTTGTAACGTTGAATGGCGGTCACGAAATTATTCAGATTCATGTGATTACTGTGGGAACGTTAAACCGCACTTTAATTCATCCGCGCGAAATTTTTTCGGTTGCGATGAAGGAAAATGCGGCGGCTATTATTGTGAGCCACAATCACCCTTCGGGAAACTGTAATCCGTCTCAAGAAGATATTGTTGTAACCCGGAATCTTTTGGCGGTTGCGGAAATTATGGGGATTGAATTGCTCGACCATGTGATTGTGAGCCGGGAATCGTACTTTAGTTTTGTGGAAAACAAAATTCTTGATAAAAAATCGTTATTTATTGGCGAAAATGCGGTTTTTGATGAGGCTGCTGAACGAATGTGAGGTTGTTTATTTGATTACATTTTATTAAATTATAGGTATGAAACTTTATTCTCGTAATCAGATTTTATGGTGTTCTATTGTATGTACGGCAGCTGCGGTGCTTTTAACTTCAGCCATTTGCATTAATGTTTCCAGAAAAAAAGCTGCTAAGGCTGAATCGGCGCAAAGGGAAAGTGTTGCGGCGGCTATTTCTGATGCTTCTGCTACTAATTCTGATTTTTCGGATTCGGTTTCTTTTTTGGAACAAAATCCTGCTGGCGTGATTTCTGTTGCAAATGCAGGCTCGCAATATTCTCAAATTGAAGTTCAAAATATTAATGTTTATTCGCTTTGTAACGAAGCGGTTGTGAATATTAATACTCAAGTTACGGCTTATGACTGGTTTTTGCAGCCTTATGTTCAAGACGGCGGAAGCGGAAGTGGTTCTATTATTGATAAGCGCGGTTATATTTTGACTAACGTTCACGTTATTCAAGATGCTTCGAAAATTTATGTTTCGCTTTTTGATGGAACTCAATATGAAGCAACTGTTGTTGGAACTGATTTGGACAGCGACCTTGCTGTTATTAAATTTACTCCACCTAGCGGAATGGAATTGAAAACTATTGCTTTTGGCGCTTCTGCTTCTCTTAAGGTTGGCCAGCGTGTTATCGCAATTGGAAACCCGTTCGGTCTTGAGCGAACGATGACAACTGGTATTGTTTCTGGTCTTGGTCGTCCTATTCAGAATTCTAATAATCGTATTATCCGCAATATGATTCAAACTGATGCGGCTATAAATCCTGGAAACTCTGGCGGCCCTTTGCTTGATACTTCTGGAAAAATGATTGGTATTAACACGATGATTCAGTCTAGCTCTGGTAGTTCGGCCGGTGTTGGCTTTGCGGTTCCTTCTGAAACTGCAATTCGTGTTGTAGCTGATTTGATTAAATACGGAAAGGTTCAGCGTGGTACTTTAGACGCAACTGTAATTCAAATGAGCCGCCGAATTGCGCAGTATTCTGGGCTTGATATTGCAACTGGTGTTCTTGTTTCTGAAGTAGCGCGCGGCGGTAACTCTGAAAGCGCTGGCCTTAGAGGCGGTTCTGAAGCTGCTTATTATGGTTCGCGCCGTGATATTATTTATATTGGTGGCGATGTAATTACTCAAATTGATGATATTGTTATTACGACTTTGGCTGATTATTACTCTGCTTTGGAAAGTAAGAAAGCCGGCGATGTTGTAACTGTTACTGTTTACCGAAATCGAAAAAATATTACGCTTAAAATCAAACTTGTTGAAAGTTAATAGGGCGCGGCATTTATGAAGAAATTTGAAGTTGTTTCGCCTTTTGAGCCTAGCGGAGATCAGGGACAGGCTATTGAAAAACTTTCTGAAGGATTTTTGCGCGGCGATAAGTTTCAGACGCTAAAGGGTGTTACTGGTTCTGGAAAAACTTTTACAATGGCAAAAATCATAGAAAAGGTGCAGCGCCCAACTTTGATTATCAGCCATAATAAAACTCTTTCGGCTCAGCTTTACCGCGAGTTTAAATCCTTTTTTCCGAATAATGCTGTTGAATATTTTGTTTCTTATTATGATTATTATCAGCCTGAGGCTTATGTAGCGGCGCGCGACCTTTATATCGAAAAAGACTGCGATATTAATCGCGAAATTGACCAAATGCGACTTGCTGCCACTTACAGCCTTATGGAGCGGCGCGACGTTATTGTTGTTGCAACTGTCAGCTGTATTTATGGTTTGGGTATGCCTGATGTTTACAAGGGTATGCGCGTGCACGTTGAAGTTGGCCAAACGCTTGATATTAAAAAGTTTGCAAATAAACTGATTTCTATGCAATACAGCAGAAATGACAATGTGCTTGAGCGGGGAAACTTTCGCATAAAAGGCGATGTAATTGAAGTGTTTCCGCCTTATATGGAAACTGACGAAGCGTATCGCATTTTGCTTGATTGGGAAGATGTTGTCCGCGTTCAGCGCTTTAATGTGCTTGACCGTTCTGTTACCGGCGAACTTGAAGAAACGGTTTTTTATCCGGCAAAGCACTTTGTTGTTCCTCAAGATAAACTTATTGAAGCTACAAATCGCATTCAAACTGAACTTGATGAGCGGGTAGAAGAACTTCGCGCAGCCGGCAAAATGCTTGAAGCTGAACGTCTTAAAACACGCACAACTTATGATATTGAAATGCTTCGCGAAATGGGAACTTGCCCGGGAATTGAAAATTATTCCGGGCCAATTTCCGGCCGCGCACGCGGTGAGCCGCCTGCAACTCTTTTGCATTATTTTCCTGATGATTTTTTGTGTATGATTGATGAGGCGCATGTTTCTGTTCCGCAGATTGGCGCAATGTACGAAGGTGACCGAAGCCGCAAACAGAATCTTATTGATTTTGGTTTCCGTTTGCCTTCTGCTTTTGATAATCGGCCTTTAAAAAAATCTGAGTTTGACGCTAAGATGAATCAGATAATTTATGTTACTGCAACGCCGCGCCCTGAAGAAATCAAACAGAGTTCGCAGGTTGTTGAGCAGCTGATTCGCCCAACTGGACTTTTGGATCCGATTATTGAGATTCGGCCGAGTGAAGGCCAAATGGAAGATATTTACAAAGAAGTTCGCGAACGAATTGAACGGCACGAGCGCAGTTTGATTTTGACGCTTACTAAAAAAATGGCCGAAGATCTTACGGATTATCTTACGGAACTCAAACTTAAGGTAAAATATATTCACTCGGAAATTGATACTTTTGAGCGCGTTGAAATTTTAAAGAGCCTTCGCACCGGCGAAATTGACGTTCTTATTGGAATCAACCTTTTGCGAGAGGGAATTGACCTTCCGGAAGTTAGTTTTATTGCAATTCTTGATGCAGATAAAATCGGATTTTTGCGTTCGGAAACGTCTCTGATTCAGATTATTGGTCGTGCTGCGCGCAATGCCGAAGGAAAGGTTGTAATGTACGCCGATCACAAAAGTCCTGCAATGGAAGCGGCTATTAAGGAAACTAAGCACCGCCGCGAAGTTCAGGAAGCCTACAACAAAGAGCACGGAATTACGCCAAAAACAATTTCAAAGGCCGTAGAAGATATTCTTGTTCACGAAAAACAAAATGCAGACGAAAATGCAACAATGCAGCTTGAAGTTCTCAAAAAAGAAGCAAATCTGTTTAATCCAAAAGACCGGCACAAACTTATAAAAGCACTTACCGCCGAAATGTCTGCCTGCGCCGACCGAATGGAATACGAGCAGGCCGCCGCCATTCGAGACCAGATTCGGGATATCGAAGCGCAGTACGGAAAGTGATATGAGAACTTTTAACACAAAGAAAAAGTACGTCATTATTACAATGGCGATAATTGGTGTTTTTTATCTGCTGGGAATTGGTTTCTTAATTTATGAAGCCTTAGATGGAATTAGAAATATATTTGTATATCTGGCTTTAATTGTCCTTGTAATGATGACACCGGTTTTTCTTACGATTGTTGCCGTTTATTCTGCTTTTAATTATTAATTATTCTGATGGCTGGATTCATTTTGATAAGAGAGGAAACTCAATTTATCCGACTGTATGTTTAGGGGCTATTTGTCCGGTGTTTGGACTTGGCTGGCGAATGCTTGAAGATTATATGATAATTTCTACGGGAAGATTTATGAAGTTTGCTGCGCTTTTTTATGCAGTATATTTGATTTTATTCTTAATCTGCTGCCGGAGAGAGTATTCGTTTAAGGAAAGATATACTTATTTTGCCTTGCTTGTATATTCTTTTTTCTTCTTTGGTTTTGCTTTAGCAGCGGTTGCTGCTATAAACTGTGTTTTTGATTTTTCTGAACCTGTGCAAGAAATTATTGATAATAATAAAGGAGCAGTTATGGTTCACAACGGTTTATTAGGGATTAAGTGGTATTAAAAGTTTAGATTGGGGATTTTAAGGGGGTAAGCAACTTGTTGCGTCCCCCTCCTTATGAATTTGTATAAATTCAATTTTCGGTAATTGACTTTTTTATGGATTTTGTATATTCTTTCTAAACTATTGTTATTTGTGTGGGAAAACTGTTTTATATAAGGAAGGATAAAGAAAATGTCAAGAATGTGTGATGTTTGCGGAAAAGGCGTTATGTCTGGTAATAAAGTTAGTAAATCTATGAACCATACTCGCAGAACATGGAGACCTAACCTTCACAGTGTAAAAGCTACTTTGCCTAACGGTACAGTAAGAACTCTTAAAGTTTGTTCAAACTGTCTTAGCCGTGGCTTTATTGAGAAGAAGGTTCGCGTTCCAAAGACAACTGAAGCTGCTCAGAACTAAGTTTTGTTTTGAGTGCATGAAAACCCCGCTGGTTCGACAGAGGGGTTATTTTTTTTAACAAGAAGATTATTAAAGAAATGTAAGTTTTGCCTGCCTATATTGTATTTATAACAAGGCCGTCGTAAGCTGGGCTGATTGTTTTTGTTTGAGCGAGTTGTGGAAAATCTTTGCGATGTTCGTCTAAGTAGGCTTGGGTTTGTTCATGCGACGAATTATGTGTGAGATGTGTAAACCAAACGTGTTCGGCGTTGAGGTTGGCGGCCGCTTGGAGAGCTTGCTGGAAATTGAAGTGGGTGGAATGCGGTTTTATGCGGAGTCCGTCGATTATGAGGTGGACAAGGCGGCCGCCAGCGCACAAATTTTTTATGTGAGCAAAAGAGGTTTCGCGTATCTCGTTGCAGTCTGTGAGGTACGCTACGGATTTTTGATTTTCTGTGAGAAGCCAGCCTGAAGTTTTGAGTTTGCCGTGCAGTATTGGGATTTCGGTGATTTTTGCGGAGCCAATATGAAAACTTTGGAATTCGGCGATGTCGCAGATTTGGATTTTGGCATGACCGCCGCCGTCTGCTTGCGCGCTGAATAAGTATGAAAAGCGATTTTTTATGTCTTGGGCGGTTGCTTTGTTTGTGTAAATGGGAATCGGCGGCCGCGCATATTTTTCATTTTGCGGATTATCTGGTTTGTTGGACATTATGCAGCTAAAGTTTCGTAAATCATCTATTCCGTGCAGATGATCTGCGTGGCTATGTGTCAAAAGAACTGCATCTATTTGGCGAATATTTTCTCGCAATGCCTGTTCTCTAAAATCTGGGCCAATATCTATTAGTATATACTTATTATCATTTGTTTCTATATAAGCTGCGCTTCTTGTTCTTTTGTCGCGCGGGTCTTTTGATTTGCAAACTTCACAATCACAAGCGATAACTGGAACTCCATGACTTGTTCCGGTTCCTAAAAATGTCAATTTCATAAAAATAATTATATCAAATTGCTGTACTAATTTACAGATTTGTTTATTTGGATTAAAATACCTTCGTGGATTATCGAACGAATAATATTATAGAAGAATATTTGACTGCGCAGCTTGATGTTTTTACTGCTGATGATTTTTACAAATATTTGAAATCCCAGGGTGCAAAAATTTCAAAGAACGATGCTAAAGAAATTCTTCAGGTTTCTGAGCTTGTTTTTTCTCTTGTTAATAATGAATTTGTAACTCGTGCCGGCGTTTTTACTGGCCGCTGGTTTAGTTTTAAACCTAGTCGCGAAGAAGTTGAAAAAGGAAAAATAATTATTGGTCATCGTTGTATTCCTTTTACTAATTCTCAAATTCCGCCAGACAGTATTTCTGTAATGGTAAACGGCGAGCTTATTGAAAGTTCTTCTGATTCTTTTTCTATGAATCTTGCTATGGACACTTTTGCGCTTTTTGGCGAAGGTTATGTTATTCCCTATATTTTTAACGACAAAAGCAATAAATCTTTGCCAATGAGTTCTGTTCAGTATTCTATGCCGCAGGAAATTAATTTGACTTGTTGGCCGCTTTCTAGCATTGTTGGCTCTGGTCAATTTAAATATGGCGACAGAATTCTTTGTCGTGTTGTAAGCTGGGGCGATTGTATTGTAGAAATGCGTCATCAATCTAGTGGAATTTCTTCTATGATGATTTCTGATGAAGCTGTTCGACGCGAAGAATGGTACACTTTTTTTGAAAATGGGCTTCTTGAAAGTTTTGACCGTCACGGCCCGTCATCTTCTATTGAAGAACAGCTTTCTTTTTTGTTTCTTGAAAATCAAGAGCAGCTTTGTGTTCATGATTGCGGCTCTATCGAAGAATTTTTGGCTCACACTTCAAAAATCAGTTTTGAGCCTTATGGTGTTGAGTCTCGCATTTGGCGAAAAGGCGAGCAGGTTCCTTACATTGGCAAGTGGAACGCGCCTGGCTTAAATCGTGCTTTGCTCATTACTGATATGTCTTTGACATTAACGCCGCATGTAATTGATGCGATTCTCGAAGACAGAATTTACGATAAATCTCGCGGAAAAACTGATATTTCTGATGATTTTGAAGATGTTGTGAATAAGATTTTTCCTAATATGGCGCTGATTTCTCCTTCTGAGCGGCGCTTTGTATTATTGAATATAGAAAAGCGTAATGATATACTTGAAAAGATGTATAATCAGTTTTCTGATTATCCGATTGCTGAACTGCGTAAAAGAATTCTTGATTTGTTTACGCGCGTAAGCGAGCTTTTTTGCGAAATCAGCAGTTCTGGAGTTGATGTGGAAAATTTTCCGCAGCAAGAGCTGGTTATTCTTTCGCAGCTTTACAGTCATGTTTGCCGGCTTTTGGAAGAAGTGGAAAATGTGTATATGCGTCAGGAGTTTCCGACTGATGATGTTGCTCTTTCTTTGGAAGGAATGGAAGAAACTTTTGATGAAATTTGTGGAACTTTATTTTCAGCGTTGGAAAGTAACCGTTTTAAAGGTTTTGAATTGGTAAAATCTGAATAATTTTTAGGAGATATTTTTATTATGGAAGAAAAAGAGGTTGATTTAGTGCAGCTTATTCATAGAGGTGGTGTTTTTAAGAATGTTGAAGGAAACACTCCGCAGGAAATTTATGCAAAAGTTTGCAAGATGATAGATCTTCCTGACGGTATGACTTCTGATACTGTTTATAATGCATTGTGTGCACGCGAAGCTGTTTTGAGCACCGCTGTAGGAAACGGTATTGCGCTTCCTCATGCCCGCACTCCTATTATGAGAACTGAATCTGAGCAGCGCATTTGTGTTGTTTATCTTAAGAATCCAATTGATATGAAGGCTCCTGATGAGCGCGAAGTTTTTGTAATGTTTATTCTTTTGGCTCATAATTCTCAAATTCATCTTAAGGTGCTTTCTTCTCTTGCAGGGCTTTTTAGAGATTCAAAATTCAGAAAGGCTCTTGAGCTTCGTTCTGACGAAGCTGTTCTTGCTTCAATTATTAAAGAACTTTCGTAAAAAAATCCTTTAAATCAATAGAATTATCGCGTATTATTTATATTAAAAAAATATATTAGGAGTATATTATTATGAACAAAAAAGGTGTTGAGGCAGTTGCACTTTCTATCCGCAGCTTGTCTATGGACGCAATTCAGAAGGCTAATTCTGGTCACCCGGGACTTCCTCTTGGTGCGGCAGAAGCTGCTGCTGTTTTGTATGGTGAAGTAATGAAGCACAATCCTGCAAATTCAAAATGGGCAGACAGAGACCGTTTTGTACTTTCAGCAGGTCACGGTTCTATGTTGCTTTATAGTATTTTGCATCTTGCTGGCTACAAAGTAAGCATGGACGATATAAAGAATTTCCGCCAGGTTGGTTCTAAATGTCCTGGTCACCCTGAATATGGTGATACTGATGGTGTTGAATGTACTGGTGGTCCTCTTGGACAGGGTGTTTCTATGGCTGTTGGTATGGCAATTGCAGAAAGTATGCTCGCAGCAAAATTCAACACTCCAAAACATACTATCGTAGATCATTATACTTATTCTTTGGTTGGAGAAGGTTGTCTTCAGGAAGGTGTTGCTTCTGAGGCTTGTTCTTTGGCCGGAAACCTTAAACTTGGTAAACTCATTGTTTTCTACGATCAGAATAAGATTTCTATTGACGGTTGTACAGACATTACTTTTACAGATGATATTGCAAAACGCTACGAGGCTTATGGCTGGCAGGTTTTGAAAGGTGATATGTATGATGTTGAAGGTATTGTAAAACTTGTTGCTGAAGCTAAAAAATGTTCAGACAAACCTTCTTTGATTATGCTTAAATCTGTAATTGGTAAAGGTGCTCCAAAACAGAACACAGCTGATGTTCACGGTGCTCCTCTTGGTGCAGAAGGAATTATCGAAGCTAAAAAGACTTTGGGACTTCCAACTGATAAAGATTTCTACGTTGTTCCAGAAGCTTATGATTATTTTGCTGCTAAAAAAGTTGAATTTGCAAAAGCTGAAGCAGACTGGAATGCAGAATTTGACGCATGGGCAAAAGAAAATCCTGAACTTAAAAAACTTTGGGATTCTTACCACAGCGACGCTGTAACTGATGAATCTGTAAAAGATGTTGAATACAAAGTTGGCGACGCTTGTGCAACTCGCGACGCTTCTGGAAAGGCTTTGAACGTTATTGCAGCTCGTTTTGCAAACCTTGTTGGTGGTTCTGCAGACCTTATGGGACCAAACAAAACTGCATTTAAAGCAACTGATAATGGAACTTTCAGCCCAGCTAATCGCGCTGGCCGCACAATTGAATACGGTATCCGCGAATTTGCAATGTCTACAGTTTGTGCTGGTATTTCTTTGCATGGCGGACTTCGTCCATTCTGTGCTACATTCCTTGTATTTGCAGATTATCTTCGTCCAAGTTTGCGCGTAGTTTCTTTGATGAAGCAGCCTGTAATTTACGTTTTCACTCACGATTCTATTTACGTTGGAGAAGACGGTCCAACTCATCAGCCAATTGAAACTATGACTTCTTTGCGTGCAATTCCTGGCGTTCAGGCTATTCGTCCTGGTGATCCAGAAGAATCTATGCAGGCTTGGAATATGGCTTATGCAAGTAAAGATCATCCGGTTTGTATGGCATTTACTCGCCAGGCTCTTGCTGTTTACGAAAAAGCAGACAAAGACTGGAAGAAGAATATGGCAGAAAAGGGTGCTTACATTGTTCAGGAAGGAAGTGCAAATCCTGACATTACAATTCTTGCAAGCGGTTCTGAAGTAAATATGGCTTTGAAGGCTGCGAGTCTTGTAAGTGGAAAAGCAATCCGCGTAGTTTCTGTTCCAGATTTAAAGAAATTTGAAGGACTTTCAAAGGCTGAACAGGACAAGATTATCGGAAATACAAAACGCATTGTTTGTACAGAAGCTGGCATTTCTATGGAATGGCTCCAGTTTACTTCAAAAGAAAACTGCTTCTGTATCGATACATTCGGTACATCTGGCCCTGCAAACAAGGTTGCTGAATATCTTGGATTCACAGCTGAAAAGTTAGCAGAATTGCTTAAAAAATAATCTTAAAAGCAAAATATAAACAAAGGGAATCTGTTATGCATTTTTAAGTGCACAGCAGATTCCTTTTTTATTTTTAAGCGCTTTTTGTAAAGCAAAAATGCGCCAATTGCAAAATGTCGTAAACGATATTTTGCAATTAATTCTAAGAAAATTCTTATGAAATTCTTTGCAACTTTTCATTTTCTTTTGTGTTATTTAGAATATAATGCAAGTATGAGAATGTCGAAGAAAACCTTACTTCATTTTCTTTTTTTCTCGCTCATTATAACCGTACCTTGTACGGCTTCTTCTGCAAATCCTGGCTCGAAGTGTTTTCCTCCTTTAGCCTCTGGCCAGGATTCGCTTGAAGAAGGATTTTTTAAAGTGCAATTTAATTTGCCGCCTCCGCCACCCAAAAATCCAGATAATATAATTCATTTTCATGGAAACAGAACTTACTCTGAAAATCTTCCGTTGAAAATAAATCATATAAAATGCGTTCGCAAAGACGAAAATTGTGTTTGCCTTGATATTTATTTTAATCAGATGATAAATCCGCGCTCTGCAAAGCCCGATTCGATTCTTATAAATAATAAGCCGCTTGCGCCAGGCCTAAGGTTTGCTTTTAATAAAAAGGGTGATACAATTAAAATACTGATTCCGATTTCTGGAAATACTTTTAAAGTCAAGGTTCAAAAAATCAAATCTTTTTCTGAAGTTGTGATTGAGCCAGTTGAAATTCTTGTTGAAGTTTCGAGGTAAAATTGAAAATTCTTGTTGTAGAAGATGATTCGGGCATTTTTGATTTTGTGATTCCCGAACTGGAACACGAAGGTTACACAACCTGCCTTGCTGTAAATGGGCGCGAAGCTCTCGAAAAATTTAAAAGCGAAAAACCAGATTTAATTTTGCTCGATATTATGCTTCCTGAATTAAACGGCCTTGAAGTTTTGCGCCGCATTCGGTTTGAATCTATGGTTCCAGTTATTTTAGAAACTGCGCGCGGCGAAACTATCGATAAAATTAATGGGCTGAATCTTGGCGCAGATGATTATATTTCAAAGCCTTTTGAAATTGAAGAATTGCTTGCAAGAATAAACGCGCTTTTGCGACGAGTCAATTTTTCAAAAACAAAAGCGGCGGAACTTTCTTTTAAAAATCTTACGCTTAATTTGGATAGAATGAGTTTTAGCATAAAAGTTCAAAAAAAATCAGAAGAAAAAAAACTTGCCTCTGCTTCTGCTTTGCCGACAAATTGCAAAGAAGTTTTTGAAGTTCAGCTTTCTAAAACAGAATTTCTGCTTTTAAAAATGCTCGTGGAAAATCAAAAAAGAATACTTTCGCGCCAGCAGATTATAGATGAGATTTGGGGCAAAAATCATTTTATTGATGAAAATACCGTTGACGTTTATGTTGGCTATTTACGTTCAAAAATTTCTGAGCACACAAAAGATGAATATATAAAAACTGTGCGCGGTGCCGGCTATATGATGGGGTAGTGCAAAATGAAACATACTTTTGCCGCAAGGCTTTCGCTGCGTTTTATGTTTATTCTTACAACTGCGGTAATTTTGCTTTCGTTTTTTATTCTCGTTTTTGTTCGTTCGCTTATAAATTTTAGTCAAACTCAGGAACTTGTAAAAGCTGAAGAAAAAATCTTTTTTTTTCTGCAGGATTTTCAGATTCAAAAGGAAAATGGCGACGAGCGGTTTTTTGTTCCAGAGCTTCCTTATTATTTGACTTACATAGCTTATGATTGCGACAGCCAGGAAATTATTGCAACAAACGATCCTTTTCTTCCGCTGTTAAAAGAAACTGGCCAAAAAGCAAAACATTATTTTGAAAAAGATTTCTTTTTTGACGGAAATCTTGATATTTTATATTTTGCAAAAAATCATAAAATTTGGAATAGAAATTTGACAGTTGCGGTTGCGCAAAATATCGAACAAAATTCCTTTACAATAATTTTTGCAAAACTTCCGCTTGCGCTTCTTTTTATGGCGATTCCGATTCTTTTACTTTCGTTTTTGGTTTCGCTTTTTATCACAAAAAATACAATAAAGCCGGTTGTAAGAATCACAAAGGCTGCGCAATCAATGTCCACTCAAAAACTTGATGAACTTTTGCCTTTAACGGGGCGCGGCGACGAAATAGATGAACTTTCTAAAACTTTTAATAATCTTTTTGCAAGAATTAAAGCTGATTTTGACCGCGAACGGCAGTTTTCAAGCGATGTTTCGCACGAGCTTAATACGCCGCTCACAGTAATTTCGGGGCAGGCAAATTTGCTGCTTCGCTGGGGAAAAGAAAATCCCGAGCAGCTCGAAAAATCTTTGAATGCCATAAAAGATGAAGCAAAATCTATGCATTCGATAATTGAAAATCTTTTGCAAATTTCGCGGCTCGAAAGCGGGCGAATAATTCCGCAGATTTTGGAATTTGATGTTGTTGACATTTTTGACCGCGTAAAAGAGGAATTTTTGACAGTTTATCCGAATGTGATTTTTGAAATCTGCGAAACGCGCGGCGCTTTTTTGCTAAAAACTGATTCGGAAATGCTACATCAGATTTTGACAATTTTAGTTTCAAATAGTGTAAAGTTTGCCGGCCAAAATTGTACAATAAAACTTTGGGCAGAAAAATCAGAAAACGGGCAGCTTTTGATTTTTGAAAGTGATAACGGAAAGGGATTTGCAGATTCTGCGATTGACCATATTTTTGAACGATTTTATCGGGCTGATGAAGCGCATACGCGGGCTGCCGGCGGCTTTGGACTTGGACTTTCAATTGCAAAATCACTTTGTAATGCTCTTAATGCGGAAATTTCTGCGGAAAATACAAACGGAAACGGCGCTTTATTTAAAATCAAATTATAAGAAACTTGTTGTTTTGTACACCTTTTCAACTTGGAAAAAAACTTGATTTTTTATACTATTAAAATGATAATTAAATTAGGAGAAAGAAATGAACGAAAAACCGCTTCCACCGTGGGCAAGCGAAATTCCTGAAGGCGCATTTATCTCATATTCTACAACGTATAAAATAGGCGAATATTTTTCGTGTTTTCATAAAGATTTTTTTACTCCTTGTGATTTTGACAAACTTGGTTATTATTTTTATGACCCGACTGAACATGGTTTTGCAAAAGGCAAAAAATATCCCCTGTTTATTTTTATGCACGGAACTACTAATTCTTTGGAAAACGAAGTTTGTATAAATTATGCGGGCGCCGAATTTTACGCCAAAGAAGAATATCAAAAAGCGGTTGGCGGTGCTTATCTTTTGATTCCACTTGCAAATGAATATCGCGATAAAAATGGAGTTTTGTGCGGCGGCTGGAATGACTCTTATGTTCGCCCGATTTATGATTTAATCTGCAATTTTATTACTACAAGAATTGTACCAAACGGCGGTGTAAGCAAAAAAGTGATTTTTGGAAATGCGCGCGGTGCTACAATTGCTTTTAGTCTTGTTGATTCTTATATCAATTTTTTTAATGTAATTTTGTCTATGGGCGGCCAGAATGTACCAGATGATATGACACTTGCACGCTATGAAGAAAACAATATCTGGCTTTTTTTGGCAATGGGAAAGCACGACGAGTATATCAGCTATGAAAAAAAACTTGAGCCGCGTTTGGAAAAACTGATGAGTATGTTCCGATGTTTTGTTTTTACACCAGACTGGGTTTGTAATGGCGATCACGGAATTGCGTCAATCAATTTGGCTGGGCTTGAAATGGGGCAACATTGTATCATAAATCCAGTACATTGCAATCTGATGTTTGACGACGGAACGCCAATGGAGCCGCTGCTTCCAAATGGCGTTACAGGTTGGCTTGCAAAAGCGCTTCGTTAGCCAGTGTATTTTCCAGCTTGAGCATTCCACATTTCTGCGTACTTGCCGCCTTTTGCAAGCAGCTGAGCGTGTGTTCCTTCTTCGATTATTTTGCCGCGTTCAAGCATAATTATGCGGTCTGCATCGCGCGTTGTTGAAAGGCGATGTGATATGTAAAATACAGTCTTTCCTTTTGCGGCGGTTTGCATCGCTTTATTAAGTTCATATTCGGCAATTGGGTCGAGTGCGCTCGACGGCTCGTCCATAATCAGAATGTCGGCTTCTTTGTAAAAAGCACGGGAAATTGCAACTTTCTGGCTTTCGCCGCCGGAAAAATCTACGCCGTTTTTGTCGAACTCGGTTGTTACTTGGGTAAAAAGTCCGTCTGGTAGCCGGTTGAGCTTTTGCGCGAAACCTGCATTTTTTAGGGCTGCTTTGATTTTTGGTTCGCGCTCTTCAAGTTCAGTTTGTGATAAATTATCCATAACAACGTTTTCTGCAAGATTTGCGCCAAACATCTGATAATCCTGGAAAACAACGCCAATTCTTTTGTGATAATCTTTAGGGCTAAAGTCTTTTACACATTTTCCGTGATAACTGATAATTCCGCTTGTTGGATCATAAAGCCGCATAAGCAGTTTTATTAAAGTGGTTTTTCCGGCTCCGTTGTAACCTACAATTGCAATGTGTTCTCCAGGTTTTACAGAAAGCGAAATGTCATCAAGAACTGTGCGCCCGTTTTGCGAATACTTAAAAGAAACATTCTTTAACGAAAGTTCACCAGCGCCTTGCGGAACACTTTCGCCTACATCATTTTTAAGGCGTGGCTCATAAGCTAAAAATGCGCGGATTTTATCAATGAACATACTGTTTTCATGAGCCTTTGGAACAAGGTCGGCAAAGCGGCTCATACTTCCGCGCAAACTTCCAGTTCTGTTAAAAAGAATTACCGCGTCGCTGTAAGCAATGCTGTGCAAAACTGCTGCTTTGTAAACAAGATATGTAATATAAAGTCCGTCAATTAAAAAATCACCAACGCCGTAATCTTTTAAAAACTGAAGCCAAACACGTTTTGCGGCAACTTTTTTATGTTCGCTGATAATCTGATCATCAGCCTGTTCAAATTCTTTTTCGAGCTGCACGCCTGCGTTTTGATGCAGTCTAAGTTCTTTTGCAAAATCTTTTAAATAAAAAACTCGGCTCACATAATCTCGTTTTCTGATATGCGGATTTGTTGCAATGCGATTATCGTAGTTTACTTTATTCATTTTTTTAGAAACCACAAAGCGCAAAACAAACGAGGCAAACACAAATGCAATTCCAATCGGATCAAGAATCAAATAAAAAATTCCGGTTGTGAACAAAGCCGTAAAAGCCTGAACTGTCATATTCAAAAGGTCTAAAAATCTGTCAATTGCGGCTTCAGATTCAGAAACACTTAAAACAAAGCCGTTATAATATTGCGGATCATCATAACAATAAAGATCAATTTCCGAAGCCTTTTTGAACATTTGCTCTTTAAGTGCGCGGTAAAGTTTCGGTTTGCATTTAAATTTCCAGCTGTAGCAATAAAATCCGTCTGGAATAATTTGAATCATATTGATTAGCAAAATTAAGCCGATGTAAAAAAGCGCTTTCGTAAAAGGCTCGTGAAATTCTGCGCAGCGCAAAACATAGCGGATTCCAAGAGCATGCTCAAGAAAAATCATTCCCTGATAGCGAAACGCATCATAAAGATGATAAATCATAAAAAACGGGCAGGTTTTAAAACAAAGTTTCCAAAGAAAAAGCTGATTTTTAAAAATTGACGTGCGCGCTTTTTTTGTTTTGTTGCGGCCTTTTTGTTTGCTGTTTATTTTTTCTGATTTTGCGATTTTCGTTTTTTTAATATTTTTCATGCCCAAATTCCTTCTGTTTGTTTTGTTTTATCTGCTAAATAGTTTTCTGCCTGTTTTTGATACATATCTGCGTAAAGGCCGCGTTTTTCCATAAGCTCGCGGTGAGTTCCTTCTTCGCGCACTTTTCCGTTTTCCAAAAGAAAAACGTGGTCTGCATTTTGAACAGAAGAAAGCCGGTGCGAAATAAAAAGCAGCGTGTTTTCTTTGCAGGCTTTAAGAATATTATCAAAAAGTTTGTATTCGGCGATTGGGTCGAGCGCACTCGAAGGTTCGTCAAACACTTTAATTGGGCAGCGGCGCGCAAACGCCCGCGAAACTACAATTTTCTGAAACTCGCCGCCCGAAAGCACAGCACCGTCATCATCAAACTCGCGGGTAAGCGTTGTGTTTATTCCTTTTGGCAGACTCATAATTTTTTCGTAAACGCCAGAAAGCTCAAGCGCTTCTTTTACAATTTTTTCGCGGTCTTTTTTTGGAATATTTTCGCCAAGCGTAACATTGTCGGCAACGCTCATAGAAAACATTTTGTTGTCCTGAAACGCAGTTGCAAAAAGAGCGCGGTACTTTTGCAAGTTAAATTCTTTGATGTTTTTGCCATTCAAAAAAATGTCACCTTTTGTTGGATCATAAAAACGAAGCAGCAGTTTTATAATTGTTGATTTTCCAGCTCCGTTGTGGCCAACAAGCGCGTACGTTTTTCCGCCTTCAATTTTCATATTCAGGTTTGAAAGAACTGGAACCTCTTTGTACGAAAAGCTAACATCGCGAAATTCAATTGATTCAATTTTTGTTCCTGGATCTGCGCCGTCGTAATCTTCTGGAATTTTTTCCTGATATTCCAAAAAAGTTCTAAGATAATCAATAAAAAGTCCGTTCTTAAAACAAGCCGTTACCGAATCTGTAAAACCAATCAAAATCCAGGTTGTAGAAACCATCATACTTGTAATAACTGCAAGCTGGCTCAGGCTCATAGTTTCGCTTACTAACGTACGGTAGGCACCATAAATCAAAAGGCCTTCAAAAATAAATGAGAACGTAAACATTACCCAAAACCAATGCATACAAACTGATTTTAAAACGAATTTTTTGGTAACATCAGAAACGCCGGTAATTGCCTGCGTGTATTGCCGCTTAAGCAGGCGGAAAATATTTGTAAGGCGAATTTCTTTTGCGTAATCTTTTAAATACATAATTCGGTTGATGTAATCGATTCGGCGGTTATGCGGCGCCATTTCTTTTTGTCTTGTGTATTCAATATGATTTATTACTCTGCGAAAGAAAAAATTTCCAATTATCGGAAAAAGAATAAATGCGACCGAGATTTTATCAACCTGGAACATAAAAATAAAAGCGAAAATGCTTGCAACAAAGCCAATCAAAACACCAAAAAAAGTATCAACAGTTTCAATAAGGCGAGTGTCGGCGTTTTTCATTGCGAGCGTGTATTTATCGTAAAAATCAGAATTTTCAAAACATTCCAGCTCAACGTTGCGCGATTTTTTGAACAATTTTTGATACAGCTTTTTGTTGATTTGAGTATCTGCAATTGGTCTTACGGCGCCTAAAATATAACTGTTGTAAAACGCCATTGAAGCAAAAACCGCGATTGTAATTGCAATAAAAGTCATAATCGCGCGAAAGTTTTGCCCGGCTTGAAGCGCGTTTATTACAAATCTCATAAAAAATGCGCTGTAAAAAAGCCAGCCAAAAAAATACAAAACTTTAGAAACTGCAAGATGAATCACAAGGCGCGGGCACATTTTCCAAACTTGTGAAAGTGCAAAGAAATTATTTTTTACTGTATTAATTTTTTTTGTTGCCATAAATCACTCTTTTTTTAGTTATTGAAATATCGCAAATTCTGATTTATATTAGAAGAAGCGAAATTCGATTTCAGATTTTGAGGTTAATATGCCAGAGAATAGAAAGATTAAGATTAAAGACGAAACCGACAAAACTCTTTATGAAGTAAAGCTTGATTCATCATCTGAAAACAAAAAAATGAATCCTTTTTTTAAGGCAATCTTTCTGATTCTTGGAATTCCAGCTGGTTTTGCAATTGGATATTTGCTTTTTAAATACCTTTAATTGCAAAACCTCAATTGTTAAGGTTATTTTATGAGCCGCTGAAGCAAGCTGCATAAAGCTTTGTAAATTAAAGCCAAAAGAATTGTGCCTGCAAAAACTGCTACAAGATAAATTGCAAGATTATAGTTTCCAGCTTTGTAATAAGGCGCGCTGCCATAAAAGCCGTTTTGTCTATAAATCAAAAAGTAAAAGGCCGAAATTGCAATCAAATTCATCATATAAGTTTCTAACGAAATCTTTCCAAAAAATCTGCTTACAGGATTTGAAACTTTGTACTTTAGCATTATTACAAAAATCATAATCACAAAGCTCATACTAAAAGTGATTTGGCAAAAGTAAGTTGCAATTTTGTTGCCAATGTCCGGGCCGTTTCCGTTAAACTCTGTCCACCAGCCAAAGCGGTTTTGACCATAAACTGAAAGGCAAAGTGTTCCAAAAGTAATCAAAAGTACAAGCAGGAATTTTGGCAGATATAACCTTCTGAACCAGTTTCTAATCTGATTTTCAAAACGTGCAAAAAGCATTCCTATAAATAAAGCCGGGCAAGAGTTTATCCACCATTCGCCAGAAAACCACCAGATTTTTTCCTGCATCCACCATTTTGCGTTATTCCAGCCTTCATCTGTGAGCCACCAGTTTTTTTCTCCAGCCCACCAGGTAAAATGTCCGTTTACGCAAAAAAGCATTCCCAAAAGAATTATTATGCCGGCCATTATTCCAAAGCAGACTTTTTGATTTTTGATGTTTTTGAAAATCAGATAGAACGTTGTGTACAAAATTGCAGCTACAATCGGATACCAGGCATAAAGATTTATCATTGATATTCCGAGTAAACCTGTAATCCATTGGCCGGCCGAAAGTCTTTCGCCAGTTGCAAATCTTAAGATTGTATAAATAATAACGCTTACATAATATGGAATAACAAGAGTTTTTACGACGCGCTTTTTTATGAAGCCTTTTAGATAATCTGATTTTGTTTCGAGGCTTTTTATTAAGCCAAAACCGGAACAAAAAAAGAAAATGGAAACCATAAGATAGCCGGCGTTTACAAAAAGTGCCAGCTCGCCAGGTTTGTATTCTCCGCCAACCATCTGAAATGCGTATTCTTGCGAAATATGATGAAGAATTACGCAAATTGCTGCAAAACCGCGAAGCGACTTCATTGATTCAAGCGAAGCTGAATCTTCATGAAACTGATTTTTTTTGATTCCAGCGAATTTTCCGCCCCAAATTAAAAGCGCAATAAGCAGCGCATAAACAGAATAAGTAAGATACATTTTGTCCCTCGTAATTTTTTTATATCTAAATTATAAGGGATAAAATGCAAATGCGACAGTTTTTTTTTATTTTATAAGCGAATGTTTTTGCCAGCGTTTGCTCTTCCAGCGGAACAGCATTACAATTCCGCGCGTTGTTTCGTCTGTTCCAATTCCAAGCCAAAAGCCAATCAAGCCAAGCCCGCATTTTAGGCCAAGAATATAACTTCCTAAAACCATAAATGTCCAGTTTGAAAAGATTCCGTAAAAAACAGGAAAGCGGACATCGCCGGCGCCTTTTAAGGCTCCAACGTAAATCAAATTTAACGCGCGTCCAAATTCAATATAAGTCGAATAAATCAGCAAAGTGCAAACAAGCGTGTGTACTTCTGGAATGTCGGTAAAAATTCTTACAACCGGATTTTTTACGACATTTGCTATGAAAATCATAATCATAGAAATTGCTGTTGCAACAAACTGATATTTAAAAACTTTTTTGTAAATATCATCATTTTGTTTTGCACCAACAAAATAGCCGGTTTTGATTTGTGTTGCCTGACCAATTGCCATTGCTCCAATAAATACAAAGCGGCAAATTGTCATTGTGTAAACCTGCGCAGACATTGCATAAGTTCCAAGTGTGGAAATCATTGCCATAATTGTTATTTGACTTACGTTGTATGAAAGGCTTTCGCCCGCGGTAGGAATACCAACTTTTAAAACCATTTTAAAACTTTCGCGCGGCACTTTTGTAATTCCGTGCGCGTGAAAATGAACATCGCGGCGCTTTTGTATAAACACAAAAAACAGAATGCAGGAAACTATCATAGAAAGGCCAGAAGCGCCGGCAACGCCAGGAACGCCCAAAATTGGAAGCCCAAACCAGCCGTAAAGCGAAAGCGCATTTCCTAAAACATTTACAAGATTTGCAACAATTGAAACAATCATTGCTTCGCTTGTGTAGCCGTAACTTCTTAAAATTGCGCCTTGCAGCAAACTGAATGCATTAAAAAAGCAGCAGATTCCGCCGTAAATTACAAAATATTGCCAGGCATAATGGCGAACTTCTTCTTCCAGCTGATATTTTCCGAGCAGCCAGCCAGTTCCAAAAATCACAAGCGCTGTTAGCAAAAGCGATGTAAAAAATACCATTATGGCACTTGCTTGTGCAACATGATTCAATTCATCATCTGATTTTTTTGCGCCAAGATATTGTGCAAGAACGATAGAACAACCTGTTCCAATTACCGAAAAAATCAGATTTAAGAAAAACACATACTGTGAAACAAGTCCAACTGCGGCAACCGCTTGATTGCTGTAAGAACTGAGCATCATCGTATCAACAGACGAAACGAGAATTCTAAAAAATTGCTCCATTGCAATTGGAAGTGTTAGTTTGAGCATTGGCAAAGCGCCACGATTTATTTGAGCCATAATTGCATTTTATATTGAAGAAAAAATCTAAAATTGTCAAATTCTATCAAGATTTTGTATAAAAAATGCCCGCATTTGAAGTTCTGTTTTAGTTCTTCAAAATGCGGGCAATCCAAAAATATTGATTTTATTTATGAATTAGAAATTAATAGAAAGTCCTGTGTAGAATACGTTCTCATAAAAATTTAAGTTTTCTTTAACATTGTATTTTGTAACATGAGTGCCTTCTACATCATAGTTGTTGGCAAAACTAGATACAAAACGATATCCAATAAGCGGACTTACTTTTGACTGTGGAATAAATTTTGCCTGAACTCCAAATGTTGCACCTAAAAGCTCTGAAAAAACATTTACATAGTCTATTCCCTCAGAAGAAACCTGTCCTCCTACATTCAAACCGATTGTTGCGCCAAAACGAACAACATTTCCTAAATCAAAACCAATTGCAGGTCCAACATTAAAATCATAAGCAAGCTGATTGTTACCAGCAATACCGTCAAGGCTTGCAGTAAAACCAAGTCTGATTACATCGTTAAGTGCAAAAAGATGCCATGTTGCAACATCAAAAGCAAATGAATCTTTTTTAAGTTCATAATTTTGACTTTCGATTTTTACTTCTGTAAGATCCAAGCCAACGTGGAATTGAACATCACCTGCATAAGTGCCTCTTGCAAAGGCCATGCTAAGTCCAACAAGTGCAACGGAAAGGAATGATACTAATCTTTTCATAAAAAAACTCCTTAAGTTTTGTGCATAAAACACTAAAAGATATAATTAGTTTATTATTCAAAAAAATAAGAGTCAATAGCGCTTCTATTTTTAGAAACAAAAAGAAGTTTTAAGGCAAATCTGAAAGCAAGCGGAAATTGATTTTTTCTTGTTTTTATTAAAAGACGGTTGTAAAATTAAAATAGCCTGTCGCGCAGTTTTGGAGAGAACTCATGGACTATGTTTGGATTATTGAAATAGACTTCTTTTGCTGTCTTATTCTGGGAATTATTTTATACAGTCTTTTTATGAATTATGACAGGCAAACAAAGCAGCGCTATTATATGAAAGCCATAATAATGGGCGTTATTTCGTTTCTTTCTGAAATTAACTGGGCTCTTATAGAAAGTAAATTGATTGCGGAGCCTAGAATTCTTAATTATTTAACGAATGCGATTTATTTTATAACTTCTATTTTAATGGGCTATTTTTGGTTTTGCTATGTTGAAATTGCCCTTGAGTCAAGAGTTTTTAAAATGCGCCGTTTAAGAATTATTGCGCGCATTCCGGTTGTAGTTGTGATTATTGGCGTTGTGGTTTCGTATTTTAATGGAATTCTTTTTTATATTGATGCAGATAATGTGTATCATCGCGGGCCACTTGTAATTGCTCATACTGTTTTGTGCCATTTGTACACGATTATAACTTCGGCGCACGCTGTTTCAAAGGCTTATAGAACAAAGGTTTATTTAAAATCTGTTGAATATAGAATTTTGTCTATGTTTTTGATTTTCCCGCTTGCAATTGGAATTATTCAAATTGTTGTTCCAAGCATTCCAACTGTAAGTTTTGGAATTACGCTTGCGTTTATGTTTGTTTATATTGATTTGCAAAATCTTTTGATTTCAGTTGATACTTTGTCTGGCTTGAATAATCGAAATCAGTTAATGCGATATCTTGGCTCGCGAATGCGAAATGAATCTGAAAATGGCGGGCTTTACGTTTTTATGCTTGATATAAATAAATTCAAAAAAATTAATGATACTTATGGTCATGTTGAAGGCGATGCCGCTTTGATTCGCTGCGCAAATGCTCTTAAAGTTGCAAATCAAAATGGTAAAAATTTTATTGGCCGTTATGGTGGCGACGAATTTATTATTATTGCTGATGTTAAAAGCGAACAGGAAGTTCAAGAAATCTGCCAAAGTATGAACGACGCGCTAAAAAATATTTGCGAAGAAGAGCGCGTTCCTTATGATTTATCGTTTAGTATAGGTTATGCGCCTTATCAAAAAAGCTACAAGTCTATTCAGGCATTTATTGCCGCGGCGGATAAAAAACTTTACGAAGCCAAAATGCGCCGCGACGGTTTGATTATTTAGGTTTTTAGCAAATTACTTTGCCTTTTTTTGCTTTGATTCGTTCTATATAATCTTGCAAAGAATCAAGCGGAGTTTCAAATTCCATTCCGCCAACAGCCATTGTTTGAGCGTTTTTTTCTTCAAGTGCAAAATTGATATTGTGAATATCTGAACCGCTTGTCATTGGAAAGTCGTAAGTTTTAGCATAAAAAAGTGCAAGTTCATTTTGGTCTGGAGTGTTTCCGCCGTTATAAACTTCTATGCCGTGAATTTCTCGCGGATGAATATGAATTGCATTAATGTAGCCGCGAAGTCTAAAAGGATGCGCTTGAATCATAAGTCCGCCTTCGCGGTTTACGGCATCAAAAAGCTGCTGATGATTCATTGTTTCAACATCTGGATGATCAAAAAGCCAGTTTTTATCAAGGCCGTAAATCAAATAATCATCGCCCTTAAAAGTTTGTTCAATTCCAAAAAAAACTTTAAAATTGCCGCCGTCTGCTGCGTTTTGCTTTTTTGCTTCGGCAAGCGCGTTTTCATAACCTTTGCAATATTGTTCAATTCTTGTGTGCCAATCTAATTCGTGTGAAACTGCTGTGTTTCCGCCAAAAAAGTGGTCTGTTACAAAAATGCCGTCGTAGCCAAGTTTTTTATAAACCGAAATATATTCTGCTCCTTCAGAAGAGCCGCATTTACTTGCTTCACTTGTGTGAAGGTGAGTTTCGTATTTGTAAGTTTTCATAATATTGTTAGTATAGAATTTTTGCATTTAAATATCAAACGCTTTAAGGCCAACTGAATTGCAAAAAACTGCGCTTTAATTTAACAAAAGCGCGAATCTTTAATTTGTGGGTTTTAGCAATTTTTGTGTTTTTTAAATCTATTTTCGTTATTTTCAAAAGTATTTCCCCTTAGCTTACTTTTTGATATTATGCAGGTATGGAAAAGACAATTTATATAATCGGGCATAGAAATCCCGATACCGACGCAGTTGTTTCTGCTGTTGGTTATGCAACTCTAAAAAATCTTTTGGGCTTTTGTGAATATAAGGCTGCCCGCGCGGGACATTTAAATCCGCAGACTTCGTACATTTTTGAAAAATTTGGAATCCAGCGCCCTGAATATATTCCAGACCTTTTGCCAAAAGTAAAATATTTTATGCAGGACAAAGTTGAAACTGTTACAGCTGATATTTCTGTTTGGGAAGCAATTAATCGAATGGAAAAAACAGAAACTCGAGTGCTTCCAATTGTAGATTCAGAAGGAAAATATCAGTCGCTGTTGCATTACAGCGGTTTTGCAAAAGGGGTTTTGACACTTTTGAATCCCGAAAAAAAACACCGCTTTTCAACAAGTATCAGTTTGATTCAAAAAACTTTAAATGCGCAGCCAATTTTTGTTGCCGGCGATGCAGACAAGCAGTTTAATGCTTCAATTCACGTTGGTTCTTCGTCGCTCGAAAGTTTTGAAAAACGACTTGATTCTCACGCAAGCGAAGATATTGTTGTAATTGCCAGCGACCGCGAAAATATTCAGCGGCTTTGTATTGAACATAAAATCAAACTGCTCATTACAACTTCAAATTGTGTAATAGACAAGTCGCTTCGCGAGCTTGCCGAAAAAAACGGCGTTTCTGTAATAGTTAGTCCGTATTCAACTTCGCGAACTTCTATGATGATTGCTTATTCAATGCCTGTTTCTGGAATGGGCGATTTAGAAATTACAACTGTTCATCAAAATGATACAATTTCAAAAATCCGCGAAATTTTGAAAAATGCGCATTGCAAATATCTTCCTGTAGTTGATGATGAAAACAAAGTTATTGGAATGATTTCTGAGCACGATCTTATGAAAGAGCCGAACATCGAAGTAATTTTGGTTGACCACAACGAAATTACGCAGGCAGTTGAAGGTATAGAACACTATAAGATTCTTGAAGTTATTGATCATCACAGAATTGGTTCAATACCAACAAAAAATCCAATTACTTTTATTAACCGCCCGGTTGGTTCAACTTCAACACAAATTGCGGGGCTTTATAAAGAATATAAAATCCCAATTCCAAAAGAGGTTGCTTCGCTGCTGCTTTGCGGAATTCTTTCCGACACTTTAATTTTGCAAAGTGCAACTGTTACAGATGCAGACCGCGATATGGCCGAATATCTTTCGAGCATAACTGATTTGGACATTAAAGAGCTTGGAAACGAAATTTTAATGGCTGGAAGTAAAGTTGGAGGCCGCCCGGCAGATGAACTGATTCATCAGGATATGAAAGAATACACAGAAGGCAAAGTTACTTATACTGCAAGCCAGATTGAAGTTGGAAATCCTCAGGAAATTTTAAAGCGCAAAGCAGAATTTATGAGCGAGCTTGCCGTTGAGCGCCGCGCCCACAAAGCGCTTTTTGCGTGCCTTTTGGTAACTGACATTACAAAACTTTCGAGCGTGCTTTTGATAGATTGCGATCCAAAATTCAAGCAATTTATCAGCTTTCCAAAAATGGAAGAAAATGTTTATTACCTTAAAGACGTTGTTTCGCGCAAAAAGCAGTTGATTCCGCTTGTAACCGAGCAGGTTTTGAATTACAGCGCGTAGTCTTTAATGTATTGTTCAATCGGAAGTTCTTTTCCGTTGAATGTAACATAAAGCGCCTTTTGCACAACAGTTCCGTTCTTGCCAACGTAAAGTTCAAGAACGGGATTTAGTGTGTTAAAATCTTCGCGCTTCATTGCGTCAATTGTGAGCGCATATTCTTCCTGAAGATAATAATCGCCGGCAACTTTTTGAACATTTTTGAGTTCAATTCCAGTTTGTTCTTCGCAAGCCTTAATATCATCTTTGTTTAAAGTTAAATGTGCGTAACGGCCTTTTAGCGGATGAAACGGATCGTACGCAGTACAGCGAATGCGTACAATCGTATTATTTTTTGTTGCATAATTTTTGATTGAAGCAGTTTTGATGAACAAAAACGCAACTGCCGAAATCTGAAATGCAATCAAAGCTGCAAAAATTATAATTCGTTTTCTATTCATTTTTTTCTCTCCTTTTTGTCATAAGAATATTCATCACAAGCAAAACAATTCCCATTGCAATTAAAGTTACGCCTTGAATTGCAAGCCCGTAACCCGAAGAAAAGAATCGTATCATAAGCATAAGTCCAAAGTAAATTGTGCTGAGGTTTGCGATTTTCAAAGAATCATTTTTATACGCATAATAAAAATAATAAACACAGAAAAGCAAAATCAGCGGGAATGTAACTATAATAGAATATTTATCTTCAATGCAGGTTAGCAAAAGAATTGCGGCCGGCGTAATAAAAATCGCAAGGTTAAAGACAATCTTTTTTCTAAGAAGATTTATAAGATGATAAATTATAGCCGCACTCAAAATTACGATAAATGAAGTATTAAATAATTCAAAACTAATATAGTTAGAACTATTTTCCACATAATTGCGCAGCGAAGTTTCGTAAAATAAAATAAAGCCCGTTGTAATTGTTGAAATCATTTTTAGCGGTTTGATTTGTTTTATCTGGCCAATGTAATGAATAAAACAAACAATAATCGAAATCAAAACAAAAAAGTTTGCCGCTTTATTTGTGTCATCGGAAAGATAAACTTTAACGCAAAAATAAATTACATTTGCAAAAATTGCGGCCAAATATTCAAGGCTGTTATTTTTAAGAACAAAACGCAAACTAAAAATCAGATTCAAAATAAGAATGCTTTCGCAGGCAATCAAAATTGCAGATTCATAGCTATAACGCGAAACTACAAACATCAAAGAAGCAAACACAAGATTTACAAAAATGTCGAGATAATTTTCAAAAGTCTTAAAATCTTTTTTAGCAAAATTTGCAAGCAAAACAAGGCCAAAAATTGCGGCCGGCGTAAAGCAAATCAAAATGTATCTTTCAATTCCTTGATTTTGATACAAAATAGACTGCGAGTTCTGAGCCAAAACAGTTGTTACGAGAATCAAAATTGCAGAAACAATTCTTGCAATGTTTAGAATCGGAGTGTCTGTTTTAGAAAGCTTAAAATTACATTTCCAAACGTAAAGACCAGAAAGAAAAATCGCAATTGTACTTATAAAATACAAAACCGTTGTTGTGCAACCCGAGCCCGAAAAAGTAACAACAAAATAAATTGCCGAAAAAATAGTGTAAAACAAGTATTCGTATTTATTCGTTTTGATAATATGGAAAAATGAAGCAAATAAATTAATTGTGATTGCAATTTCCAGCAAAAACAAAATAACTGATTTATTTGAATAATGCGCAAGCAAAAGAATCAGCGCGGTAAAAATGATATTTGCAAAAATATCAATGTTTGGCCAAAAAAGTTTTTTGTTCTTTTTTGCAAACAACACAAATTGCACAAGCCCAAAAATCGCCGTCGGTGAAAAACAGCACAAAATAAATGTGTCAATTTTAGCAGCGTTGTACAAAGCTGATTGTTCGTTAATAGCCAGAATGCTTGTTATAAAAAGCAATAAAACTGCAATTACGCGAACAATAATCAGGCTGCTTTTAATTTCCGCGTTGAAAGAAAAATTATTTTTCCAAATGAAAAGTCCCGCAGCGTAAATGGAAATTGCGCAAAGCATATACAAAATTGTAGTGCCGCTATGCGGATTTAAAAGCGAAACAAAGAAATAAATTAGCGAAGTTGCAGTATAAACAAGGAAAGAATATTCTGCTTTTTTGATTGCAAAAATAGAAGAAAAAATAAAATTAGCTGCCACAAAAATTTTGATAATCAGCAAAATGATGTTTTCATAACAATAAGGTGTAATTGCAATCATTACAGTTGCAAAAATCAGATTTATAAGAATATCAAGATTCAAAAGGAAATTGCCAAAATTGCGCTTTGCAAAACGTACAAATTGCGCTAAGCCAAAAATCAAAACTGGCACATAACAGAACAAAATTGCAAGCGGCACTCTTGAGCCCGAAAAGAACACTTTTGGTAAATTTTGCGAAACAAGAGCGAGGCCAAAAATCAAAAGGGCTGCAAAACAGCGCATAATAATTAAACTGATTTTTGCTTCGCTGGTTTTCTCAAAGTTATTTTTCCACAGAATTGTTCCGGCTGCAAAAATAACTATGCTGATAATTGTGAAAAAAAGCGTTGGCGTGCATTCTTTAAAGCCGCAAACTTTTAGCGCTTGAATAATTAAAAATGCCAAAAACAGCCAGCTTGCGTTTGATTTTTTTTCCGAATGAAGAATAAACAAAATTGCAGAATAAAAAATCAAAAGCGTAAATGGCGAAATAAAAATTTTGTACCATTGTGCAGCCTTTTCCTGGAACAAGATTTTTGCCTGCTCGGGAAACAGTGCATTTAGCAAAAGAATCAGCGGCAAAATATACAAAAGCTGTTTTAGCTCAGGAGCCGCTTTATTTTTGATTTTTTTTGCAAGCGGTAAAATTGCGCCTTGAGTAAAAAAGGCCAAAGCTATAAAACTTAAAATCACAATTTCTGGAATTGCTTGCGCACTAACTTTTACAGAAGGATTATTGAATAAATTAATGCCTAAAATTGTAAAAAATGAAATTAAACCTAAAACGCCAGCGCCAATATATTTTTGAAGCTGATTTTTTTTGTTGATTTGAGTTAATGCAATAGAAGAAGCTGCAAAAGTGAAAATCATATTTTGCAAATTATCTGGAATTTGAGTTTGATTAATTCTAAGCAAGTAAAGAAGTGCACTTAAAATCACAAGTGGAATTGTTTTTGCTTGTGATTTTTTTGCCAGGAAGAACAAAGAAACGCAAATCGGATAAATCCAGATAAAACTTAATTTTGTCCAGCTGAAAATTACAAAGAGCAGCGAAAACAGCATTGAAAGGTAAAAAGTTGTGTGCGCTGCAAATAAAAATGTAATTAATATGGAAGAAATTGTCCAAACTAAAAGGAAAATATGCGAATCAACCGAAAATTTGCAAATCTGAAGAATAAACTGAAATAAACCGCCGAATAAAAGCGCCCAAAAAAGCGAGTAACTTTCGCGCACTTTGATTTTTTCGGCCTTTTTTGTTTTAACAAGCAAAAATCCGCCGCATTGTGCTGCAAGCATCATAAAAATTGCTGTTATAAGTTTTGCAGTTCGCGGAATTGCTGCCCAGTTGTACGCAATAAGCGAAAAAATTCCAAAAGAAATCAAAACGCCTGCAATTATTGTAAGAATTACAGAAACAGAAAGTTTTGGTATACTTTTTGATTTTGATTGAACTAAAGGTTTTAGATTGGAAGTTTGCTGCGCGGCAATTTGCGAAGTGCCAAAAGTTTGCGAAACAGGTTTTGAAACTGATGTTGAAACAGGCGTTGTTTGAGCCGCAATTTTTGTTTCTGCAATTTGTTGTGTTTGTGTTGAATTTTGCGTTGAAGGCTTTTTTAAGGCTTCAAGTTTTTTATTATAATAAGCCGCAAGTGCAGCTGCCGTTTCTGCCGAAATAATATGCTTACTTTCAAGTTCCGGAATCTCTTTTAATAGCCAGTTAATAAAATGTTCTTCCATATAAATAAGTCTAGCATAAATTTTTGAAAGAAAACAAGTGCGAAAATTGTAAAAACTTTTGCACTTTAGAAACGGCCGAACATTTTTAGGAAAAAGGCTTTTTGCTTTTTAATTTAGCGCGAGTTCTTTTCCTTTGTCTTCGATTTTTGCAAGAATGCTTTCCATTGATTTTATTAAATCTGAAACAATCTTAAAGTTTGGCGTAAGATTTAACTGATAAAAAATTTGCGTGCCAATTTTAAGCGGCTTAATCAAACCGGAATCTTTTAAAACTTTTAAGTGATGTGAAATTGCCGGGCGCGAAAGTTTTGATTTTGCTGAAAGGTTTGAAACGTTTATGCCTTCTTTGCCGGCTTCTGCAATATCCATAATCAACTGCTGGCGATATTCGTCGCTCATTGCAATAAAAAATGGAACACAAGAATTGAAAGTTTTGAGAATCTTTTTGATTTCTAATTTGTCTATCACAACCAACCTTCCTGCGTTCAGAATAAAACTAATTACTTTTTTTGTCAAATATTATGATTAAATGATTAAAAAATTAAACATTTAATCAAAAAAAAACTTGACGTTTACTGAAAATGGTATTATGTTAACTGTTATAAGGTTTAATTGTTTAAGATATTAAACCAATAAACGAAACAGAAAATCAAAAAGCCAGAAAAGAAAAATCAGCTTGCTGGCTAAATTAGGAGTTGCTCAGATGAAACCTTCGAGAGCGTTTTTTAAAAGACCCCGCCTTATCATTGCGTTGTGCGTGATTCTTACCGGAGTTTTTGGATTTTTTATTACCGGGCTTGGAATTGACAATTCGATTCGTCAGTTCTTGCCGCAGAAAGATGATTCTTATACTCGTCTTACCCAAACAGAAGATGAGTTTGGAAGCATGATTGTTATTGGTGTGAGCCTTGAAGCAGAAAAGGGCTCAATTCTTACTCCGCAGAATATTGAAGTTGTGCGAAAAATTACAGACCGCGTTCTTGAGGTAAACGAAATCGAAAATGTTGATTCTTTGACTCATATTGATTACGTTTGCGAATCAGACGGTTCAATTTCAGCGTCGCAGCTTATTCCAGATTCATACACCGGTTCCGAGCAGGATATTGCCCAGCTCGAAAGCCGCCTTTATGAATGGAGCGATATGTACAACCGCGTTATTGTGAACGACGATAATACTGCAACTCAAATGCAAATTACAGTTCATGCAATGACGCCAGAAGAAAAAGCTGTTTCTAAAATTACCGACGCTGAACGCCAGCAAAAGATTTTGGAACAAGTTCGCCAGATTGTAATTGAAGAAACAGAAGGCAACGGTTTAGCTTATAAAATTTATGGCGACCCGGTTGTTGCAGAAAGTGCGCGCAAGTTTATGGTTGAAGATTTATGCGCTTTGATTCCGCTTGTAATTGTGGTTGTGCTTCTTTCTCTATTCTTTAGTTTTAAAACTTTGGACGGAACTTTGCTGCCTTTGATTACAGTTGTAATGTCTGCAACCTGGACAATGGGATTAATGGCTTTGATTGGAATTACCTTTACTTTGGTTTCAAGCGTTATTCCGGTTGCTTTGATTGCGGTTGGCTCGGCTTATGGAATTCATGTTTTAACGCATTATTATATTTCGTTAGATAGTGTACAAGGTGAACTTACCCGCGAAAAATACGAAGATGCGATTTTTGCTGGCTTAAAAGAAGTTATGAAAGCGGTTTTGCTCGCGGGCGTTACAACAATCGTAGGTTTTATTTCGCTCGTTTCAAGCCCAATAGAGCCGCTGCACAGTTTTGCGATTTTTACGGCAATTGGTGTTGGAATTGCACTTGTGCTTTCTGTTACTTTTATTCCGGCAGTTTTGCTCTGCAAAGATTTTAAGAAAGTTTCTGTTGGTCGCGAACGTCTTAAACATCTTACCGAAAAAGTTGCCCGCAAACTTGAACGCGCTCGCCAGCTTGCCGGCGGAAAAGCTGAAAGAGAAGCCAGCGGAAATACTTTGTACAGCATTTATCACTTTTTCTGCGGAAGCCGCCCTCGTTTGATTTTGTTTACGCTTGGAATTTTGGCGCTTTCATATCTTGGTTTGCGTATTCTTAAGATTGATACAGCAATTGTAAATTATTTCCCAAAGAATTGTACGCTCAGGCAAGATATTAATTCGGTTGATGAAAATTTTGCCGGAACAAACAGCGTTTACTTTACAATTTCCGGCCAGGAAAAAGGTGATCTTACAAATCCTGAAATTCTAAAAGCTGTTGACGATATGCAAAATTATCTTGCAGAAAATTTCGACGGAATTGGAAAGATTGTTTCGTTCACAAATTTTATTAAGCGAATAAATCAGGTTTGGCATGTGCCTTCTGGCAATAATATTGCAGCGGATAATGCTGCGCTTGCCGCTAGTGAAAGTGCGACTTCGGAGAGTTTTAGCGATTTTGATGATTTCGGGGATTTTGGAGATTTTGGTGGCTTTGAAGATTTTGGCGATTTTGGAACTGCTGCAACAGAAACTTCTGCAGCACCAGTTGATTGGAAAGACCCAAATATTGAGTACGCAGAAAAACTTTCGCAGCCGGTTACAACTGCTCAGGTAATTGAGCTTTTGAACAAAGCTTATATTGCCGCCGGCGGAAAAAATGCAACACCAGAAAAAATGCTTAAAGAGCTTGAATCAAGTGTGAACTACAACGGAATGGCTTATTACGAAATTCCATATAATCCGGAAAAGTATCCGGTTCCAACACGCGAAGAATTAAGCGGCGTTATAAACGGCTATCTTACATTGCTTAGCGGTTCGTTAGACCGTTTTGTTGATGATGAAATGAACCCTCGCGTTATGCGCGTAACTTGTCAGCTTAGAAATCATTCAACAGAAGAAACTGGAAACATTATTGCAGCTGCAAAAGATTTTGCCGCAACACACTTTCCGGAAGGCTACACAATAGAAGCAACCGGTGCTGGCGAAATGGAATACACAATGACCAAAATGATAGTTTCAAGCCAGATACAAAGCCTTTTGATTTCGCTGATTTCGGTTTTTGTGATTATTACAATTGCGTTTGGCTCAGGTTGGGCAGGCCTTGTTGGAGCAGTTCCATTGGCAATGGCAATTCTTTTGAACTATATGGTAATGGGCTTTACAGGAATTAATCTTGATTTGGTAACAAGCATAATTGCTTCAGTAGCAGTTGGAGTTGGAATAGATTATACAATTCACTTTCTTTCGACTTATAAAGAAGAACGCGCAAAAACAGACAACCTTGAAGTAGTAACACGCGAAACCTTCCGCAAGAGCGGGCACGGAATAGTAACAAATGCGCTTGCCGTTGGACTTGGATTCTTAGTTTTGTGTTTTTCAAAATTTGTGGTTTTGCGCTACATCGGAGTTTTAGTTGCAATCGTAATGTTTACTTCAAGTTACCTTGCAATGACAGTGATTCCCGGAATTTTGAATGTGTTTGAACCAAAATTTATAAGTAAAAAGAAGAAACAATAAGGAACAAAATCGGGTTAGCGATGAGAGCGGCGCGAAGCGTTCTGCGAAGCAGAATGGAGCGAAAGCGGAACCGCGACCGTAGCGACCCCGAACGAAGTGAGGGGGAACCCCCAAAAATTTTGAAATATTTTTAAGGAGATTATGATATGAAAAGAACTACGAAAATGACAGTTTTGGTTGCAGCTTTGGCTGCGTTGAATGGATTTGCGTTTGCAGATGAAAAAGGAAATCAGATTATGCAGACTGCAGCGGATTTTAAAAAACCGGCTTTTTCGAGAAGTCAGGTTATTATGACTCTTGAAGATAAAAACGGCTCAAAAGAAGACCGCCAGATTCTTGAATACGGAAAAGAAGCCGGCGGAAAAACTTACGTTGTAATGGATTTTAAAGGCCCTGCAAATGTAAAAGATACGCGCTTTTTGCAGATTACAAATGATAACGGGCCGGACGATAAATTTATTTATTTGCCGTCGCTCAAAGCTGTTCGCCGCGTAAATTCCAGCGAAGGTTCAAAATCTTTTATGGGTTCTGATGCAACTTACGACGATTTGAGCACTCGCGAAGTTTCGGAAGATGAACATCAGTATCTTCGCGACGAAAAGAAAACCGTTGAAAGCGGCGTAACTTACGATTGTTATGTTGTAAAAGAGATTCCGATTGAAAAAAAAGGAACACAGTACAACTATCGCTTGGTTTGGGTTGATAAAGAAACAATGTACCCAATTCATACAGAAATGTACGACAAAAACGACAAACTTGTGAAAGTGCTCGAAGTTTTGAAAATTCAGAAAATCGACGGCTACGATATGCCAATGGAAAACAAACTTAAGAATGTTCAGACCGGTCACAGCACAACTCTTAAAATTCTTAAAGTTGAAGTAGACAAGCCTCTCCCAGACAGAGTGTTCACTCAGAATTTCCTTACTACTGGAAAATAAATTTGTGCGTTCCCCCGCGCAGCGTTACGCTTCGCGAAACGCTGCGCGGGGTCGCTATGTCCGCACTTCGCTAACGCTCACCGTCCTCGCGGCTCGCCCTTCGGCCGAGCCGCTCCGGTCGGCTGCTTCGCAGGTGCTCCCAGCGCTAACGCATAGTTCCCAAACAAATTGCAGTTCGGCTGGGCACAAAAACTTATAAGGAGAAATCTAATGAAAGCAATAAATAAACTTGTTTTGTTGTCTTTTTCAATTTTGGTTGGTGCAAACGCTGCGCTTTTTGCAGACGACTTTGGCAGCTTCGACGATTTTGGTTCATTTGGCGATGAAACTTCGGCGACTTCAAAACTTGAAGTGAATGGGCGCGCTGCTTTGGAACTGCGCGCTTACGGGGATTTGAGCGAAGTAGAAGAACCTTCTATAAAAGACGTTGAAGTTTCGGCTATTCCAAAAGCAAAACTAGACTTAAAATATAATGGTGCAAAATCCGACGTAAGTCTTTCTCTTAAAGTCGACGAAGACTCTATTAAAAATCACCCAATCGATATTATTGACGAAGCTGTTCTGCGCGGCTATTTTGGTGATTTTACTTTAGAAGCTGGTAAAATGAAAGTTGTTTGGGGCAAAGGAGACAAACTTCACGTTCTCGACAATTTTAATGCCGACGATTATTCTGATTTTATCATTCCAGATTATATTGACCGCCGTTTAAGTATTCCAATGTTACGCGCAGTTTACAACGCGGGCTTTGCAAATCTTCAGCTCGAAGGAATTTACGCACCGCTTTTAACTTCAGATCGTTTTGCAACAAGCGGCCGCTGGACTCCAGTTCAGTACACTTCGCTTACTCAAGGTGCCACAAAAATTGTTTCTGCAAATCTTTTAGGGCTTGAGCATAAAGCTGCAGCAGCAGAAGCTGCTTTACAACAAGCCGCACTTGCTGCCGACAAAGCTTATCTTGAATATCTTACTTACGCAAACGATTTGTCTTCAAATCCTGATTCTCTTTATCCGGATTTATGGAACCTAAAATACAGCCAGTACGGGCTTAGAGTTCTTGGAACTGCTGGCACTTTTGATTTTGGCGCAAGTTATTACTGCGGCTGGTACAAACAGCCTTCTGTAAATTATTCAGCTTATATCGAAAGTGTTGAGTCAATGCAGTTGCAAATTGCAAGCGCCCCAACAACTTTGGGGGCTGCGTATATGTCGCTCGTTTCTTCCGGCAAATCAGAATCAGAAGCTTTGCAATCGCTTGCTGTAGCAAATGGCTGGCAGTTTGCGCTTCCAACTCTCGATTACGACCGCAAACAAACTTTTGGTATTGAAGCTGCAACCGTTTTGTGGCATTTCAATGTGCGTGGCGAAGCTGCTTACAATCTTACAGAAGATTTTGACGGAACAAATCCGTGGGTTCACAATAATTCAGTTGCATGGCTTTGTGGTTTTGATATTGATTTACCGTTCTGGAATGCAAACCTGAACGTTCAGGAAACAGGAACTTTAATTCTTAACGGCAATGAATGTGATGATAACAACAAAAAATATGCAGCTTATAATGCTTCCGATGTTGATTATTCAGAAAACGGTTATACAAACAACAAAATTGTTGCAAACCTTACAACTTCTTTTTTGAATGACAAAATCACTCCAGAAGTTACAGTTATGTACGGAATTGAAAACCGCGACCTTATAGTGCTTCCAAAACTTTCTTATAAGCCAGATCAAAATCTTACACTTACAGCAAGCGGAATGTATATCTGGTGCGGCCGCGACACAAGCGAATTCAAAGCTTGGGAAAACAACAGCTTTGTGAGTCTTGGTGCAAGTTATCAGTTCTAAACAGTAAAATCAAACTATAAAAACAAACTCTAAAAACCTCTTTCCCAATCTTTAAAATACTTCTAAAATGGGATTGAGGTTTTTAAATTGAATAACGAACGAATAAAAGAAATCCTGCTGGATATTGCACCAAGTGAAATTGATTTTACAGTTACACAGACAGGAAAAGAAAGTAAGAGAGTAAACGGATTTTACAAGCCGGACACACACGAAATATTTTTACATAATCTGAATTTTAAATCTGATAATATGCTGATTTATACAGCAGTTCACGAATACACACATCATCTTTGTACAATTGAAAAGCAGGAAAACGACCCAAGTTACGGAAAAGCATGCAAAGTTCATACACAGGAATTTTGGGCTAAGTTTGGCGAGTTGATTGCGATTGCCGAGCAAAAAGGTTATTACTCAATCGGCTGGGAAAATAACGAAGAACTCAAAAATCTTACACAGGATATAAAAGAAAATTATTTGGCAAAAAACGGCCAGCTTATGCAGGAATTTGGAAAAAAACTTGCCCGCGCTTTTGATCTTTGCCAGGAAGCGGATATTCGCTACGAAGATTATATCGACCGCGTTTTGTGTATGCCGCGAAATGCCGTAAAAGATATTCGCAAAGTTGCTTCGGTAGAAGTGAATCCGGCAATCGGTTTTGAAAATATGAAAGTTGTTGCAAACGTAAAAAAGAAGGATACTCGTGCCGAAGTTGAGCAGGAATTTTTGAGTGGCGGAAAATCACCTTCTTCTGTTCGCGAGATGATGAAGCAAAAATCTGCGCAGCAAAATGGAACAGATCCAAGAACAAAACTCGAAAAAGAAAAATCACGTTTGGAAAAAACAATTGCGCAGCTTACTCAGCGCCTTGAATATGTGGAGGAAAGTCTTGCAAATATGTAAATCAAAAAAAGCAGTATTTTTTTGTGCTCTTTTTAGTGGATTTTTTTGTGGGCTAGCATTTTCGCAAAATTCTACGCAAACAAAAATAGAAATGCCAGCTATGCCTTCAATGCCAGAAATGCCAAGCGTTGGCGGAAGTTTTTATACACCAAGTTTTCCAACAAGTCCAACAGCACCAAAAAGTCCTGTAAAGCCAGATGCTCAAACAGAAACAGCAGCGCAGACAAATTCGCAAAACGGAAAAACAGAAGCTCTTCAAAATTCTGCTTTGGTAAATAGTAATTATCTTACAGCAGATGATATTTCGGCTCTTTATGATTCCGGGCTTTTTAGCAATATTTCTTCGTTGAATACAACAAATATTACAAATAATAATACATCAAATACAACAAATGTAATTTTGCAGCAGGTTTTGAATAGCCTAAATGATTTAAAAAAACAACAGGAAAATGCAAGTGCAAAAGACAAAAATCAGCTTATAGAAACAAAAGCAGATTCTGAAAATTTTAAAAAACGCGAGCCTTCGATTTTGCGCTTTAAAATCAACGGTTTTAATGTTGCAGATTCTTTTACACAAGTTTTTTTCAGCGAAACAGAACCAGACGGAACATTTCTTCTTACAGGCGATAGAAAATATTATATAAATCAGCAGCCGAGAACAGAAACTTTTTATATGCTTTTTAAGACAACCGGTTCAAATGGTTCAACCCTAACTTACAAAGTTCAAACAAGCGTTGTTCAGGATTTTAAAAATGAAAATTCGTTTATGTATAGACTTTCGGCAATTCAAAATCTAACAGCTGAAAAAACAGGAAATCTGGTTGTGATACATTATTCAGATAATGCTGTAAAAGCTGATATACTTTTGGATATAGATTGTAAGTAGGCGGAAAAATTATGGTTGATTTAATAGAAGGCTTGAAAAAATGCGGAATAGAAGAAGAAAAAGCGTCGGGCCTTGCTCAAAAAATGGAAGCTTACATCAAAGAAATAGTGCTTTTTAATTCTGCATATAATCTTACAAATACAAGCGATAGAGATGAACTTGTTGTGCGCCATATTTTAGATTCACTTGCAGCGTACAAAGCCATAAAAAAAATAATAGAAGAACAAAAGGCTAGTGCAGGCGGTGAAAATAAAGAGTTCGCTAAGACTTTAGTCCTTGCAGACATTGGCAGCGGCGGCGGACTTCCGGGAATTCCGCTTGCAGCGGCATTTTTAGAAGAAGCAGATTTACGTTTTGAACTGGTTGAACGTATGGAAAAGCGCTGCGCCTTTTTGGAAAATTGTGCGGCAATTTTAGGCTTAAAAAATGTTAGCGTTATAAACAGCGAAGCAGAGCGGGTTGAAGCAGAAGCTTACGATTTAATAACGTTCCGCGCATTTCGTCCGCTCGATAAAAAAATGACAAAAACTTTGCTGCGCATAGTTAAAGAAGGCGGCGCACTTTGTGCTTACAAAGCAAAAGCCGAAAATATCCGCGAAGAAATGAGCGGAATTGCCGCCCTTGTTCCGAACTACGAAACCTTGCCACTTTTTGTGCCAGGCCTCGAAAACAGCGAACGCAATCTGGTTATCATCAAAAAATAAAAAGGGGAAAATTTTATGGGAAAATTAACAGTTGAAAATATTTTGAACAAAAAATCAAAAAATAGAACACCTTCGCAGGTTGTTGTGCAAGATGTTGTAAAAATCAAAAAAGGCGAGCGCGTTTTGATAATTGCTAACCCTGCAACTTCTGAAATCGCACAGGACTTATATTCAGCAAGCTGCGAAAGTGGCGCGCTCACAACCCTTATGTATCAGCCGGACAAAACCAGCTTTGACAACGCAAATGCCGAAGTGCTTGCCGCAATTGCTTCTGAGCCGGACGTTTGTTTTTTAATTTCAAATATCAAACTTGGAAAAGACCCGGCCGCAACTGCAAAACCGTATAAAGCAGAAAATGGCCAGGAAGTTACTCATATTTTTGATTATCTTTTAGACGGCAAAAAAACAATGCGCGGCGCCTGGACTCCAGGAATTACCGCAGATATGATGAATCGAACTGCCGCAATAGATTATAAAGAATTGCAAAATCGCTGCGCAAAACTTGCAGAACTTTTTAAGGGTGCTGTAAGCGTTCGCGTAACCGCGCCTGGTGGAACAAACCTTTTGATTCCAATTAACGGGCGAAGTTTGCTTTTTGATGACGGAGATTTTTCAAAGCCAGGAACCGGCGGAAATATTCCAGCTGGCGAAGTTTTTATAAGTCCTGTTGTTGGCGGAAGTCAGCTTAAAGCTGGTGACGGAACTGTTCTTGAACAGCAAAGCGACGGTTGCGAAGGTGTTATTGTTTACGACGGTTCAATGACTTTTAGCGACGGAGATTCAATTTTGGAAACTCCAATTACCTGTAAAGTTGAAAAAGGTTTTGTAACTGATATTTCTGGTGGCGCTGAATCGCGCAGACTTCTTAAGACAATTTTAGAAGCAGAATTGCGTCCGTTTGTTCTCGAAAAAGAGGGAAAATTGCCGCAAGGCCAGGCTTCTGTTTATAAAAAAAATGCACGCAATATTGGCGAACTTGGAATTGGCTTAAATCCTGCTGCAACAATTACCGGAAATATGCTTGAAGATGAAAAAGCGTTCCACACTTGCCATTTTGCAATTGGCGAAAATTACGACAATGATGCGCCAAGTTTAATACATTTGGACGGAGTTGTTCGCGAGCCAACAATCGTGCTTACTTATGCCGACGGTTCAAATCGCACAATTTTGGAAAACGGAAGTTTAACAATCGAATAATTTTGCCATTTCGCAAAACCGCAGACTTTGTGATTTTGCGAAATTTGCACATTTTTTTGCTGAATTTTATAAATTCTATAAAATCACTTTTTTATGGTGAATTTAAAAATTTTGCCATATAATTTAACTGTATGAGTGATAAAAGGAATCGTAAATTCCGGCGGCTGCGCAGAATGCCTTTGTGGCCAGTTATAGTCGGAATGATTTTTACACAACTCGTCGTAATAATTCTGGCCTCGTTAATGCTTTGGCTTTCTTATATAGGTCTTGCTAATATAATCGTATTGAACAACGAAAAAGAATGCCTTGAAGTTGTTGATGTTGTAAATAATCATTGGTACAACGAAACGCGCACAAAAATCGCGTTGAAAATAAATGAAGTAAAAGAAAAAAGTAATTTTATAGAAGCGGTTTATATAGATTCAGGATTTGGAGTTACTTCGATTGTTCCAACTTTGGAAGGTATTTTTACCGAAGCACAGCAAAAAAAACTGAATGAAAATGGAGTAGTGCGCTTCTTAAATCCAGAAAAAAAAGTTGTGCTGCATAATCCAGCTTTACTTGATGACGAAAAAAGCAGAGATTACGTTTTTAATCAACGCAAAATCATAAAAACCTTTTTTCCATATGCAATTTTGAATAGCCGTGAACTTAGCCGCTGGGCTTCAAATGAAATTTTTAGATTTCATATTATTTCGATTTATCGAACACAATATCCAGGAATCAATGTCTGCATAAAACATCGATATATTATGAATTCTTTTCATTGCGGATTTATTTTTTCAGTTTCGGTTTTTGTAATACTTTTAATAGTTGTGAGCCTTGTTTATGAAATTTCAAAATTGGTTTCGGCAATTAGCGAACGTCGTGCGGTAAACCGAATTATCACAACAGATAAAATAACTGGCGGTTATAACAAAGAATATTTTATGCAAAAAGCCGAAAAAGAAATCTGCAAAAATCATAAACAATACGCGGTTGTTCAGCTTAGGCTTGAAAAATATCGTAATTATTGCACGGCTTATGGATTAAAACAGGGCGAAATGCTTTTGGAAGAAATAAATAATTCTTTGGTAAATCTTTTGGCAAAAAAAGAATACGTTGCGCACATCGAAAAATCTGATTTTGCATTATTTTTGAATTATTTTGAAAAAGATTCGCTTACCGTTCGTGTTAGAAATATGATGAATGTTTTGCGGGAACGGCGCGGAAGCCAGCATTTAACTTTTTCTGCCGGAATTTGCCCGGTTAGCTCGCGAACAGAAGATATTGAAGGAATTCTTGCTTGCGCCGGAGTTGCGGTTCCTCATTTTTTAAAAATGCAAGATGAAATTGTCTGGTTTAATGATTCAATGAAAGAAGCGCAGGTTTGGGAACGCAGAATCGAAGATGATATGGAAAAGGCTTTGGAAAACCGCGAGTTTCAGGTTTATCTTCAGCCAAAATATTCTACAAAAAAAGAAGTGCTTTCGGCAGCCGAAGCGCTTGTGCGTTGGATTCATCCGAGTTTAGGTTTTATTTCTCCGGGCCAGTTTATTCCGCTTTTTGAAAAAAATGGATTTATACTTCAGCTTGATGATTATATGCTCACAGAAATTTCAAAACTTCAGGCGAATTGGGCTTCGCAAGGTCGAAAACTCGTGCCAATTTCCGTAAATATTTCGCGCGCGCATTTTGCCGAAGAAAATCTTGCCGAACACATAAGTTCTATTGTAGATGAATTTAACGTTCCGCATGAGTTTATTGAACTTGAACTTACAGAAAGCGCCTTTTTTGATGATAAAAACGTTTTGCTTTCGACAGTACGAAAGTTAAAGGCTTCGGGTTTTAAAGTTTCAATGGACGATTTTGGTGCGGGTTATTCTTCGCTTAATTCTCTAAAAGAGCTTCCGCTTGATATAATAAAACTCGATGCAGAATTTTTCCGCAGCGTTGATGATATTCAGCGTTCAAATCTGATTGTAAGCGACACAATTTCACTTGCAAAAAAACTTGGAATGCAAATAGTTGCCGAAGGAATCGAAACTCGCGAGCAGGTTGATTTTCTTGCAAAGCAGGATTGCGATTTGATTCAAGGCTTTTATTTTTCAAAACCGCTTCCGGTTGAAGAATTTGAAAAATGCGCGTATCCGGGAAAATCATAAAGCAAAATTGTATTTTTTTTTGTGCTTTTGGTGCTCTTGACCTGATGACCTTTTTGATTAAAATATTTTCAAAGGCAAACTTGTGATTTGCTGCCTTAATTCAGCAACGCTAACGTAGTGTTTATAAAGGAAAAAATTATGTTGAAAAGAACAAATTTAAAATCAATTATCATACTTACAATTTTTGTTTGTTTGAATTTATCAGCTTGTGCTAAATCAAAAAATTATGAAAATGCAAACGCTGAAAAAAAATCTGTTAAAACAGAGGCAAAAATGACAGCGCAAAATCCAGAAATCGAAAAGTTGAACCGCGTTTTGCTTTCTATGAGCGAACGCTGCAAACAGGCAATTCCAAACGGCGATTCAGAAGAATTTTTGAAAGACCTTCATAAAGTTTTGGACGAGCAGAAAACTTTTAGAGCCGATGATCTTTCGCTTTATTATTTAATAGATAAAAAACATAATGTTGGCGCTGATTATGTGCCGCGCGACTTAAAACCCGTAAAAAATAACGAGCTTTGGAATGTGAGCCGCAACGATCTTTCGCTTCGCCCAGAAGCTTATGCCGCCCTTGAGGAGTTGTCGCGCGCGGCTTTGGCTGACGGAATCAAATTAATGGTAAGTTCAACTTACCGTTCATATAAATATCAGGAAGGTCTTTTTAACCGCTATGTTTCGCAAGACGGCGTTGAACTTGCAGAGCGTTACAGCGCACGACCGGGCACAAGTCAACATCAGCTTGGCGTTGCCGTAGATTTTGGTTCAATCACAGATGATTGGGGCGATACAAAAATGGGCAAGTGGGTTTATAATCACGCTGCCGAATACGGCTGGTCTTTGAGCTTTCCGCAAGGCTATGAAGATGTTACCGGTTATATGTGGGAATGCTGGCATTTTAGATACATAGGAAAAACAGCGTGCGAATTTCAAAAAAAATGGTTTGGCGACATACAGCAGTTTATGCTCGAGTTCATTGATGCTTGGCAAAGAGACGAGGCGCTTTAATGGAAAAACTAGATGTTCGCCTTATTGCCCTTGATCTTGATGATACACTTTTAAACGATAACCGCGAAATTACAGATATGACAGTTGCCGCTTTGCGAGAATGTGCAGAGCGTGGCATTTATGTTGTACTTTGTTCAGGGCGTGCAGAAGATGCAATTTTACCTTTTGTTCGCCGTCTTGAAATTGCCGGAAAAGAAGCCGGCCGTTTTTTGATAGCAATAAACGGTTGTTCAATTTTTGATTTGCACAAACGCCAGCAGATTTTTTGCCGCAAAGTAGACGCAGACATTTTGACTCGCACAAATCAGGTTGCCGAAGAACGCGGCCTTCGCAGCGAAGTTTACACACCAGACACAATTTACTATCGCGAAGAAACAAAGTGGACAAAACTCGACGTAGACCTTTGCGGGCTTAAGGGCGCAAAAGTTGACAATTACGACGAATTTCTAAAGCGCGGCTTTACGAAAATGCTTGTTCCCGGAGAGCCAGCGGAATTACAGGTTTTACAAAACGACCTTCGCGCCGAGTTTGGCAGTCGCGCCGTAATCTTTACAAGCAAACCGTACTTTTTGGAAATTCTACCGCCAAACTGCGGCAAAGGCGAAGCAGTAAGCTGGCTTGCCAACGAGCTTGGATTTGGAATGGAAAAAGTAATGGGCTTTGGCGACAGTATGAACGACGAAAGTCTTATTAAAATGGCAGGTTTTGGAGTTGCAATGTGCAACGGGCTCGACGAAATAAAAAAGGCCGCGCGTTTTGTAACCGATTTAGATAATAATCACGACGGAGTTGGTGACTTTATCAAAAAGCACGTTTTATAAATTCACAAAAAAAATAAAGCTATGCTATAATAAAGCAGAGGTGAAAAATGAAAGAAGTATGCGAATTTATTAAAAAGTGCGAAACTTATTATCTTGCAACAGTTGAAGACGGCCAGCCACGAAACCGGCCGTTTGGAACCATAAATATTTTTGAAGACAAGCTCTACATTCAAACATCAAAATTAAAAAACGTTTCAAAGCAGATTCAAAAAAATCCGCGTGTGGAACTTTGCTGTTTTGACGCTTCAACAGGTCAATGGCTTCGCCTTGCCGGCGAACTTGTTCGCGATGATCGCCGCGAGCCAAAAGTTGATATGCTCGAGCATTATCCACAACTCAAAAGTATGTATTCCGTTGACGACGACAACACCGAAGTTCTTTATTTCAAGAACGCCGAAGCTACAATTTCCAGCTTCGCTGGTCCTGTAAAAGTCGTAAAATTCTAATTAAAATTTTCCGGAGGTTTCCCCAGCCGGCCGAAGGCCGGCTGGGGCCGGGCTTTGCGCGCTTCCGCGCTAACCGCGCTCCATTCGCCGCAACCTTTGGTTGCTTGCGAACGCGCTCCGCGCGGCGCTCCAATCCCTAACCCGCTTCGCAACAATAACCGGAAAATACCCAACCAGTAGTTTCTTCGTTAATGCTGTAAACCGGTTCTTCAGGCTCTAAAACTTTTTTCAAATCTTTTTTATCAATTTTTACGGGAATCCAAAATCCGTAAATTCCATCAATGTAATCATCAAAATAGCATAAAGTTTCTTCAGTTTGAATAATTATAGTTTTATCAGGAATTCCGCCAATTTTCTTTCCATAAGGTCTTGAACGAACGTTCAGGCCTTCCGGCGAATCTACAATCCAAACTTTATGCTTTTGAATTGTCGTTGTTTTACTATTCGCATTGTTTTCTACAAAAAAGTTGCAATCCGCTGAATGATTATAATCAACTTTCATATTTTGCGAATCAAAAAAATCAATATGAAAATCCAAAAGTTCATCAAACGAAAATACAAATTCGTTCATTTTATTAATTGAACTGGAAACTTTATAATTTGCAAAAGGAATGGTAGCAATTTTAAAACCGTTAAAACAGCTAATTCTGGTCGAGAAAATTACCGAATCATTTTTGCGGCCCGAATTTTGATTTGTTTGCGGAAAATATAAAACGTATTTTTCGTTCGCGTTTAATGTTTTCACACTTTCGCCAAAAGGATTTTTGCGGTCAAAATTACTATCGAAAATCACAGTTTCTTTTGAAGGTTCAACCGTAAAAAATCGTTGCAAAAGGCAGGAATCATTTTGCTTTGTAATCAGACTCACAGAATAACTCAAAGAATCATTTTCATAATAATAATTTTTAAAAGGAATTCTAAAACTTCTTCCTTGTGGATCATAAAAATCTTCTTCGCGAAAATAATCTACATCTGTTACAAATTCTTTGTTTAAAACTTGTGCGCACAAATAAAAAGGTGCGTAGTTTTGAATATCTTGTGCCGAAATCTGAATTTTCAAAGTGTCGTTTTCGTAAAACATATCCGTTTGTTCAACAAAATCATTTTCAACACAATAATCGCCATAATCAAAGGGGCGCTCGAAAATTACTTGAATTTCAAAATCTGCAGGAAGTTCAATTTCTTTTGCAGTTTTATAAGTTTTTATTCCGTGATTTTTTTTCTGCAATTCTTCAGAATAATCATCTTCATTTTTTGTCTGAAATTCTTCAGAAGTAATTTCATTTTTCGCTTTTTTAGTTTGAGTTATTGGAGTTTGTTCATTTTGCGATTTAGTTTTTAAAACTTCTTTTTTTTGTGCTTGTTTTTTGTTTTCATAATTCAAATAAATCTTTTCGCCAATTTTATAAAGCGTCAAAAATGTGCAGGCAAAAACTAAGCTTGCAAGAGTTGCGGTAATAGTTTTTGGAATGTGTTTTATGATTTCTTTTTCAACTTCGGTTTTTGCTTTAGATTCTTTTACGTTATTTTGAAGTAAATTAAGTGCTGTTTCGGCTTGATTTTCTGGTACAGAAATTGAAAATTTGTATGAAGTTGGATTTGTTTCTTCATAATCGTCTTTTTTATTGATTGAAAAATCGATTTCTGATTTTTTTAGAATTTCAGAAACTTCAGCTAAATCTTCTTCGGAATTGCAAAAATAAATCTCGTTAAAAAACTTCATAAAATTTCCAGAAAAGTGTTAGAAAAATATCGTTTGTAAAGGTCAAATCTTTACATCAGTTTATTATGTCAGAGAAATTGTTATTCAGCAAGTTTTCGAAAACTTTAATTCTTGTTTAAAGGCAGTTATAATGCAATTTTCTTTAATCATCTTGCAATAGATTTTTTTGTATGATAGTTTTAATTAATACTTAAAATCGGAGAAAAAAATGGTAATCGAAAACGCCTTTCCAGTTCTGGAATTTGATACAGACAAAGATGCAATTGTAAATCCGTTTAAATGGAATCTTGAGCAGTTTAAAACCAATAAACTGATTATCACTTTTTTTCCTGATGTTATGGAATCGCTGAAAAACGACGGGCTTATAGAACTTGAATGTCATATTTCTGGGGAAAATCCGGTCGAAGTTTATCGCTTTACAGATTCTCCTGAAATTCTTATTACGTTAGGCTATGTTGGTTGCCCGGCTTGTGCTGGAAATCTTGAATATTTTGCTGCCTGCGGGCTTTCAAAAGTTATGTTTTGCGGCGGTGGCGGCGTGCTCGATAAATCAATTAAAGTTGGCGAGCTGCTTGTTGTAGAAGGCGCAATTCGTGATGAAGGTTTTTCTTACCGCTACATTGAACCTGCGCGCTACATTTATACAGACAAAAAAATCACAAATAAAATAACTGATTATCTAAAAGCGCATAAAATTTCGTACATCACAGGAATTACCTGGACAACCGACGCAATGTTTCGCGAAACAAAAGCGCTTATAGAAAAACGCAAAGCCGAAGGCGCAAAAATCGTTGAAATGGAACAAGCCGGTTGTATTGCCGTTGCTCAGTATCATAATTTTGATTACGGTGCAATTATTTACGGCGGCGATGATGTTTCGCAAGATGAATGGGACACTCGCTCTTGGGACAAGCGAAAAGGAATCCGCTATAACCTTGTAATGCTCTGCTGCGAGCTTGTGCGCGAATTTTAATTTTTAAATATTTGATTTATGAAGCAGATTTTTATAAATACACTTAAAATCTCACTTGCCGCAATTTTTGCAATTCTTGTTGCGCAGTTTTTGCATTTGGAATTTGCCGTTTCTGCGGGAATTGTTGCAATTCTTTCTGTTCAGCCAACTAAAAAAGAAACTTTGCGTACGGCGCTTTCGCGCTTTCTTGCCTTTGCTGTGGCTCTTGTGATTTCGGGCGTTCTTTTTAATTTGCTTGGCTTTAGTATTCCTGTATTTTTGCTTTATCTTGTGCTTTTTATTTTGATTTGCCAATGGCGCGGTTGGATTTCTTCTATGGCAATGGATTCGGTTTTGATTTCGCATTTTATTTCGCTTGGAAATACAGGAATTGCGGAAATTAAAAATGAAGTTTTGCTTTTTATTGTTGGTGTTGGTTTTGGAATTTTAGTAAATCTTTTTCTGCGCAAAAAAACTGATTATATAGAAGAACTAAAAAATCAAACTGATGAAAAAATCAAACTTGTGCTGCATAGAATGTCGCTTCGCATTTTGAATCCTGATTTTGCTGATTACGACGGAACTTGTTTTATTTCGTTGAATCAAAGTCTTTTTACTGCCAAAAAACAGGCCGAAGAGAATTTTAATAATCAGTTTACAAGCCGCGACACTTACGACAAACGTTATCTTTCAATGCGCGAAAATCAGACAAAGGTTTTGCACGAAATGTTCAAATGTGTTCGAGAAATAAAAACAGTTCCAAAAACTGCCTCAATGGTTGCCAACTTTCTCGAAAAAGTTTCAATTGAATATCACAAAGATAATGATGTTCAAACTTTGCTTTCCGAGCTTTTGCAAATCCGCGAAAAAATGAAAACAGTTCCGTTGCCGCAAAACCGCGCCGAATTCGAAGACCGCGCAAATCTTTTTACGCTTTTGGAGCGTTTGCAGGAATTTCTTGAATTAAAAAGTGAGTTTGTAAAATCGTAATTTTAGCGCAAAGTTTTGCTTAATTTTTTGCGGCGCCCTATATTTTTAGCAGAGGAATTCGTTTTCCGGGTTCTAAGGCGATTTTTGGGCCGCAGCCTCTGATGTAAAGCGTGGTTTTGCCTTTGTTTTCTATCCAAAGATTTTTCATTCCGGTTTGAAGCGAATAGAATTCAAAGCCGTCTTTAAAAAGATAGTAGCGGATATCAATTATTTCGTCGAGATTTTTGTATTCGTTGATTTCGCGGTCGCCGCTTAGCAAATATGAATCGGAATAAGTTCCAATATTTGGATAGCCGGAAAATTTTCCTTGTGAGCCGTCTGGATTTTGATAAATCAGATTTTCAAAAAAATAATCTGCGTAATCAGCTACAACAAGAAGCATATCCTCTTTTGTTAGCGTTTGTTCTTCGGGCTGTTTGTAATATTCGCTTTTAATTTCTTCGTATTCGGGAAGTTTAAAAGAAGATTGATTTTGTCGTTCGTAAAAAAGCGAATCAAAAGCGCAATGGTACAAAGTGTTTTGTGTTTGGATTTCATATTCTTTTTCTTTGCGATTTACTTTTACAGAACGAATTGTTGAAGTGTGACCTTTTTTGCCTTCGTAAATTCCTGCGCGGTTATAAAATTTGCCGTAAACAAGGTAGACTGTTTTGTCATTTAATTCGTATTCGTCGATATACCAATTTTGTAAAGTATTTTCTTTGTACTGGCTTTTCATAAAATCTCCAGATTTATAATATAAAATATTTTGATTTTTAGTCTAGTTATCTTTTTGCATTGATTGAAAACGTTTTTTTATTTGATTTACGGAACGGAGATAACATACAAACTGAGTTGCGGCAAGGGCAAAATACATTCTGAGCGTCTTTACAGAATTGCATAAATAAAAATCAACATTTTTAGTTCTTAAAAATGTTGACATCTGCTTTATTGTATTTTAATATAGTTTGTATACAAACTATATTAGGAGAAAAAAATGAAAGATGTAATTTCAATTATAAAAAAATCAGAAGCGGCTTATCTTGCAACTATTGATAAAGACGGCCGCCCGGAAATCCGTGCGTTGTTAAATCTATGTAATCCAAAAAAGTTCAAAAATCTTGAAGATAAGGCTCTTTTTGTTGAGGGTGAAACTTTAACAATGTATTTTACAACAAACACTTCTTCAAAAAAAGTTGAGCGAATCAGAAACAATCCAAATGCGGCTTTATATTTTTGTGAGCCTGAAAACTTTAAAGGAATTTGTGCAACTGGAATAATTGAAGAAGTAACCGACCAAAGTATAAAAGAAGATTTGTGGCAAACTGGCTGGCTTATGTATTATCACAAGGGAAAAACTGACCCCGATTATGCTGTTTTGAAATTTACTTCTACAAAAATTGAAGGCTGGTATAATCTCAACGTGCACCGTTTTGGAAACGTAAACTGATGATAGAAAAAACAAAGGGCGGAACGCTTCTTTCGCAAGTGCATCAGGTTTGCGGTAGAGTGTGGAATAAAATTTTACGCGAAAACGGAATGGCAGATTTAGAAGGCGCGCGCGGCCGAATTATTTTTGCGTTGTGGGGAAAAAATGGCGTTCCAATTAAAACGCTTTGCGAAAAAACTAGCCTTGATAAATCTACACTAACGGGAATTATAGACCGGCTTGAACGCGACGGATACATTGAACGCCGGCCGTCTGAAACGGACAAACGCTCAACTTTAATTTTTCTTACGGGAAAAGAAAAAGAATTTGCAAATCATATTCAAAAGGTTTCGGCTGTTATGAATAACATTTTTTACAAGGGGTTTTCTGATGAAGAAATTGTGCAGTTTGACAGCCTGCTCGAAAGAATTCTTGAAAATTGCAAAGAAGCAGATTAATTTTGATTTGTAAATTGTGATTTTTAAGAAATTGAGCTGAAAGCTATTTTGTAAAAAGATTCTTTTGTTACGTTATTGACAGATTCGGCGACGTTATGGTAGATTTTATGCGGATCAGATGCCCTTCAAGTGTCTATCGCAAAACCCCGCCAGAGGAGGAATCCAGCAACGGTATGCGCTTAGAGCTGTGCTTGGGATTATCTGGTCCTTTTTTATTTTAAAGAATTCTGGTGCGTTAGCGCTGGGAGCCCCTGCGAAGCAGCCGACCGCAGCGAGCTTGCGAGCGAGGACGGTGAGCGTTAGCGAAGGGCGGACATAGCGACCTGCCGGCGAGTTTACGAAGTAAACTCGCCAGTGAGCGAGCGGCGCGAGCGAACGTGTGGAGCGAAGCGGAACGGCAGGGAACGCCCTAATCTTTTTTTTGAATTATCAATTCTTCTATTGAACGAAAATAAAAAAATCATTAAATTATAGATTGGTATACGAGGGTCTTTTGTTAAGGCTTTTTGTATATACAGAAAATGGCTTTGCCTTGAGCGCAGAGCTTATAGGAGTTTTTAATGACTGTTTCTGACATTAAACATGCTGGAATTAAAGCATGGGTTGAAGAATGTGTTAAGATGTGTGAACCAGACAACGTTGTAGTTGTTGACGGTTCAGCAGCTGAATATGACCGCCTTAGGAAAAAGTGTGTAGACGCTGGTTTGGCTACACCTTTGAAGGCTAAAGAGAACTGTTTCTTGTTCCGTTCTCTTCCAAGCGACGTTGCTCGCGTTGAATCAAGAACTTTCATTTCTTCTAAAAAGGAAGAAGATGCTGGTCCTACAAACCACTGGATTGATCCTGTTGAGCTCAAGGCTACAATGAAGGGCCTTTACACAGGCTGTATGCATGGTCGTACAATGTATGTAATTCCATTCTGCATGGGTCCACTAGGATCTCCAATTTCAAAATACG
>JAGCVK010000073.1 GCA_017962415.1 Treponema sp. | reverse complement strand
TGGTCACGTTACTTACTTCTTCAACGGTAACCGCCCTGGTGAATTCGACAAGAATCTTGAAACATATATTGAAGTTCCATCTGATGTTGTTCCATTCGAACAGCGCCCATGGATGAAGTGTGCTGAAATTACTGACAAGGTAATCGAAGCTATTGAAAGCGGAAAATATGACCACATTCGCTTGAACTACCCTAACGGGGACATGGTTGGACACACTGGTGTATTCAACGCTGTTGTATGTTCTATGGAAGGTATGGATCTTCAGCTTGGTCGTCTTAAGGCAGCAATTGAAAAGGCAGGCGGTATCCTCTGTCTTACAGCTGACCACGGAAACTCAGACGACATGTACGAGCACAAGAAGGACGGTTCAGTTGCTATGGGTGCTGACGGCGAGCCAAAGCCAAAGACAAGCCACAGCTTGAACCCAGTTCCAGGTATTATTTACGACCCAGAGTACAAGGGAGAATACGAACTTGAACTCAACAGCGGTCTTGGAATTTCAAGCTGGCCTAGCACATTGATGAACTTAATGGGTTACAAAGAGCCTACTGACTACGACAAATCAATGATTAATCTTAAATAATTCCACCAACTGATTATTGCGGGTTTATGATTCTAATAAACCCGCAAAACGAACGAGTCAAGGCCTTGAGCGTTAGCGTGCCTTGACCGTTCGTATGATAAGAGCATAATTAACTTGAAGTAATTAATTACAGCAAGTTTTGCAAATAAAAGGGTGCGGATACGCTCTGAGTTGTACTGCAAGAAGCTTTAGTGATTGGCAGTTACGCTCTTTGTGTATCCGCACTTTTTTTTAACCTCAATTTTCTTTATTTGTGCTATACTCAAATTATGAAAAAAATACGCCCGCTTGATTTTGTTTTTGCTTTTATAAGCATTGGGTTTGGAATCTTTTTTACAATCAAAAATATTTCGCAAAAAGGCAGTTCGGTTTTGATAAATGCGGACGGAAAGCGTTACGAATATTCTGCAAAAAAAAACGGAATCTACAAAGTTGGCGGCGCAATTGGAATTACTACTTTTGAAATCAAAAACGGCCGCGTGCGGATTATCGATTCGCCATGCCCAAACAAAACCTGCGTAAATCAAGGCTGGCACTCGCCTTTAGTTTGCCTTCCGAACAACGTTATTATAACTTTAGAAAAAGAGGGAGAATTCGATGCCGTTTCAGAATAAAGCGCTTTCAAAAAATGCGCTCGCCTGGTGCTGCGCGCTCACTTTGCTTTTTTCTTATGCAGAAATGATTTTGCCGCGAGTTGTTCCATTTTTCAGATTCGGGCTTGCAAACACAGTAATTCTTTTAGCTCTTGATATAAAATTCAGCTCTTTTTTAATTCTTTCGATTTTAAAGGCAACAGCTGCGTCGCTTATGGGCGGCACACTTTTTTCTCCATTTTTTTTGATTTCGATAATGCAGTCGATTTTAAGTGCGCTTGTAATGCGGCTTTTACATAAAATAATTTCAAAGAAAGTAATCAGCCTTTATGGAATCTCAATTGCAGGTTCGGCGGTAAGCGCTTTTGTGCAAATAACACTTGCCGCGCTTTACATTGGAAGCGGCACCTTTAGCCTGCTGGGTCCAATGCTGATTTTTAATACGATAAGCGGAATAATTACCGCGTTTTTTAGCGAAAAAATTTGTGTGGTGCTTAAAGAAAGCGAGTTCTTAAAAAATAACGAAGCGCGCGCCGCAATACAAAACGATGAAGTCTCGAAAGTAAGTGAGCCCCGCCCCGCCGCACAAATTGCGCTTGCGCTAACTCTTATTGCATTCTCAGCAAGCGTTTTTTTTCTAAAAGACCTCCGAGTTCTCGGCGGGGCTCTCCTTGTAAGCCTCATAGCACAACGCTTTTTGTTCAAGCGTAAAATATTTTTCTGGCCACATCTTTCGCTGTGGCTTTTCGTTTTTATTTCAGCGGCTTTTGTCCCAAACGGAAAAGTTTTGTGCAAATTATGGAACCTTTCGCTAACAAAAGGCGCACTTTTACTCGCGCTCCAAAAAGCGCTCACACTTTCAACAGTTAGCGCGCTAAGCCAATGTGCCGTTTGCTTAAAGCCCGGAAAAAACACACTTCTTGGCAAAAGCCTGCAATATTACAAGCTGATGAGCGATAGTTTTCTAAAAACACAAGGCTCTATAATCAAAAAAATAAAAGCGGCGCTAAACCTTTCTGCTGTGCAAGAACTCTAATTTTCTAAAAATCAATGCGCTCAATATAACTAAAATCAATAAGCGGCTCAATTATTTTTTCAAGCCCGCAGGAATAAACAAGCGCGCGCTCTTTTGTAAGCAAAACAAAATCAAAATTTTGATGCGTTTTCCACCATTCAACAGCCTTTTCTTTTCCCATTACAAAAAGAGCCGTGCTCAAAGCATCTGCATAAGTTCCGCTTTCGCAAACAATTGTAACACTTTCCAAGTCGCTCTGACTTGGCCGCCCGGTTTTTGGATCAAAAATGTGAATATAACGCTTACCGTCAAGTTCAAAAAAACGCTCGTAACCGCCGCTGGTAACAACAGCCTTTGATTCAACTTTTAGCGAAACCGCAGAATCGTTATTCCACGGATTTTTGATTCCAACACGCCACAAACTTCCGTCTGGTTTTGTGCCAAGAGTCTGAATATTTCCACCAAAATACAAAAGCGCAGATTGTACGCCATTTGATTTTAGAATCTCAATTGCCTGATCGCAAGCATAGCCTTTTCCAACTGCGCCAAAATCAAGTTCCATTCCAGGTTCAAGCAAAACTTTATTTTCATCAAAAATAATTTTAGAAAAATCTGTATTTGCAAGTAGAGTTTCAAGCCACGATGAATCTGGGATTTTGTAATTTCCGGTTGTAAACCCCCATTCTCGAATCACAGGATAAAGAGCCGGATTAAAAGCTCCAAAAGTCTGCTTGTTAATTTCACGCGAAAAATCAAGCAAAGTAAGTAAATCTTTATTTACAGGAAAATCTAACTGTTTTTTGTTGTTTAATTTATGCACATCACTTTCTAAAAGCGTTGTTGAAAGCACCGCTTCAAGTTCGTCGATGCGGGAATGAATTTTTTTGCACAAAACTTTGCCTTTTTTGGACGGCGCATAAACGCTAACAGTCATAAAAGTATTCATTGCGCTAAAACTGTCGCTTGTTTTTGCAGCTTTGCAAGAAGTCAAAAAAATCAAAATCAAAAAAACAGGAAGAAACTTTTTCATAGAAAAATTTTAGCAAAACAGCAAATTGTGTTCAAGATATGTTTAACCAATTCAGTTTTTGTGTGTTATACTTTTTATATGAAACGAAAACATTTATTTTGGATAGTTCCAGGTGCGACCATTTTTTGTTTGATTTTATTCGTTATTTTATTTTTTGTTTATTTAACAATTGTTGAATATCGACCTAAAAATATAGAAAATGTGCCGTTTACAAGTGGAAATCAAAAATTGCAAAAAAACAAACAGCTTTCAATTATGAGCTGGAACATTGGTTATTGTGGACTTGGAAAAGACGAAGATTTTTTTATGGACGGTGGACAAAAAGTTCATCCAGATTCAAAAAAAGTTGTAGAAAACTATTTTCAGGGAATTGCAAAAACAATTGATGAAACTGCAGCTGATTTATATTTTATTCAGGAAGTTGATGTAAAATCAAGCCGAACCTGGAAAATAAATCAGTTTGAAGCGTTGAAAGAGTCAACAAAACTTGGCGGAGCTTTTGCATATAATTACAAATGCAATTTTGTTCCGTATCCGGTTCCGCCAATGGGGCGCGTTGAAAGTGGCGTTGCAACTTTTTCTGATTTTGAAACAACTTCTGCGCAAAGATACGCGCTTCCAGTTCCTTTTAAGTGGCCAGTTCGGCTTGCAAACTTAAAACGCTGTATTCTTGCAGAGCGAATTCCAGTTTACACCGAAGACGGAACTCCAACCGGAAACGAACTCGTGCTTGCTAATTTTCATCTTGAAGCATTTGATAACGGCGAAGGAAAAATTGCGCAAACAAAGGCGTTAAAAGAGTTTATTGATTCAGAATATGCAAAAGGAAATTATGTAATTGCCGGCGGCGATTTTAATCAGAATTTTCCGGGTGCAAAAGCATATCCGGTTTTAAATCCAGAAACCTGGAAACCAGGCAAACTTGAAGAAGATATGCTTGACGAAGGCTGGCAGTTTGCTTTTGATGATTCAAAACCAACTTGCCGAGCAAACGGAGCGCCTTACAACGACGAAAATGCAAAAGCGCACAACTGGCAATATTTTGTAATCGACGGATTTATAATTTCGCCAAACATCGAAAAAATTTCTGTGCAAGTTCTTGATAAAGATTTCCAAAATTCTGACCATAACCCTGTTTACATGAACTTTATTCTAAAATAAAATCTGTATCAGATTATGGAAGAAAAAAATCGCGCAGGACGCAACAGAACAATTACACTTAATGAATCAGAAAAAAAAGAATTAAAAAGCCGGCTGGTAAAAATCAACGAAACTACCAGCCAGCTTGATTTTTTAGACCGCACAATAAACGCCGAGCTTCTTTCGGCGCTGCCACTTTTACCAAACGAATTTGCCAACTTAATCATAATTGACCCGCCTTATAATCTTACAAAGGATTTTAACGGCACAGTTTTTGCTGCACGCTCGGAAAATGCTTATTATGATTATCTTGATTCGTGGTTTTCAGAAGTTTGTAAAAAATTAAAACCAAACGGTTCCCTTTATTTGTGTGGCGACTGGAAATGCACTTCGGCGCTGCAACGAATAATGGAAAAAGAACTCACCGTTCTAAACCGAATCACCTGGCAGCGAGAAAAAGGGCGCGGAGCAAAATCGAACTGGAAAAACGGAATGGAAGATATTTGGTTTGGCGTAAAAAATCAAAATGATTATTATTTTGATGTTGAAGCTGTAAAACAAAAACGCCGCGTAATTGCTCCATACAAACAAAACGGAAAACCAAAAGATTGGGAAGAAAGCGCAGAAGGAAATTTCCGGCTTACTTATCCTTCAAATTTTTGGGACGATATTAGCGTACCATTTTGGTCTATGCCCGAAAACACCGATCACCCAACTCAAAAACCTGAAAAACTTTATGCAAAACTGATTTTAGCAAGCTCAAAGCCAGGCGATGTAATTTTTGACCCTTTTTTGGGAAGCGGAACCGCAAGCGTTGTTGCAAACAAACTTGGCCGCCACTTTTGCGGAATCGAAATGAACGAAGAATATTGTATGCTTGCTGAAAAGCGCTTGAAAATGGCCGAAACCGACAATTCAATTCAAGGTTATAGTAACGGCGTTTTTTGGGAAAGAAATACGGCCGCTTTGCAAAAAAATTAATTTTATGGAAGAAAATATTTATTTGATAATGAACAAGCCTTGCGGCTACGTTTGCTCAGCGGTTTCTGATTCTCATAAAACGGTTTACGAGCTTTTGACGCCGGAACTGCAGGCTCTTGTACGCGGCGCAAAACGTGGCCACAGACTTCACACAATCGGGAGGCTAGACGCGGAAACGAGCGGGCTTTTGCTTTTTACAACTGACGGTATGTTTTCTCACAGGGTTGCGGCGCGCGATTCGGGGATTGAAAAAACTTATGTAGCTAAACTGGAATGCGAAGTTTCGCCCGAAAATCAAGAAATCTACAAAACGCGCGCCTCAAAAAGCCTGACGTTGCCCGCGGAAAAAAAGGCTGGGGAACAGGAGTGTGAGCCGGCGATTCTAACTTTCACAAGCACAAACCTTTGCCAAATTACAATTCACGAAGGAAAATTCCACGAAGTACGCCGCATTTTCCGCGCACTTGGCAACGAAGTAAAAGAACTGAAACGCATTTCCATTGGAAACCTTTCATTACCAAAAGAACTAAAACAAGGCCAATGGCGGCCTTTAACCCAGTCAGAAATCAATTTGATATTTTAAAAAGTGATTTTATATTTTCATCAACCAAATTGCTTAGTTCTTCTGGCGAGCAACCGCGAACTTCGGCAATAAAATTATAAACTAATTCAACATTAACCGGTGTGTTTGTTGTACCGCGCAACGGAACGGGAGCGAGATACGGCGCGTCTGTTTCGCACAAAAAGCGGTCGGCAGGCACAAAACGCAAAAGTTCTTTTACGGCTTCGAGTTTTGCTTTTTTGTTGTAAGTTACGGCGCCGCCAAAAGCAATATACCAGCCACGCTCTAAAAAAGCGCGAGCTTCATCTATTCCATAACTGTAACAATGAACAATTCCATTATCATAACCAACATTTTTAAGGCATTCCAAAGTATCTTCAAAACCGTCTCGGCTATGAATTATTACCGGCAGTTTTTTTTCGCGGGCAAGCTCCAGCTGCGCTTCAAAAAGTTCCCTCTCGCCATTGTAAGTTGCTGTATCAAAATCTGATTCACAACGCCCGTCAACTCCGCTTGGATTCCAATGATGATCAATTCCGCATTCGCCAATTGCAATAATTTTTCTATTTAATGTATCTTGATCAGAACTTTTTTCGGCCTGTTCAATTGAAGCGCGCAAAATTTTCATCTGATTTTCTCTATCAGAAATTGCCTGAATATCCGGCCAAATTCCCGCAGAAAAGTACATAAAATCTCTGGCTTTACCGGCAAGTTTTGAATCAGAAATTTGTGCAATTATTTTTTCCACACTAGACTCACGCTCGCTAAGATCGCCGGCCTTTGTTCCAATATCAAGTGCAAAAAAAGTATTTCGCGCAGCAAGTGCCGAAAGCATTTCCACGCCATTTACGCCACAATTACAAATATTATTAAAATGAAAATGAGTATCGCTGAACATAAAAAAGAGTATAACAATATTGGATTTTAGATTCTAGGTTAAAAAAAACTGTTGCATAAAATTCCTGAAATTGCCATACTCTTTGTATGACTGATATTAATAAATTTCTTTCTGATGTTCAGAAATCTTTAAAGCATGACCGCCAGAATAACAGCGGAAAATCTGATTATAATCGTGTAAAAAATGATTTGCGCCGCCTTTTTGAACGCAATGCGTTTGCTGTTGGAGAACTTTCTGATTCTGTTTTTGAATATTGGGAAAATGAATATATTTACCGTTCTGAAAATCTTGCAAATGAGCCAAGCTCGGAAAATCAAAACCGGCTTGCAGCTTTTCTTGCGTTTCTTGAAAGCAGCGACGAATATCAGGAACTTATTTCTGATAAAGACTGGAACGAATTAGGCCGCCTTGTAAATTTTGAAGCTGAAGATTTAGACGTTGATGTACTTCAGGATTTAATGAAAATTCTTGTAAGCAAAGGCGCATATTAATGATAAATAATTCAGACGAACTTTACGAAAACTGCTGCCAATGTCCACGCGCGTGCAAAATCAACCGTTTTTCCACAACCGGCTTTTGCCGCGAAAGCGCCGATCTTAGAATCGCTTTTGCCGGCCTGCACTTTGGAGAAGAGCCGCTTGTTACTGTTTTTGGCGGAAGCGGCACGATTTTTTTTACTGGCTGTACACTCCGCTGTGCCTTTTGCCAGAATTATCAAATTAGTCAAAATGGGCTTGGCCGCACAGTCGACAAAGCAGAATTTGTTGATATTTGTCTTCGCCTTGAAGCTGCCGGCGCCGAAAATATTAATCTTGTAACCGGAAGTCATCATATTCCAAAAATTGCAGAATATTTGCGCGCTGCTCGCGACGCTGGAGTAAAAATTCCTTTTTGCTGGAATTCTTCGGCTTTTGAAACTGTAGAAATGCTCGAACTTTTAAAAGGCTTTGTTACTATCTGGCTTCCTGATTTGAAAACGCTTGATAGCGAGCTTTCTAAATCTTTGTTTGCAGCGCCCTCTTACCCGCAAGCCGCAACTGCTGCAATCAGCTGGATGATTCAAAATAATCCGCTAAAAATTGATTCAATTCCAGAACCGCCAAATGCAAAGCCTGCCGAATGGGCAGAGCCTGGCCAACCGCGCGACAAAATGCTTTCCGGCGTAATTGTTCGCCACCTTTTTATGCCAGGCCATTTTGAACAAACTGCCGCAGTTCTTTCCTGGCTAAAAGAAAATGCCGACGGCCGCGCAATTATTTCTTTAATGAATCAATACACGCCCGTAAACTTTAACGAATCTTCCGCCGCTCTAAAAGCCCGAAAGCTCGCCCTTTCAAACCTCGAAAACCGGCTTGTTACCGCTCAGGAAGATTCCGACATTCAAGACCTTATTGAAGCCTACGATTTTGAATATCTTTTTTACCAGGAACTTTCCAACGACACAAGCTGGCTCCCAGACTTTACCCGCGCCCAACCATTCAGCAACAAGCTCGCCACTCCGCTTTGGCATTGTTAGGAAAAATCTTTTTTGATTTTATGATTATTTTCTAATAAAAATTTTGATTTCCGTGTTATAATATTAGCGCTATGAAAAAAGAATTGATTGGCACGGCGGTTCCGCTTGGCGCTTTATATACAAAAGATAATCCTGTAATTGGCGAGTTTCCCGACCTTAAGATTTTTGCGGATTTTTGCAAGGCGGCTGGACTTTCGATAATTCAGCTGCTTCCGGTAAATGACACGGGAACACAAAGTTCGCCTTACTCTGGGCTTTCGGCTTTTGCGCTTAACCCGATTTATATTAGAATTAGCGAAGTTGAAGGTTTTAGCGAGCTTTGCCAAAATGATCCAAAATTCAAAATGTCGTACGACGCGTTTATTGCGGCAAATCAATATTGCCCGCGCTATGATTATGATTCTATTTTGAGTACAAAGATTCAGCTGCTCAAACGCATTTATGATGAAACGGAAATTGGAAAAACTGGCGAATCTGGCGAAGTGCTTTCTAAATGGATTAAGTCAAACACTTGGGTTCGCGAATATTCGGTTTACAAAAATCTAAAATGGAATTATATGCAGGCTTCTTGGAAAACCTGGCTTGAATCTGACCGCCACAAAACTAAAGAAGAAATTGCAGCGCTTTGGAACAAAAAAGCGTTTAAGAAAGAACATCTTTTTTATGCCTGGCTTCAGATGATTGCAGATTCTCAGTTTAGAGACGCAGTTGAATACGTTCACGCGCAAGGGCTTTTGCTTAAAGGCGATATGCCAATTTTAATGAACGAAGATTCCGCAGACGCTTGGGCGTGTCCCGAAGTTTTTAATCAGGATTTGCGAGCGGGCTCTCCTGCCGACGGTGATAATCTTACCGGCCAAAACTGGGGTTTTCCAACTTACAACTGGCAGAATCTTAAAGACGATGATTATCGCTGGTGGAAAGAACGTCTCACGAATGCTGCAAAATATTACGACGCTTACAGACTTGATCATATTTTGGGCTTTTTCCGCATTTGGGCAATTCCCGAAGCTGATTTGAATGCGTTAAACGGCCACACGGAGCCTTACGCTTTTATCAAAAAATCTGAACTTTACGAACTTGGTTTTGATGATGAAAGAATCCGCTGGTTAAGCCAGCCTCACATTCCAACAAGCGCAATTGAAGATATTACCTGGAATCACGACAAAGCACATCAAATTCTTGCAATTTTCTGCAACAAAATTGACGGCGAAGAACTCTGGCGATTTGCGCCTGCTGTTTTAGGCTCAAAAATGATTGAAAATGCAGACCTTTGCGAACTTTGTGCTTCGGAAGCAATTCCGCGCGTAAAAAAGGTTTTGATTGATTACTGGAGCAACCGCACGCTTTTGGAAATCGCAAAGAACAAGTTTGTTCCTATGTGGACTTTTGGAAGTTCAACTGCATGGCAAACTTTAAATCAAAATGAAAAAGCTGCTCTTTCTGCCTGTTTTGATGAACTGAATTCTAAAAACGAAAAACTTTGGAAAAAACAGGCCGACGAAATATTTTCTGCAATCACAAGCGCTGTAAAAATGATTCCTTGCGGCGAAGATTTGGGAGTAAACATTGAATGTGTTCCAAAAACTATGGAAGCGCACAATATTTTGGGCTTGCGCGTTGTGCGCTGGTGCAGAAAATGGAGCGAAAGCGGTCAGCCATTTATTCCTTTTAGAGAATACACGCCGCTTTCTGTTGTAACTACATCTGTTCACGATTCTTCAACTTTGCGCCAATGGTGGAACGACGAAAAAGAAAGTGTAAAAGCCTTTGTTTCTGCAAATCTAAACTTTTTTACAAACAACGAAAAATCTGAAAATGCAGAAAACACTCAAAACGCAGTTTTGCAAATTGCTCAAGCTGATTTTTCGCCGGAAATTGCAAAAGCAATTTTGAACGCTTCTGCAACTGCAAAAAGCCAATGGTTTATTCCGCCGCTTCAAGACTTTTTGTATATGGACAAAACGCTTTGGCTAAACGACGCGCGCAACGAAAGAATCAACATTCCTGGCACGGTAAACGAATTTAACTGGACTTACAGGCTGCCATGCACGCTGGAAGCTTTAATCGAAAATAATGAATTAATAAATAAAATGAAAGGTATAAAAAAATGAAAGTTTCACATAACGAATTTCACATAAGCCGCAAAATTCGCGATTTGTGCAATTTTGACGGCGGGCTTTTTGCGTCGAGCGGTAATGTTGTTTTTGCAAATATGAAAAACGTGCGCAACTTCCAGCTTTTGATTAATAACGTTTTTGAAATGCGCAAGCAGGAAGACAAAAAACTTTCTGCCGGCCAGCTCAACGCCATGGGGCTGATTGATGAGATTCTGCATTATGTGTGTATGTTGTACCGCCGCGACAAAGTTTTGGGCTTTGGGCGGGAGCTTTTGGCGGAACTCGATAAGGAATTTGGCCAAAATCAAATCGACGAGCTTCTTCTTGCTTTTATGAAGGAATTTCCGCCGGTTGAAGTTTATAAAGAAAAAATCCGCCCACAAGAATATCTTTCGCAAACTACTTTTGATATTGGAACAAAACAAAAGCGCTCAAACCGCGAACAAACGCTCGAAGAACTGATTCTTCTTCATCTTGCTAATGAAAACAAGGCCTTTAAACCTTTTATGATTATGTTTTCAGACAAGGAACTTGCAAAAAATCCTTTGTACGCTAAAACCTGGAAATCTATTCAAAAATACGCAAGTTCGCAGCCAACTTTTGGTCCTTTTAATCATGATTTGATTACACTTCTCCGCGAACCTCAGACTTTTGCGCCTGAAAGTTTGCGCGGGCAACTTGAATATATTCAAAAATATTGGGACGAATTTTTGGGCGACTGGCTCAAGCGCATTCTTGCCGGCCTCGACACTCTTTCCGAAGAAGAAAAAGCAAGCTGGCAAGGCTTTGGCGGCGGACTTCCAGATATGGCGCCGTATTCTTTTGAAAATCTGATGAACGAATACGAGCGTTTTTCTGCCGACAGCGAATGGATGCCAAATGTTATTTTGATTGCTAAAACTGTTTTAGTGTGGCTAGATCAGCTTTCTAAACAATACGGCTACGCAATCACAAGGCTAGACCAAATTCCAGACGCAGAACTTGACCGCCTGCGCGACGAAGGTTTTACCGGCCTTTGGCTAATTGGCCTTTGGGAACGCTCAAAAGCAAGCCGCCGCATCAAACAGATTTGCGGAAATCCCGAAGCCGCAGCTTCTGCCTACTCTCTTTTTGATTATAATATTGCACAAAATATCGGCGGCTGGGACGCTCTTTCAAACCTGCGCGACCGCTGCTGGCAGCGAGGCATTCGGCTTGCTTCTGATATGGTTCCTAACCACACGGGAATGGACGGCGACTGGGTTATAAATCGCCCGGATTTGTTTATTCAGCGCCGCGACTGTCCATTTCCGCACTACTCTTTTAATGGCGAAAATCTTTCGCAAGACGGCCGCGTTTCACTTTTTTTGGAAGATCACTATTACAGCAAGAATGACTGCGCTGTAGTTTTTAAGCGTGTTGATAATCAAACTGGCGATACGCGCTACATTTATCACGGAAACGACGGAACCGGCTTACCCTGGAACGATACTGCCCAAATTGATTTTCTAAATCCGCAGGCACGCGAAGCTGTTATGCAAGAAATTTTACACGTTGCTCACAACTTCCCGATTATTCGTTTTGACGCAGCAATGGTTCTTGCAAAAAAATCAATTCGCCGCCTTTGGTACCCGGAACCAGGTCACGGTGGAGATATTGCAACCCGAAGCGAAACTGGTTTAAGCACACAACAATTTAACGACGCAATTCCAAACGAATTTTGGCGCGAAGTTGTAGACCGAGTTGCACAGGAATGCCCGGACACTCTTTTACTGGCCGAAGCCTTTTGGATGATGGAAGGCTACTTTGTACGAACGCTTGGTATGCATCGCGTTTACAACTCGGCCTTTATGAATATGCTCAAAAAAGAAGAAAATCAAAAGTACCGCGAAACAATCAAAAATACTATCACGTTCGACCCGCAGGTTCTTAAACGTTATGTAAACTTTATGAACAACCCGGACGAAGAAACTGCAATTGCCCAGTTTGGCGACGGTGATAAATATTTTGGCGTTTGCACTTTGATGATTACAATGCCGGGACTTCCAATGTTTGGACACGGGCAGATTGAAGGCTTTACTGAAAAATACGGAATGGAATACACTAAGGCTTACAAAAATGAACAGCCTAATCAATGGCTTGTAGACCGTCATTGGCACGACATTTTCCCGCTCATGAAAAAACGATATCTTTTTTCGGGCGTAGAAAACTTTTTGCTTTATGATTTATGGGAAAACGGCCATGTAAACGAAAACGTATTTGCTTATTCAAATGGTTGTGGCAACGAGCGTGCTATTGTCTTCTATAATAATAAGTATGAACGCGCTGCCGGCTGGATTAAACAATCAGATCCTTATGCTGTAAAAACCGGAAATGGAGACGAAGTTGTTCTAAAAAGCCGCAGTATTTCTGAAGGCTTGAATCTTACTGCCGAAGATGATAAATACTGCATTTTCCAGGAACACAAAAGCCGCCTTTGGTACATTAGAAAGAGCCGCGAAATCTGCGAAAAAGGCCTTTTTGTAATGCTTAACGGCTTTGAATACCAGGTTTACATAAACGTTCACCAGGTTAGTGATGAAGCAGACGGCCGCTACCGCATTTTGTGCGAAACACTCAACGGCAAAGGCTGCGAAGATATTGAAACTGCATGGCAGGAAATTATTTATAAAGATTTATATGAAGCTCTTGCAAAATTTGCAGAAAAAGCATTTATTCCGCTGACAGAACTTTTTGCAAAAAAGCCTGAAACTTCCAAAGTTTCTAAAATTCTTTCTGAATGCAAAAATGATGCTCTTGAGTTCTATTCACTTGCTGCAACAAAAAAACAAGATTCATTAAATTCTCTTGAAAAATCGCAAACAAAAGCTAAAAAAACAGAAGCAAATGATTTTGCAAAACTTTCAGAAACCTCTTACAAATTATTTGTAAATCGCATAAAACTTCTTGCAAAAATCTTTAGCGCCGCGCCGCTCAAAAAGCCGGCCGACCTTCAAAAAGCCCTCGCCCGCGCGACAGACGTTCCAAAGTTCACACAGTTGCTTGCTCAAGAAAAACCCGAACTTACAAACGCACTTTTAAGCTGGGCTTTTGCCGCAGATTTTGCAGAATCCGGCTTTGCCGAAAAATGGAACTTCGGCCGCAAATTCAACGAATATCTAATAAACGCAAAGCTAATCGAAAAAAGCGAACGCGAACTTTTTACAAAAATCTTTATTCTTGCTGCCGCTTCAGACAACGCTTTGCTTTCAAAAGACGCTAAAAAGGCTGCGGCAAAAATCACCGAGCTTTTGGTTCACAGCAAACACGCAGGCCGCCTTAGCGGAATCAACAATTTTGATAATACCTGGTGGTTCAATAAAGAAATGCTCGACGAAAGTTTAGCTTACGCAATTTTGCTTTTGGCTCTAAACTCAAAAGAAGCAAAACTTGCAGAAGTATTCAAACTTTATAAAACAATTTGCGCCGCAAAACTAAAAGCCGCATACAAATGCGAACTTTTGCTCAAAGAATTTGCGCCAAAAAGCGAAAAATCAAAAAAGTCGGCAAGCAAAAAGCAAACGGCAGATTCAAAATCACAAAAAGCGCAAAAACGCAAATCGCAACAGGCAACAAAAACGGAAGCCGCAAAAAAAACTTCAGCAAAAACAGCTAAAAAATAAAAGAGAGGAAAAAAATGTTAAACTGGATTCGGAAATTTGATTTAAAGAAAGCTGGAATCATAAATATCATAATTTGTACAATTAACATAATTGTGCATATTCTTGTGATTTTGGGAATAATTCCTTTCCACTGGGTAAACGGCGGCCGCACAGATTCTTTTGACGAAGCCTGCCGCATTGCTACAAGTTCCATTGTCGTTATGATTATCAGCATTTTGATTACTTTCATTGCAAGCGGAATAATTCCTATAAAATTCAACAAATTTTGGGGCATTTTTCTTTCTGTTATTTTGATTGCAATGTTGCCTTTTTCATTTTTGGGAATTATTCAACAATTTTTAGGAACAATTTTTGAAAAATGTTTTATGAGCATTCTCGCCATTATAGGATTTTGCACAAGCACAAGAATTGCACTCGAAAAACGCTGGTAATTTCTTTTTTAGAATATCTTTTTTATTCCGCAAATTTGTGATAAAATTATCATAGGTTTTTAATAGGTAATGTCTCTTAATTGTAACGAAATAAATCTTATTCTGAATGAGCTGAACCTTCGCGGTGCTTTTATTCAGGATATTATTCAGCCTGGTTATGATACGCTTGCGTTTTATACATATAAAGAAGGAACTGCAAAAACTGTATTAATTTGCACAGCTCAAAATTCCGTTCGTATCAATGAAACCCGGCGAAAAATTACTAAAAATGAAACGCCTCTTCGATTTATGGAATTCTTGCGCTCAAGAATCAAAGGTTGCCGCATAAATTCGGCCGAACAAATTGGGCTTGAACGCGTAATCAAAATGGAACTTTCGCACAGCGACAGCGAACAATTTAACCTTTACATAAGACTTTGGAATAACGCGGCAAATGTAATTTTGTGCGATAAAAATGATCTTGTTTTAGACAGTATGTTCCGCCGCCCTGAGCGTTACGAAGTAAAAGATGAAACTTTTATTCCGCCTGCAGTTGATGAAACAAAACTGAGCCAAGCGGCTGCGCGTTTTCCAATTCGCGATTTTTCTGATTCAGAATTTCAAAGCTTTAACGCATACATTGATTTTTGGTATTCAGAACATTCTGAAACTCTTTCGCGCGAAGCTCTTCTCGAAAAAGCTGAAAAATGGTACAACTCTGCGCGCTCAAAAAAAGAAGCGGCTCTCAAAAATCTTTTAGACAAACAAGAATCTTTTAAGAATGCCGGCCAGCTAAAACATCAAGGCGACCTGATTCTTTCTTACGGCTATTTAATTGATAGCAATAGCAACTTTTTAGAATGCGAAGATTATGAAACAGGCAAAACCGTTCGCCTTTTAATCGACCCGAAAAAATCTGCGCAGGAAAATGCTGCCGAATATTATAAAAAATACAAAAAATCAGTTTCTGGAACCGAAGAACTCAAACACGATATTGAAATTCTTCAAAAGCAGATTCAAAAACTTGATTCGCTTTATGAGGAAATTAAGCGCGAAACAAATCCGGTTAAAATCGAACAGCTTTTGCGCCGCGATTCCACACCAAAGCAGCAGCAGAAAAAAAATCATCCTGGTCTTGATTACACAGTAAATGGCTGGTATATTCTTGTAGGCCGTGATGCCAACGAAAACGACGAGCTTTTACGCCACCATGTTCGCGGCGAAGACCTTTGGCTTCATGTGCGCGACTTTCCCGGCGGCTACGTTTTTATAAAAGCCCGCAAAGGTAAAACAGTTCCGCTTGATATTCTGCTTGATGCAGCGAATCTTGCAGTTTATTATTCAAAAGCACGAAATGCCGGAAAAACAGATCTTTATTACACGCATGTAAAATATCTTCGCCGTGCAAAAAACGGTCCAAAAGGTCTTGTTTTACCAACTCAAGAAAAAAATCTTTGCATTGAACCGGATAAAGCTCGGCTTACACGGCTTGATTCGCTTCACGAAGAGGCTCAACTTTGAAACAAATAAAAAAAATACAAAATTATTCGAGCGTGAAGCCGATTTTTTTCCTCACAACAAGACCGTGCACCGCACGTTACGCCTGGAAATTTATTTTCACCGTTATAAAAGATTTCTTTTTTTTGCAATTGAATCAAAAATTTCATTTTACAAAACGGCTTGTAATTAATATTGAAACTGATATTGATGATAAAATTCCTTTTGAGCCTGAGCAGGTAAAAAATTATCTTAGCTTTGTAAGTTTTTTTCTAAAGCCAATGGATATGCTAAAAAATCGGCTTGGCTATTTTAAAGCGGCGCCTTATCTTTGTTTGTATTTAAAGTTTCTTTCAAAAATTTACAGCAACGCCGCAACAATTTTCCGTTATTGTATGACAACTACAACGCGGCCAAAATACTATAAAACCCGCAAATTCCGAACAATTCATTTTTTCGACCCGCATTTACTTTGCGCGCCAAGTATTCATGTTGCAATTTCTGCCGGAACTTACGCGTGGTTCAAACAATGTTTTATGCTTGGCATTTTTGATAACGATGAAGCGCAGGAATATCTTGCAGAAATAAAAACTCAAGCTATTAAAATTGTAGAAAGCGTTTTGTTTGTAAAACAGCACAGCGTAAATTGCGTTCCGCTTGCACTTTATATGCTTTCAACAACAATGAATAAATCATTTTTTACCGCGCAAGACGCAACTGACTTTATTGAAAGTCTTTTTGTAAACTCGCCGGAAATTGACCCGCAAGTTCGCAACGAAATTCTTGAACACTTTTTTTATATGTACGACCGAACTTTGCTCGAAAGTCGCTTTTGCGATGAATGGCAAATCTGCATAAAACATTGGTTAAATGATTTTGCCGTTCAAAGCGGCCAAAATGTGACCTTTGAGCAGGAGATTTAATTTGACCATTCAGGAATTTAAGGCTTTTGCTGTAAAAAATCTTACAAACTCCCAAAGCCCAAAACTTGACGCAGAAGTTTTTTTGGAATTTTATCTCAAACTTACAAAAACGCAGCAGCTTCTTCATAATAATTATGAAATTGATTCTCAAAAACTTGAAGAACTCAAAATCGCTGTTGAAAAACGTGCAAAAGGTCTTCCGGTTGCGTACATAACTGGCCACAAAGAATTTTATGGTTATGATTTTTTTGTTACGCCAGATGTTTTGATTCCAAAGCCAGACACAGAAATTCTTGTTGAACGCGCTATTGATGTTATTTTAGAAAAAATTCAATCAAGACACGGCGCGCTGCTAACGGTTTGCGATATGTGCACCGGAAGCGGCTGCATTGCACTTAGTGTTATTAAAACGCTTATTGAAGATGAACGCGTGCCGGCCGAAGAGCTTCCGAAATTTACGCTTGCGGATATTTCGGAGCCGGCGCTTGAAATAGCTCGAAAAAATGCAAATGCGCTGCTCGGAAATCTTGGAGAACTCGTGCTTTCGCGCGTAAGTTTTGTTCGCACGAATCTTTTTGAAAATATTGCGCACCGTTTTGACATTATTCTTACTAATCCGCCGTACATTCCGCATACCTTGGTTGATGAACTTTTAAAAGACGGACGAAGTGAGCCGCGACTTGCTTTAGATGGTGATATTACAATTTCTGGCGAACGCGCATTTTCTTTAGAAGGCGCTGCAAAAAACGACGGCCTTGAAATTATACGAAATCTTTTGTCGCAAAGCCGCGAACACCTTTCTCCGCTTGGCACGATTCTTATGGAAACCGGCGAATACAACGCAAAAAAAGCCGCAGCGCTCGGAGAGCGCTGCGGCTATAAATCACTTATTCATAAAGATTTAGAAGGTCAACTTCGCGTAGTTGAATTAAACTAAAACGTTTCTGCCTTTGTAAAAAACAAACTAATTCCTTCGTTCGGAAATTTCTTAATTACCGCATCTATTACAGCCTTCATTTTCAACGCTGTTTTTTTATCAAGATAGGTAAAAAGCACAAAGTTCATTTCCGGCCAAACGGTATCGCCAAGTTTTTTGGTGCGGCCGCCGCGACCATTTATTTCAGGTATAACGGTGTACTGTAGCGAAGGAATCTCCTGCTCAAGCAATTCTATTATATCTTCTTGAACAGACTGATTTGAAATAACTTCTGCACGATATATATCAGCCATTAAGTTCCTCCTTATTTTCAACATATTGAACCTTAATTTTTGAACGTCTAACTTTACGCTTTTTCATAACCAGACTATAAAGAATCGGAATTATCAAAAGTGTAACAAAGGTACTTGAAATCAAACCTCCAACAACTGCAATTGCAATCGGTCGAACCATACTAACCTGGCCAGATGAAGTAAAACACATTGGAAGCATACCAAGAATTGTTGTGAGCGTTGTCATCAAAACCGGGCGGAATCTACTTTTTCCAGCTTCAAGGCAAGCCTCTTTCAATTCAACTCCGCGACCTACAAGAATATTTGTATAATCTACAAGAATAATTCCGTTGTTTACAACTATTCCAATCAGCATAATAACGCCAACGGCTGTCATAGTCGAAAGCGATTCGCCAATTATTTTATGTATCAAAATTACACCAATTATAATAAATGGCATTGTCGCAAGATTTATAAATGGGGCTTTGAATGACTCATAAGTTGCAGCCATTACGCCAAATACCATTAAAATCGCCATTATTGCAATTTTGATATAAATTCCATATTCATCTTTTGTTTCTTTCCAGGCACCTTCGTAACTTACAACAACTGAATCTGGAATAATCAAATTCGATTGAACCATTTCTTTGATTTCATCTTCTATTACATTGTCATTTTCTTTTGTAAGATTATTCGCTGTAATATGAATTATTCGTTTTTGGTCTTCATGTCTGATAGAAACTGGGCCAAGTCCTTTTTTGATTGAAGCAAAATTTGCAACGCTAACCATTCCGCCGTTTCCACGAACATATATTGATTCCAAATCGTTTATTGTTTTTCTGTCTTCTGGACGATATGCAACTACAACATTGTAATTTTTTCCGTTACTTTTATAAGTACAAGCTGTAGAACCATTTATAGCATAATTGATTTCACGCGCAACTGTTGCAATATCAACCCCCATTGAATAAGCACGTTCGCGGTCAATTTCAATTTCAACTTGTGGAAGTCCTTTGTCCATACTAACAGAAGGTTCGCTGATTTTCTTATTTGCAGAAATAACATCGCGAATATCTTCCGCTGTATCAAGAGCCGCGTCCAAATCATCAGAACGAATAACAATATCAACGCTGCTTTTTCCGCCCCAACCGCCTCGAAAACCTGAACTAAAAGAAAGTCTTGCGCTTGGGAATTCAGCAAAATGCTTTCGTAATTTGTTTTGCATTACTTCTGCTGAATCAATTTGTTTTGAAGTTTCTGGCAACGCAATTGAAATTGAACCTCTGTTTGTATTTCGGCCGCCAATTGAAGTTGTAATTGTTTTTATTCCTTTACATTCTTCTTTTACATAAGCTTCAAGTGCCATTACAACTTCTTTTGTTTCTTCAAAAGGTGTTGCAGTTGCCATATTGATATTTAGCGTAACCTGATCATCACGGCCTGCAGGCATATTTGTAAGCTGCATTCCTTTTACAAAAGAAATAGAAATGATTAACAGACAAATTGCCGCAACTATTGTTACAAGCCGGTATTTAAAAGCCTTATTCAAAAGTCTTGCGTACAATCGAGTAAAAAACTGAATTGCATTTTCAAAAGCACCATACAACTTTTTTAGCACAGGATTTCTAACAGGTTTTTCTTTTCTGTTTGAAAGTGGCAAAAATTTTCCTGCAAGAACTGGAACAAGGAATATCGCAACAAGCAGCGAAGAAAGCAACGAAATTACAATGGTAAAAATGGAATCCTTAAAATACTGGCCACTACTTCCAAACTCTTTAATAAAGAAGATAAATGGCGCAAATACACAAATTGTTGTAAGGTTTCCAGAAGTTACAGACATAAGCATTTCCTGCGAACCAAGAATTGCAGAAGTTTTTGGCTTAGCGCCTCGTTGCCTGTATGCGTAAATATTATCAATCATAACAATTGACGCATCAACAATCATTCCAACACCAAGAATCAAACCGGTCATGGTCATCATATTCAAGGTAAGATTGAACATTGTCATTGCAAAAAGTGTAATTATAATTGAAAGCGGAATTGAAATAGAAATAATCAGCGTAGATTTTATATTCTGCAAAAAGACAAACAAAATTATTACAGCAAGCAAAAGGCCTTGCCATGCAGAAGAAATCAAAGCATTGATTGTTTCTCTGATTATTTCTGTAGTATCCCAAATAATTTCCAGCTCAATATCCGGCGGAAGATTATTTTTTGCCTGCTCGATTTTTTTGTACAAATTATCAGCAACGGTTACGGCATTTGCTCCAGACTGTTTTACAACACTTAAATAAACGCCTTTTTCGCCATTTATAAAAGATTCCTGAGTAACATCGCCAAAACCGATTGTCGCTTCACCGATATCACGCAAACGAATGCTGTAGCCATTAATCGTAGAAATTACAGTATCGTTGATTTCTTCAAGACTTGTATATTCACCTGTTGTACGAACAATATAGTTTTTGTGTCCTTCCTGAACCTTTCCGCCACCAAGCTCAAGGTTTTGTTTTGAAAGAGCGCTTGTTACTACTGGAACTGTAAAGCCATAGGCTGTCATACGATTTTGATCAAGGCGAACATTTACCTGCGCTGTTCGGCCACCATTTACAGTTGCTTCACCAACTCCGTCGGCCTGTTCCAAAATTCCAACAATATTACTTTCGGCAATTGATTTTAAATCATCTACCGAACGATTTCCGCGAATCAAAATTTCCATTACTTCGCTAGAATCAAACGCGTATCGGGCAATCATTGGAGTTGAAGCATTATCTGGAAGGCTTCTTTTTACACGATCCAGTTTATCGCGAATATCATTTTTAACTTCATCAAGATCGGTTCCAAACTCAAATTCAAGCTGCACATTCGAAGAACCTTCGCTCGAAGTTGAAGAAAGACTTTTTAAGCCTTTTATACTAACAACCGTACTTTCAATAATTTTAGTAACAGTTTTTTCAACCGTTTCCGGATCTGCATTTGGATATGAAGTTGTTATCCAAAGTGTTGGAGATTCAACATCTGGCAAAAGCGCCGTAGACAATTTGCTCAAAGTAAAAAGTCCAAGCATTGCAAGCAGCGCAAAAACAATAAGAATCAAAACCGGATGTTCAAGAGATCTTCTGCTTAAACTCATTATTTTTTATCCTCCGGTTTCTTTTCTGGCTTTGCGCCACCTTTTGATTCAGGAGCTTGCGGCGCCTCTTCTACATATTCAACATTTCCACTAATATCACGAACTTTTGCGTTTTCATAAAGCGAAAGCATTCCTTCTACTACTACAACTTCACCAGTTTTTATTCCGTCTTTTACCTGATAATAGCCGTCTACATTTTTGCCAAGAGTTACCTTGCGTTTTTCAACCGTACTGTCATTTTTTACAATGAACAAATAATATTCATCGCCATTTTCAACAAAAGCGTCCTGCTGAATAATCGGATAACCGCCAAAATCAACAGTAAAAAGTTTTACGCGCGCAAACATTCCGGCATTTACTTTGTCGTAATGTTTATCAAAATTCAAAATGATTTCTTTAGTTCGGGTTGAAGGATCAACAACCGGAGAAATTCTAACAACTGAAGCAATAAACTTTTCTTCGCCATATGCCTGAAGTGTAATTTCTGCTTTTTGACCAAGAGCAATGTCTGCAACATAACGTTCCGGCACTTTTGCTGTAATTTGAAGATTATTTATATCGCCAATTTTTGTGATTACAGAATTTGCATTAACTTTCTGCCCGATTTTCACAGGAGAAGTAATTATACTTCCGTCAATTGGAGCTGTAACCGGGCTTTTTGCATAATAACTTCCCGGTTCAGAAGGATCTATATAAGCAATTACATCGCCCTGCTTTACCGCAGATCCAAGCGAAACTTTCATTTCTACAACTTTTCCACCAATCGAAGGAAAAACTTCTATTGATTTTTGAGTTTCAATTTCGCCGTTTGTAAATACAAAATCTGTAATTGTTTGATTTTTTGCAACAACAGTTCTTACAGCGGTTGCCGTTTTTGCAGCCGCTCTACCACCGCCAAAATTTCCAGCCGCTGATTTTTGTTTTGCATCTGAGATTTTTATAATTGCAAAAACTAAAATTGCTGTAAGCACAATAAGGCCAATAACAATAATTGGAGTTTTTGAAAATTCTTTTTTGTCTTCATCATAATCTCTTACATAAGAATTTTCTGATTTCTTTTCTTTGCTCATAATAAACCTCTATTCTTTTCCAAGACTTCCAAAAGGAAGCCCAAGTGTATTTTCCAAATCAAAAATTGCGCAAATTAAATTATAAATGTGAGACTGTCTGTCTAATTTTGCTTTCATAAGTGCATCAGAAGCATTCTGCAATGTCAACAAATCGCGCGAACCGTGATTATAAGCTGCAAGTGTCATATCATAAGTTTTTTGTGCAATTTCAACATTTCGATTTAAAAGCTGCATTTGATTTTGCTTAAGTTCAATGTTTTTTATGCTGTTTTGAAGATTCAACTCCAAAGTTGTTCGCTCATTTTCCAACTGAAGTTCCAAATCTTTTAAGTTTGATTTTTGATTTGCAACACTTAAAGCGCCTGTTGACCAGGGAAGCATACCGTCTAAAGGAATTCTAACCCCCAAAGATATAGACTGGGTTTCTTTATGTGATTTTAAATCTTTTGTTTCATTACTTCCTGCAAGCGAATACGCATAAGACGCTGTTATGCTTGGCGCATAAGCAGAAAAACGCGTAGACAAAAGCGAATTCTTTTGCTGCACAATTCCGGCTTTAAGTTTTTTTATAGAAAATAAATCATCTACTGTTTTGCCAATTTTTAATTCAGCTGTTGGAAGATTTGCTTCCAAAGCACCTTCAAGTTCAATTTTTTCATTCTGAGGAATTCCTAAAGTCTGCTTAAACGATGCAAGACTATTTTGATAAGAAATTTCCGCTGATTCAATTGCCGGCCGCTGACTTTCATAACTGTACTGCGACTGCAATAAATCAAGCTCAGAAAGCTGGCCGCGATTATACTTGTCGCGATTATTTTCATAGCGCAAGCGGGCCGTTTCCATATTTCGCTTTTGAAGATTTATACTTTCCTGCGAATAAAGCAAACTATAAAAAAGTTTACGAACACTCAATTCAACCTGGCGTTCAGCCTCTTCATAAGCAACTTTTCCAGCTTCATACTTTATTTTTGCATCAACAATAGAAGTATAAAGCGACGGCGTAAGCGAAAGATTTACATCTGCGCCAACAGAATAATTATAACCGTCTGGCGCGTCGTAATCGGTAACAATACCGTCAAGAGATTTTGACCACCTTCCATTCAAAGAAACAGAAGGACTAATACCATTCCACGAAGTTTTGTTGCGGCGCTCTAAAGTATCCAAAGTAATCTTTTGCCGTTTTAGAGAAATATTATTTTCCGCAGCAAGAACAACAGCATCATCTATGGAAATTTTTCTTACAATTTCCGACGAATCTTGTGCAAACGACATAAAAGACAATGTCGCTGCCACTCCCATAAAAATTATTAAGCGTTTCATATAGTTTTTTCCATATTTAAATATACTAAAATAACAACTGAATTTATAGAAAAATATAAGAATATTTTAGAAAAATCTGTTATTTTTTTTAAAAGTATGCAATATAATATTAATATATAAATATGAGCAGCGAAAAAGTATTTGAATCTGACTTCAAAAATCCAGCTGCCCTTCTGGACGAGTTTTTTACAAAACACGAATATCTTTCTCCAGAAGAAAAACAGGCAGTAACACAAGCATGGACTCTCCTTGTAACTAAAGCAGGCGACAAAACGCGCGAATGCGGAAAGCCTTACTATCTTCACCCGCTTAGAGTTGCAAACATTCTTGCAGAAAGCAAACTCGACAGTCCAACGTTGGTCGCTGCAATTCTTCATTCTATAAAAGATTTTGATGTAAGTGACGAAGAACTTTCAAATCAGTTTGGAGCAAATGTTTGCAACATCATAATCACCGTAAATAAGATTTTAAATCTTCCAATAAACACAAAAACAATGCACCAATCAGACGCAATCAGAAATATGCTTTTTGCAATGTGTGATGATGCGCGCATTATTTTGATTACGCTTGCAGACCGCCTGGACAGAATCCGAAATATCAAAAAATTTTCGGCTGCAGATCAGCACGTTATTGCTTCGGCCGTTATAGAAATTTGGGCGCCGCTTGCAGACCGGCTTGGAATGCAAGCTGAAAAAAACGAATTTGAAGACCTCAGCTTAAAGTACACAAACCCGGCCGTTTTTCAGCAGATTAAAGCAATTGTTGCTCAAAAAAAAGACGAACGTTCAAGCTACCTGGACAAAGCCGTAAACAGCATTTATAAATCAGCTGATAAAATGGGAATGAAAATTGAAATCCAAAGTCGCGCAAAACACTTTTATTCAATTTATCAAAAAATGAGAAAGCGTAACAAAGAAGCTGGAGAACTTTTTGATTTGCTTGCGCTTCGCATTTTGTGCAATACGCCGGCCGAATGTTACACGCTCGTTGGAATTGTTCATGGACTTTGGAAGCCGCTCGACGGACGTTTTAAAGATTATATTGCAATGCCAAAAGCAAACGGGTACCAGTCGCTGCACACAACCGTTATGTGCGAAGGCAAACCTTTAGAGATTAAAATTAGAACTCACGAAATGCACAATATGGCCGAGCACGGAATTGCTTCTCATTGGCTTTACAAAAAAGGAAGTTCTCGCGAACTGATTGAAGAAGACCGGCTTGCAATCATAAATAAACTGCAGCAATTTAAAGAAAGTCTTACCGAAGGTGATAATTTTGAAACTCTCAAAAACGAACTGCTTGGCGACGAAATTTACGTTTTCACACCAAAAGGCGATGTAAGAAAACTTCCAACCGGCGCCACAGCAATAGATTTTGCATATTCAATTCACTCTGCAATTGGTGAAAAAATAATTGCCGCAAAAGCCGACGGAAAAATAATTCCACTTTCGCGGCCATTGCAAAACACACAAATTATCGAAGTAATTACAAATCCTCAGGCGCACCCGACAGAAGCTCAGCTCAAACTTGTAAAAACAAGCAAAGCTCATCAAAAGATTCACAGCTGGCTTATGGCAAACGACCCGACTTTTAGCGAACGCCTTGCTCTCAAAGCCGAAGAAACGGCAGCCGCAAATGGAATTGAAGGAACCGTTGGAAGCAGCGGCGGCGGAACAATTCATTTTACAAAAGCAAAAAAATCACGCCCAAAAAAAGGTGCAAAAGACGCTTCTGAAATTAAGCCGCGCAAAAAGTATGGAGTTCTTGTTCAGGGTGACCGCAGAGTTTTATACAATATTGCTCAATGCTGCAAGCCCGAATATCCGGATATTATTGCAGGTTATGTAACTCGCACAAAAGGCGTTTCAATTCACCGCGCCGACTGTTTGATTTATCAAAGAATTCCGCAAAAAGAAGAACGCAGCGTTGAAGTTTCGTGGGATTGTGAAAAAAACTCGAACGAAGGAAATTAATTAGTTTTTCGCAACTTCAAAAATCAGATTTTCGCAAACTCAAAATCAGATTTTCGCGACCGCAATTTCAGAAATCAAAATTATCTTCCGGTATCGCGAATCTGGCCTTCTACATAATCCGGGTCAATTGTTCTTAGCAAAGTTGCCTGCGGCAATTTATGCGAAACATAAATTACAGTTGGGTGACCGTCGCAAGTCCAGTTCATTTTCAAGCCGGTTTCAGAATCAATAATTTCCCATTCGCCGCTTGGAATTTTCAGCGAGCAAAATTCTGGCGAAACAAATTCAATTTCATCTTCAATGCGAATCATATTCATTGCTGTGCAAACATAAAAGTGCCAGCCTTCTTTTTTTTCAAAAGGAATAATTCTGCGGTCGCGATGTTGTTCATAATCTTTAAGGCGGGCTTCGCGAGCTGCCGGGTGCATTTGTTCAAGTTCTTTTTGATTTTTTTGATACAAAGCATTTCCGTTCTCAAATAATCGCTCAACCTCGTCTTTAGAAAGTTCGTTCCCAATTTCTGCAGCAAGCTGATATTTACTGTCGCTTGCGCCGCTTGTAGTTTTGTCAGCATCAGCTTTGCGGAAATAAAAACCAGTTGTACTTTCGCGGTGCGCAACATTTTCAAGTTCGGCAATATAAGGAGCAGCTTCTTGCGAAGTGATTTTTCCTTCAAGAGAATCAAGAGCTTTGCGGTAAGCGCGGGTTACCATTGCAACATAATAAATACTCTTCATTCGGCCTTCGATTTTTAGAGAATCAACTCCGGCATCACGAAGTTCTGCAAGATGTTCTATCATTCGTAAATCTTTTGAAGAAAGAACGGCCGTAAAATCTTCACCTTCAAAAACCGGAAACTTTTCGCCCGGTCGCTGTTCTTCTTCTAAAGTAAGTAAACCGCTTTGCGCAATTTTTCGCGCTTCTTCGGCAGTTATAATATGAGGAGAATCTGAATCATTTAAAAGTGTAGAATTTTTGGCACGCTCAAGGCCGGCATTTTCGCTAATTTTAAAATTCCACCTGCAAGTATGCGAACAAAAACCGCTCTGCGCACTTCGGCCGGTTAAATAAGCACTCATAAGGCAGCGGCCAGCATAAGCAATACACATTGCCCCATGAACAAAAGCCTCAAGTTCCATTTCGGGAACCGAATCTTTGATTCTGCGAATCTGATTTAATGAAATTTCACGACCAAGCACAATGCGGCTAAAGCCCATATTTTTATACATTTTTACAGCTTCGCTATTAACGCAACTTGCCTGCGTAGAAAGATGAAGCTGCGCATTCGGAAACTCTTTTTGCAAAAGCGGAACAATTCCAATATCCTGAACAATAAAAGCGTCTATCGGATATTGTCGAAAATACTCAATATTTTTTTTAAGCGCGTCAATTTCTTCATCGTGGAACGAAATATTTAAAGCACAATGAAGTCTGCGGCCAGGAAAAGCTGATTTTAAGGCCTGCACTTTTTTATATTCGTCTTCATAAAAATTATCGGCTTTTACGCGAAGCGAAAATTTTTTAAGACCAATGTAAGCTGCATCAGCGCCATAAGCATAAGCGTAATATAATTTTTCAACATTTCCAGCTGGAGATAAAAGTTCCATTAAAAACTCCTGTAAAAAAAACAACTTGGCAACAATTTATACAAGAAAATCAAAGAATGTCGTAAAAGCCATTGTTTGATTAACACATTTTTGCTTTGCAAAAAGTGCTCAAAATTAAAAAACAATGCTGCGTTCAAGTTTTGGCTTATTTTGAATTTGAATGGCCGTTTTTTCTTCTGTTCCGTCGGTTACAACTTTTCCAACCTTGTCTAAAGCAAGATGAGATTCGTGCAAATAATCATCAGCCATTTGGAACATAAACATCATTTCCGGCCAAATATCAAGCTCACATTTATTTCCTGCGTCGCGGAGATTTTTTGCAAACTCTTTAGCATCGTCTAATAAAATCTCTTTTTCGCCCATTTGAATAAAAACCGGCGGAAAATTCTGAAGCACTTCATCGCCAGCCAAAAGCGGAGAAACAAGCGGAGTTAAAGCGTTTGCTTCATCAGCATAAAGCGCCGTACTTTTTCGTACAATATCGCCGCTCATAATTTCGTCGCTGATTTTTTTTGTCATAACAAGTCTTGAACAGTTAGAAACATCAAGCCAAGGAGAAAACAAAAGAATCTGCTTAATACAAGCTCGGTAACGCTCACGAAGATTAAAAACCAAAGAACAGGCAATAGAAGCTGCCGAACTATCAGCCGCAATTATGATTTCTGGCAATTGAGGATTTTCACCATTATCAGCATTAAGCGAGCAGGCTATTTGTTCTTCTGTAAAAAGCGATTTAAAAACATTTTGAATATCTTCGTTTGCAGCCGGATACGGATGTTCAGGCGCAAGCCGATACTCAGGAACCACAACGCGGCAAAAACATTTTGTTGCCAAAGAAGCGCAAAAACTTGCATAAGTGCGGCGAGAACCGCCAACAAAAGAACCGCCGTGAATATAAAGCATTACGCGGTTTGAAGCATAAATCTCTGGTGCAAGAATATCGCAAGTAACATTGCCGTATTTATATTCAGTTCGTTCAACACCATTTGGCAAAAAAACAGTTTTAAAACCATCTTCCATTTTAGAACGGAACCAATCTACATTTATTTTTGATGCATAAGTGAGAAGTTTAAGTTTTTTGATTGCCCCTTTGCGGTCGTTTTTGTTTTCCATATCTTAATATTATAGCAAAGAAAACTGATTTCTGCTAGAATATCGCAAAAGGAGATTTCGATGCCAATCAAAATTCAATCTGATTTACCAGCTTGCGCAATTCTCGAAAAGGAAAATATCTTTGTGATGACTGAAAAACGCGCAATGGAACAGGATATTCGTCCGCTTAAAATTGCTATCGTAAATCTCATGCCAAATAAAGAAGTTACAGAAACTCAACTTCTTCGTCTGCTTGGAAACACTCCGCTGCAAATTGAAATTTCTCTAGTTCATATGGAAAATCACGTTAGCAAAAACACAGACGAATCTTATTTAGACCGTTTTTACATTCCTTCAAGCGAGCTTTTTAAACAAAAATTCGACGGAATGCTTATTACAGGCGCTCCGGTTGAGCAAATTGATTTTGAAGATGTTGATTATTGGAACGAACTTTGCAAAATTATGGATTACGCGCGCCAAAATGTTTATTCAACTTTGTATTTGTGCTGGGGCTGCTTTGCCGGGCTTTATCATCATTATGGAGTTCCAAAACATCCGCTTGAGCGCAAAATGTCTGGAATTTTTATGAACGAACGCTGCGTAGAAGGAGACCCGCTGCTCAGAGGTTTTGATGATACGTTCCCAATTCCACAAAGCCGCCACACAACTCTTGTAAAAGAAGATTTAATAAAACACCCGGAACTTGTGATTCTCGCAGAAAGTGCCGAAGCCGGCGTTACAATCTTAAAATCAAAAGACAACCGCGAAATTTTTATGACCGGCCACCTTGAATACGACACTATGACGCTTGCTCAGGAATATTACCGCGACACAGACAAAGGAATGAAAGTTCCGCTGCCAAAAAATTATTTTCCAACAAACAATATAAACAGAATGCCAACCAGTTATTGGCGTGCAACAGCACACTTATTCTATTCTAACTGGCTGAACTATTACGTTTACCAGGCAACTCCGTTTAATATTTCAAGCATTAAATAATGCAATTCTACATTTAAGCAGTTTTTACTTACCCGCAGATACTTTGCGCATATTTTACACTTTCCATTGCGTCTTTTGTATAAGCGTCTGCGTGAATTTTATCTGCATAATCCTGATTCAAAACAGCGCCGCCAACAAAAACTTTGCACCAAGGAGCATCTTTATGAATCAGTTTGATTGTTTCTTCCATTGCACCAACTGTTGTTGTCATAAGTGCAGAAAGGCCGGCCAAAGGAGCGTGCTCTTTTACAACTGCATCTAAAACAGTTTGCGGCGGAACATCTTTTCCAAGATCTATTACACGGAAAGAATAATTTTCCAAAAGAACTTTTACAATGTTTTTCCCAATATCGTGAATATCGCCTTTTACGGTTGCAATAACAATCGGGCCTTTTTTTTCGCCGGTAACACCTTTTTTTTCTAATTCATCTTTGATTACGGCAAAGGCTTCTTTTGCTGCGTCGGCGGCCATTAACAGTTGCGGAAGATATGCTTTTTTCTGCTCAAAATCTTTTCCAATAATATCAAGAGCGGGAATAATTCTTGTGTTAATTACGTCCATTGCGCTCATTTGCTCAGTTCCCTCTGAACCTGTAAGAAGCCGCAAAGTTTCTGTCTTTGAAACTTCCTTAAGCCCTTTTATTATTGCTTTTGTAAGCGGCGGAACTGAATCAGAAGAATTTGCGCCTTGCAAAGAATTAGCCGCAGTTTTTGCGCCAGCTGAATTTGCTGCGCTTGCAGCTGCCACAACTTCAGAATACTTTCCGGCAAAATCAATATAACCAAGACATTGCGAATCCATTCCAGAAAGAGTTTTAAAACAAGTCCACGCTTTCATCATTTCCAGCGCATTAGGATTCATAATTGCCGCGCTAAGTCCGTTTTGCATTGCCATTGTAAAGAAAATCGAAGTTATATGCTCTCTAAGCGGAAGCCCAAACGAAACATTTGAAACTCCCAAAATTGTAAGCCCGTTTTTTACTTCTTTTACATATTTTACAGTTGCAAGCGTTGCTATAGCAGCCTGATCATCTGCACTTACTGTCATAGCAAGCGGGTCGATAATTATATCTTTTTCGGAGATTCCATATTCAGCTGCGGTTGCATAAAGTTTATCTACAACTGCAATTCGAGCCGGAGCAGTTTCTGGAATTCCGTCTTCATCAAGCGCAAGCGCAACAATCATTCCGCCGTATTTTTTTACAAGCGGAAAAACCTGCTTCATAACTTCCTGCTTTCCGTTTACTGAATTAATAAGCGGCTTTCCATTATAAAGTCGCAAGGCCTTTTCCATTGTGATTGGATCCGAAGTATCAATCTGGAGCGGCAAATCGGTAACTGTTTGAAGTTCTTTTATAACAGTTTGCATCATACTGCATTCGTCAATTTCTGGAAGCCCAACATTTACATCAAGAACTTGCGCGCCTTTTTCTTCCTGCGCAATTCCTTCGTTCAAAATGTACGAAATATCATTATTAGTTAAAGCCTGCTTTAGTTTCTTTTTGCCAGTTGGATTTATTCGCTCGCCAATCAAAATTGGCGACTTGCCAAATTCAACAATTTTTGTGCCCGAAGTAATTACAGATTTTTTGCAAGCCCTTTTTGCAGCAAGCTCGCTTAACTTTTGAGGTGTACAGATTCGGTTTGTTTTTTCAACCAGTTTTTTTATGAACGAGGGATTTGAACCGCAGCAACCGCCGGCAATTAAAGCGCCCTGCGCACAAAAATCAGATACAATATCAGAAAATTCTTCGGCACCAACATCATAAATTGTGCGGCCATTTTCACTTTTTGGAAGGCCGGCATTTGGTTTTACAAGAATTGGCAACGAAGTTGCTTCAAGCAGCCGTTTTACAATTGGCTTCATTTGTTCTGGGCCAAGACTACAGTTAAGGCCATGCGCTGCAACTCCAAGACTTTCTAAAACTGCGGCGCAAATTTCTGGAGAACTTCCGGTTAAAGTTTTTTGCCCTTCGTCGTAAACCATTGAAGCAACAATCGGAATATCCTGGCCGGTTACTTCCATTACTTCTTTTGCGGCAATTACAGCGGCTTTAGCTTCATACAAATCATTCATTGTTTCTATAAGAATCAAATCCGGATTATGTTTTAGGCCACATTCAAAAGTATGCTTAAAAAGAATTACCGCATCTTCAAATTCAAGGTCGCCAAGCGGTTTTAAAAGTTTGCCGCAAGAGCCAATATCAAAAGCAATAAAACGCGGATAACCAGATTTTCCGTCGGCTGCGTCTTTTTCCAAAATCATCTGGCGGGCTTTATTTGCATTTTTAAGTGCTGAATCAATAATCTGTTCGAGAGAATATTTTCCGTCTTTGCCTGTAAATTTAGTTTCAAAAGCACCAAAAGTATTTGAATTTATGATATTTGAGCCAGCAAGATAATAACCGTATCCAAGCTGCACAATTTTTTCAGGCTGCTCAATATTCCAGTTTTCAGGAAGCTCGCCAGGCCTAAGCCCTTGCGCCTGAAGCACAGAGCCAGTTCCGCCGTCAAAAAATAAAACCTGTTTTCCTAAATATTCACGAAAATTATTCATAAAAAAAATACTTCCTTTTTTAATTTTGATTATAAACGCCCACAAAGGCTGTTACAGATTTTTCTGGAGACATAATCAAAGAATCATTTAGTGTAAGTGCAAGATTTTTCTGGCAGCTAAGAAGTTCAAAAAAGATTTTTTGAATATCCAAGCCAACATCACCAAAGCCCGGACTATAACGCGGCCTAAGAAGATTTTGATTTTTGCCTTCTTCTTTGCGAAAAAAATCCTGAAACAAATCGCAATAACGTTCTATAAACATTGCGCCCGCGGCCTGAAGCATAACCGATTTTGCAGGATTAAGTCTCGACTCTTTTTGAATCAATTTATCTACGCCAGGCCCAAGTGTTGCAGCAAATAAATAAACGCTGTGGCAATCATGCAGATTCAGCATAAGATGATGACTTTTGATTTCTTTTCCGGCAAACAAAATTCTTTCTTCCGGCAAAAACTCAAGAGAATATTTTGCATAAACAGAACGGCAATTCATTTTTTCTGAAACTTCGGCAACCGCAGTTTTTGCAAGATTTTCAATTTGAACATCATCGATTTTTTGTCTTGAAAATCCGGCATATCTGTAAAGTTCATTAAAATCAGGTTCAATTTCTGCGGAAGTTAATCTGTGTAAAGAAATCATTATTGGTTTTAAATATAGACTATTAGAAGTTTTGTTGCAATAAACAATATATTTGATTATAGTTAATTTATGAAGTCACTTAAAAAATCAACAACCGCATTTTTAAGCCTTTTTTTATTAACAGCATTTGTTTTTGCAGGCAATAAAGATAATAAAAAGCAGCGAATTGTTTCGCTTGGCCCCTCTGCAACCGAAATTATTTTTGCAATTGGCGCCCAAGATCAGCTTGTTGCTCGAACAGACCTTTGTGATTTTCCGCCACAAGCAAAAAACGTGCCTTCTGTTGGCGGCTTTGCCGCAAATACAATCAGCCTTGAATCAATTATTTCTTTTGAGCCAACTTTAGTTTATCTTTTTGCAGGAATGCACGACAATTTTGTTCAGCCTTTAAAAGATTTAGGAATTAGCGTTTATATTTCCAACGCAACTTGTATAAATGATGTAAAAAATGAAATTCTTGAAATTGGCAAACTTACCGGCCATGAAAAACAAGCCGCAAAAGTTGTAAAAGAAATGAATGAAAAACTTGCACTTGCAAAATCCTTTTATCAAAAAAAAGATTTGGAACGGCCAACCGTTTATTGGGAAGTTTGGAATTCTCCAATGATGAGCATTGGCAAAAATTCTTTTATGAATGATATTATAAACTACGCCGGCGGCAAAAATATTTTTGAAGAACAGGAAAATGCCTATCCAATGGTAAGCGAAGAAGCTGTTCTTTATGCAGCCCCAGATTTTATTTTTTACTCTGGAGACGGAATGGGCAGCGGAAAGCCAACTTTAAAATACGCAGCCCCAAAAGGAATGTACTTTATGGGAGATGATGACAGCTTTGTTCGTTCAAGTCCGCGCTGCGCAGATGCAGTTTTAAAGCTGGCAAAACTTTTTTGGAAAGGCTCTACAAACTGATGAAAACCAAATCTGCAAAAATCAATTTAATTCTTCTTAAAATAGCGCCAGTTTTTGCGCTTGTGATAATCGGGATTTTTGCACTTTGCATTGGAACAAAATTTATTTCGCCTTTTTCGATTTTTGCAAAAAATTGTTCAAAAACTGATTTTATAGTTATCACAAAAATCAGACTTCCGCGCATTTTGCTTAGCGTAATGTGCGGCGCACTTTTGGGCGGAACCGGCGCAATCTTTCAAGGCTTTTTTAGAAATCCGCTTGCCGATCCGGGAATTATGGGCGTTTGTTCGGGCGCAACTTTTGGAGCAGTTTTATCTGGCTTATTGCCGTTTTCTGCAATTTCATTTTTAAGCCCGGTAACTTTTTTTGCTTTTGCAGGAGCGCTGCTTTCGGCTTTCTGCGTATTTTTATTTTCAAAGATTTTCAGAGGAAATTCCAGCGTTACACTTTTACTTTCGGGAACAGCCGTTGGCACTTTTTTTTCGGCAATTGCTTCTATAATCCTTTTGACTCACGAAACTGATTTACATTCTTTTTACGTTTGGACAACAGGAAGTTTTAACGCAAAAGGCTGGAAAGAATTTCAAACCTTTATAATTCCATCGTTGATTTCTTTGATTTTACTTGAATTTTCGGCAAAACATTTAGACGTTCTTGTTTGCGGCGAAGAATCTGCACAAACTTTTGGTTTGAATTATAATTATCTGCGAAATTATATTTTGATTATTGGCTCCCTTGCGGCAAGCTGCGCCGTTTGCTCTGGCGGAATTATTTCTTTTGTTGGACTTATTGCGCCGCATATTGTACGAAAAATCTACGGCCCGCTTCATAAAGTTTTGATTTTTCAAAGTATGATTTATGGAGCAATTCTTTTGCTAATTGCAGACACACTTGCAAGAACCGTTGTTGCGCCGTCTGAACTTCCGGTTGGAATTATTACATCGCTTGTGGGCGTTCCTTGTTTTATTGTAGTTCTTGTAAAAATGAGCGGCGGTAAATTATGATTCAAGTAAAAAATCTTTCGGCAACTTATGACAAAAAATCTGTTTTCGCAAATCTTAATTTTACTTTAGAAGATAATAGTTTTACTGCGCTTTGCGGCAAAAACGGCTCGGGAAAAAGCACATTACTTTCGCTTATGGCGGGAATTATTCCGGCCGGCTTAAATTATTCTGGCGACATTTTGATTAACGGAAAAAGTGTTTTTAAAATGAAGCGCGCAGAAGCGGCTCACAACCTATCTTTTTTACTTCAAGCAGAAAATCCCGTTTGGAATCTTACAGTTCGGCAATTCGTTGAAACAGGACTTTATTCGTTTGGTCATCTTACAAAATCGCAAACAGATTCAGCTGTAAATCAGGCTCTAAAACAAGTTGGAATTCTTGATTTTGCTCAAAACTATATTTTTAATATTTCCGGCGGAGAATTTCAAAAATGCCGCCTTGCAAGAGCGCTTGTTCAAAAAACGCCATTTATGCTTTTTGATGAACCAGCCAATCAGCTTGATTTACCATTCCAAACAGAGTTTTTGCGCGAACTCAAAAAACTAAATAAGACAATTCTTTTTTCAATTCACGATATAAACACAGCAGCATTTTTTGCAGACGATTATCTTCTTTTAAGTAACGGCTCTGCAATTTTGGGCAAAAAAGAACAAATTTTTACAGAAGCACAACTTTCAAAGGCTTTTTCGTCGCCGGCAAAAATATACACTCACCCGCTGCAAAATGTTCCACAAGTTTTATTTTAGATTTTCGCGATTTTTTGATTTAAAAATTCAATGAAACTATAAAAAAAGACCTGGCACACTTTCAAAATATGCCAGCACTAAAGTAACTGCCGGCAATTCATCAATACCAGGTCTTTTTTTTGTATTTCAGTTATTTGTTTTTAACTAATCTTCATCTGTAAGAACGTTTGTTACCGGCACAGTAACTGTTGTATTATAGCAGGCAAACATTTTTTCTACTTTTGCAGGCCGTGTTTTGCCAGTACAAAGACTAACAATTGGCACAATAATCAAAGAAGAAAGCATACTGAACACGCCCGAATAAAGTGAGTTCTTAAAAATCAAACCAAACACAGGACCAGAAACTTTAATCAAGCCCATTGAAATTCCAAGCTGAATAATCATCAAAACACAACCAAGTGTAAACGAAGTTGCAACAGCGGCCTTACTTGTTTTTTTCCAGTAAAGACCAAAAAAGAACGGAGCAAGGAACGCGCCCGAAAGAGCACCCCAAGAAACACCCATTAACTGAGCAATAAATGTAACACGGCTTTTTGCCTGAACAATTGCAATAACAGCAGAAATAACAATGAACATAGCAACAAATATGCGCATAATCAAAAGATTCTGTTTGTCAGTTGATTTTTTCTTTTTAATTGAATTGATAAAGTCGAGCGTAAGTGTAGAACTAGAAGTCAAAACCAAAGAAGACAAAGTAGACATTGAAGCAGAAAGAACAAGAATCAAAACTACAGCAATAAGAACATCGCCAAGCCCAGAAAGCATTGTAGGAATAACACTATCAAAACCTTCGGCACTAACCTGCTCCGGTTTGCAGAAAAGTCTTCCAAAGCCGCCAAGAAAGTAACAACCGCCGGCAACAACAATTGCAAAGAAAGTAGAAATTACAGTTCCAATTTTGATTGAACGTTCATTTTTTATAGCGTAGAATTTTCCAACCATTTGAGGCAAGCCCCAAGTTCCAAGCGAAGTCAAAAGAACAACAATCATAAGATAGAAAGGCTGCGGCCCAAAGAAAGATGTATAAGCGCCATTTAAAACTGGAGATTCAATTTCTGACATAATTGCAAGCGACTGCATAAATCCGCCATTTTTAGAAAGAACCGCAAGAATTACAGCAACAATTCCAACCAGCATAATAATTCCCTGAATAAAATCATTTACTGCAGTTGCCATATAACCACCAACAATTACATAAACAGCAGTCAAAATAGCCATTACAATTACACAAACTGAATAATCTACATTGAATGCCATGCGGAACAATCGCGAAAGACCATTAAAAAGAGAAGCTGTATAAGGAATCAAGAATAAGAATGTAATTGCAGAAGCTGCAACCTTTAAGCCTTTTGATTCATAACGGCGACCAAAGAAATCTGGCATTGTTTTTGAATTCAAATGCTGAGTCATAATGCGGGTGCGGCGTCCAAGAATTGCCCAAGGCATAAGAGAACCAATAAAGGCATTTCCCAATCCAATCCAGGTTGAAGCAACACCAAAGTTCCAGCCAAACTGTCCGGCATATCCAACAAAAATTACGGCAGAAAAGTATGATGTACCGTAAGCAAAAGCTGTGAGCCAGGGACCTACGGTTCTGCCTCCCAAAACATAACCATTTACATCGCTGGAAACTGTGCGGCATTTAATACCAACTAAGATGAAAATGGCAAAAAAAACGATTAGTAAACTTAGTTTTATTATCATGATGCTATTTATAATAATAAAATACTATGTTTTAGTAAACATTCAGATTTTTAGTATAACTAAAAAAAATCCAAAATAAAAAAAAGGCTCAGCCAATGGCTTCCGCGCTTCGCTTGTGCAGATATTGGCTGAGCCTTTTTTTATTTTAGATTTATAAGAATTATTACATAACTTTTTGCTTATTGAAATAAAAATAGGGTGCGCTTACACTCTGAATTATTTACAAAGCTCACGGTACTTCTGAGCAAGGCGCTTTGATTTTACAGCCGCTAAGCCACAATAATTTGAAGGATGCTCAAAGAAGTTTGCAGGGTTTTCTACGCCGAGCTTTTCGAGCTGAGCTGTAATGTCTGCATATTCTTTTTCGTGAGTTTTGAGAACTTCAAAGAAAGTTTTTCCGCTCTGCTCTGCTTCCAAAGTAATTTTACGGATAACTTCGTGACCGTCGTTGTAACCTGCTTCGCCAAGAAGAATGTAAGCTGGCTCTGCCAAAACACCGCCGCGAACTTTTCCGCCGGCATTTTCAAGATTGCGTGCCATACCTTCTTTATCTGCCTGCAAACCTTTTACAACGCTGTTCATACGAGCAACGGCCATTGTAAAACCTGAAACATAATCTGCAATAAAGCGCTGGCTTGCAGAGTTTGTAAGGTCGCGCTGATGTTCTGAAATCTGATCCATATAGAATGTAATTACGCGAGGACACATTGCCTTCCACAAAGACTTAACGTGCTCGCTGTTCCATGGATTGCGCTTTTGTGGCATTGTAGAAGAACCAACCTGAGTTGCAGCAAAGTATTCAAAAACTTCACCAATTTCTGAACGCTGAAGGTTACGAAGATCATCTGCCAGGTTTGCAATAATTCCAAAGGCAACATTCATCTCCAGAAGAAGGCGGAGAACGTGCTCAGGCTCAACAAGCTGGTTAGAATATTCAGAAGGCTGAAGACCTAAGAATTCTGTGTAAGTGCGTTCAAGTTCCTCAGGGTCTTTTACAATCATAGAAGGGCCGTTATAGCTGCCTACAGGGCCTGCAAGCTTACCTACC
>JAGCVK010000072.1 GCA_017962415.1 Treponema sp. | reverse complement strand
GGTGTTCCGTTCTTTAGCATTTCAGGTTCAGACTTTGTTGAAATGTTTGTTGGTGTTGGTGCCAGCCGTGTTCGAGACCTTTTTAATCAGGCTCGCGAAAAAGCTCCTTGTATCATTTTTATTGATGAAATTGATGCGCTTGCAAAAAGCCGCGCAAACGGTTTTAGCAGTAACGATGAACGTGAACAGACTTTAAATCAGTTGCTTGTAGAAATGGACGGTTTTGATAACGACAAAGGTCTTATTGTTCTTGCCGCAACAAACCGCGTAGACGTTCTTGACCCGGCAATTTTGCGTCCTGGCCGTTTTGACCGCCAGGTTCCGGTTGAAAAACCAGATGTAAAAGGCCGCGAAGAGATTTTGCGTATTCATGCAAAAAATGTAAAACTTGATAAAGATGTTGATTTTGAATCAGTTGCACACGGAACAACAGGCTTTGCCGGAGCAGACCTTGCAAATGTTGTAAACGAAGCAGCGCTTCTTGCAGTTCGCAATGGCCGCAAAAAAGTTACAATGGCTGATTTTAATGATGCAATTGATAAAGTTAGCATTGGTTTAAAAAAGAAGAGCCGCAAAGATAATAAAAAACAAATGCGCCTTGTTTCAGTTCACGAAACAGGACACGCGCTGGTTGCCGCTTTTACGCCTGAGCACGAGCCTGTAAATAAAATTACAGTTGTTCCACGCAGTCACGGAATTGGCGGTTTTACACAGTATCGCGAAGAGGGCGAAGAAAAGTTTAATCAGACTCGCAAAGATATGATTAACGAAGTTGACAGTCTTCTTGGTGGTCGTGCTGCTGAGGAAGTTATGCTTGGTGATATTTCAACAGGTGCTTCAAACGACATTGCCCGCGCAACAGAAATCGTTAAGCGAATGATTACCGATTTTGGAATGTCTAATAAGTTTAAGAATATGACTTTAGGAAGAGGCGTGCTTGGAAATCGTGCTGGCGAAGCAAATCTTATTCGCGAATTTAGTGAACAGTCTCAAAATTATATTGATGAAGAGATTGCCCGCATAATGAACGAGCGTTATGATTATGTTCTTAAACTTTTAAGCGATCATAAAGACCTTTTGGATTATATTGCAAATCGCCTTGTTGAAATAGAAACAATGGACGGCAAAGAATTTTATGATATAGTAAAAGGCGAGCAGCATTGCAAAGAACTTTCTTCAGAATCAGCTGAAGAAAAATCAAAAGAAGACAGTTCTTCAAAAACTAAATCAGAAGAATAAATGATAAATAGACAATAAAGCAATTTAGCTGTATAATGTGCAGATATGAAAAAGCTATTAATTTCATTCTGCACATTATTTTTTTTAACCTCTATGTTTGCGCAGAACATTACAACTGCAAGTGCATATTTTAAAACAATTTCCGAATACTACGGAACAATAAAAGATTACGAAGTTGATTTTGAAATCAAAATCGATAAAAAAGAATCGCGCGGAAAACTTTCTTTTAAAGCGCCAAATCTTTTGCGAATGGATTATACAAATCCGGAAGATCAGGTAATCTGTTTTAATGGCGATGTACTTACAATCTATATTAAAGAGCCGGCAGAAGCTGTGCTTCAGCAGCAGGTAACAGCCGGAAGTTCTGGAAATGCAGCTACACTTTCAACTCCGCAGGGACTTTCTCTTATGTCTCGCTATTACACAGTTGCTTATGAAACTGGCCAGAAATCAGAGCCGCTTGAAAAAGGTTCAGATGAAATGGTTGTAAAACTGATTTTGACTAGAAAAAGTTCTTCTGAAGCCTTTAGATACATTAAACTTGCAATAAATGATGAAACAAAATTGATTCGCCGCATTGAAGCAGTTACTCCAAAAGGTGAACAGTTTGTTTTTGATTTTTATGATTATGAATTAAATAGAAATCTTTCTGAGCAGCGTTTTGTTTACGATGCTCCGTCATCAGCTAATAATTATAATAACTTCTTGTTTACGGAGTAGTATAGAATGGAAAGTTACGGAGAACTTCTTCAGAAAACCCGCGAAAGAAAGGCACTTGATTTAGATCGAGTAAGTCGTGAAATTTCAATCGAAAAAAGATATATTCAAGGTCTTGAAGCCGAAGATAATTCTGTTTTTCCTGGCGACGCTTACATGGTGGGCTTCTTAAAGAATTATGCAGATTATCTTGATTTGGATTCTGAATTTCTTCTTAAACTTTATAGAAATAAACAGATTCAGGAAGCTCCACTTCCGCAGGGGCTTTACGAAAGACAAAAACCAAAGTTCTTTCTTCCTGCAATCATAATTCCTTCTGTATTTTTTGTTGCAGTAATTGCGGTTGTGCTTTCGCTTTTAGTTGTAAAAAAGAAGCATAAAATCGAAGAAGGCGTGATTGTTTCTAACAGTATGAAAAATCGCCAGTTTGAACTTACTGAAAAAAAGTTTACTCAGCGGGTTTATAAAGGCGATCAGTTGTTTATTCCAACAGAAAATGAAGGAAAAATCATTCTTACTGTTCGCGATACGCTTTCGGCTTTTGGAATTGATACTCCGTCTGGAATTTATTACATCGAGCTTGCAGAAGAATCTGAGCTTGATATTAACGGCGATAATATTTCTGATATGATTGTTTACGTTTCAGATATTTCTTCAACAGATGAAACTCGTGGAGCTGAAGTTAGCGTGCTTTTGCGTCACGGAGTTTCAGTTGAAACAGCTGCTGTTGCCGCCGAAGAAATTCCTTTTGCTTCAGAAATAAAATCAAAACATCCACACAAGGTTATTCACGAAGATAATCGTGCTTATCCGTTTACAATAAATGCAAGTTTCCGCGGTCCTTGTTTGTTCCGTGATAGAGTAGATAATTCGCAGGCTGTTGAATCATATTTTGCTCGCGGCGATTTATTTACAGCAACTCCGCGCAACGGAATTAGACTTTGGATGTCGAATTATAATACAGTAAAAATTACAATTATTGCAGACTCAAAATCTTTTGACCTTGATATTGGTGCTGCCGGACAGATTTTTGTAGAAGACATTAAATGGATAAAGGACACAGACGGAAAATATAAACTGGTGGTAATTGAACTTGACTAAATTTTTTATAGACCAGCACGGTTGCGCCAAAAATCAAACTGACGGCGAACTGATTGCTGGTTTTCTTTTAAAAAAAGGATACGAACTTACTCTTAATGCTGATGAAGCAGATTTTATTTTTGTAAATTCCTGCGGTTTTATAGAATCAGCAAAAAAAGAATCAATTGATGCAATTTATGATATTAAAAAGGCTTATCCAACTGCAAAAATAATACTTACAGGCTGCCTTGCTGAGCGTTATGCAAATCAGTTGTTTGACGCAATGCCAGAACTCGACGGAGTTTTTGGAAACGGCGACCTTTCTAAAATTGCAGATTTTATGGATAGCGTGAGCAAAGAGCGCGCTGTTGAAACTTTTGCGCAAAAAGGTGTGTGCGGCGGTGAGCGACCAGTTTTGTTTAATTTTAAAGGCAGCGCTTTTGTAAAAATTACAGAGGGGTGTTCAAATCATTGTTCGTTCTGTGCTATTCCGCTTATTCGTGGCGAATTGCGTAGCCGAAACGAAGATGTAATTTTAAAAGAAATAAAATCGCTTGCGCAAGACGGAATTTATGAAATCAATTTGATTGGGCAGGATTTGGCGGCTTATGGAACTGATACAGGAACAAGCCTTTCTGTGCTTTTGAAAAAAATTGCAGAAATTCCTGGAGATTTTATAGTTCGTCCGCTTTATATTCATCCAGACCATTTTACAGATGATATAATTGAAGCAATAAAAAGTTCGCCGCGACTTTTGCCATATTTTGATATTCCATTTCAGAGCGCAGACGATAAAATTATTGTTGCAATGAATAGAACTGGCTCATATTCTCAATATGCGTCTTTAGTTCAAAAAATTCGTGCCGAGCTTCCTAATTCTGTACTCCGCACAACTTTTCTTACCGGTTTCCCAGGGGAAACTGCCGACGCGGCGGAAAATACCGCCCGCTTTTTACAGGAAATCCGCCCGGACTGGTCTGGCTGCTTTCCGTACAGCCGCGAAGAAGACACACCTGCGTATTCTTTTAAAGGCCGCGTTTCTGCAAAAACAGCCCGGCAAAGGGCCGACCGCCTTGAAGAACTCCAGCGCGGTATCACCGCGCAGCGTTTGCAGTCTTATGTAGGCGCCGAGATTTCCGTGCTCGTTGAAGAAATCGTCGCGGGCGGCTCATCCGCACAAAATGCTCTCGCCACACAAAATGATTTGGGCGGCGGGGAACCTGGCGAACTCGTAGATTCTGAAGTAAACAACGAAGGTTTAGCAATTGGCCGCGCATGGTTCCAGGCTCCCGAAGTTGACGGCTCTGTTGTAATTCGCTTTGATTTAGACGATTCAAATGCAGTTGAAGCTGTAAAACCTGGAAATGTTGTCAGCGTAAAAGTTCTTGCAAGTACAGGAGTTGACCTTGATAGCCGCTTTATCAAAATTTTCCGAAAAATGCCGGAAAATTCTGAGCGAAAGTTCATTTCTTAGTGTATAATCAAAATAAGGTTTGAGTGATGAAAACTATTGCGGTTCTAATTCCAACATTTACAATCGAATATAGTCTTAACGTTTTAAGCGGAATTGCTGATTATTTTAGAAATAAAGATGTTCGCGTTATTATTGCCCAAACAAAAATTCCTGGCGTAAATCAAGGTGCGTTTGATTATCAGTTTTGCACAACTTTTGAATATCTTAAATCAAAAGAAGTTGACGCTTATATTATTATGAGCGGCCTTTATGCAACTCAAATGAGCGAAGAAAGTATTCGTTCTTTTATTAAAACTTTTGAGCCGCGCCCGGTTGTTTCAATTTCTCTTGATCCTAAAACTGAAAATTCTTATGTTATTAATTCTGATTGCCGCAAGGCCTTTAAGCAGATTATAAATCATCTTAAAAAAGAACATAATTGCAAGAAAATTGCTTTTTTTTCGGCCAATGAAACAAAATCTAAAGAAGCGCTTGAACGTTACGACGCTTTTACAGCCGCTCTTGATTCCTGCGATTTAACTTTTTTTCCAGAAATGGTTTTTGACGGAAGTTTTACTGATTTTAAAGCTCATGATGAAATTATAGCCCGTTTTAAAAACAAAGATGAAATTCCTTTTGACGCAATTGTCTGCGCAAATGATATGATGGCGGCCGGCTGTCTTAAGGCTTTTGACGAAATTGGCGTAAAAGTTCCTGATGATGTAAAAATTATTGGCTTTGATGATGCAATTGTCGCAAACGCTTGTCTTCCGCGCCTTTCTACAATAAATCAGGATATTTATAGTCTTGGCTACGAAGCTGCAGAAATTATTGAACGCGTTCTTTCTGGCGAAAAAATGAAAAAGGAAACGTTAAATCCGCTGGTTCCAAAATTCCGCCAGTCGTGCGGTTGTGTTTCAACTAATGATTTGCATCCGGTTTTTAAAAATCTTGAAGGCGATATTTGTTCTGACTTAAACGACAAAAATTTTGGTCTGCATCAATTTTTGAATTCTCTCGAAGAAAAAAATAATATTGTAACGCTTATGGACATTGTTCGCGGTTTTAATACGCTTAAGCAAATGTATTTTAATTTAAAATACATTGTCGAGCAATGCGAAATGAGCGCGCTTTCTGTTCAGTTTTTTAATAATGTTCAGTTTCTTGATACTGGCGACGAATTTGTGCTTCCAGACGAAATGCATCTTCATATGCTTTATGATAAAGAAAATAATACTGAACTTTTTAAGCCGGAACTTACTTTTGATCCGCATGAAAAACTTTTTCCTGCAAGAGCGCTTCAAAATCTTTGTGGAATTTATATTTTTAGCCCGATTTTTATGGGCGAAGAAAATTACGGCTATGTTCTTGGAAAAATCTTAAACAACAGATTTTCTGATTACAATGTTTTTCTGAAAATCATTATAAACTCAATTTCTCAGGCTTATGAATATACAAGTAAAATTCAAGAAAACCGCAAACTTGAATTTGAAAACACAAGCCTTGCTTTGCAGTCGCGAACTGATGAATTAACTCACATTTTGAATCGTCGCGGTTTTATGGAGCTTGGCCAGATTGCAATTGATTTAATGCAGGAAAATGATACTTCGGGAATTATTTTCTTTGTTGATATGGACGGTCTTAAAAAAATCAACGATTCTTATGGTCACGAAATGGGCGATTTGGCGCTTAAACTTCAGGCAAAAGTGCTTACCTCAATTTTCCGCAATTCTGATGTTGTTGGGCGCTTAAGCGGAGATGAATTTGGAATTGTTGCACTTGGTATGAAGATGAGTTATATCGAAAACATTCGTCTTAAAATTGATATGCTGAACGAAAAGGTTTCTGTTGAAAATGATTTGCCATTCAAACTTTCTGTAAGTCTTGGTGCTGTGAATCTGCAAAAATCAAGCGTTCTTAAAAAACTTCTTGCCGAAGCCGACAGCGAACTTTATAAAGAAAAAAGTAAAAAATATGCTAAAAAATGATTATCTTTCAAAATTAAACGATCAGCAAAGAGCCGCCGTTATGCACGAAGGCTCTCCGCTTTTGATTCTTGCTGGCGCTGGTTCTGGAAAAACCCGCGTTATTACAACCAAAATTTCGTATCTTATTTCTGAAAAAAATATAGACCCTTATAGCATTCTTTCGGTAACCTTTACAAAAAAAGCCGCAAATGAAATGCGTGAGCGTGCTGTTGCTTTAGAGGAGCGTGCTTGTGAATCTCAAATCAGAACTTTTCACTCGTTTGGTTCCTGGTTTTTGCGAAAATATGCTGAGCACGCGGGGCTTGCACCTTCTTTTACTGTTTATGATGATGACGATGTTGCAACTTTAATCAAAATGGCTGAGCCTTCTCTTTCTGCAAAAGAAGTTAGAGTTGCTGCGCACCAGATTTCGCTTGCAAAAGATTATTGTCTTACGCCAGAAGATGATTTGTCTTGCATTGGAAGTGAGTTTGATTTAAATGACATTTATTCAAAATATCAAAAAAGGCTTAGGGCAACCGGAAATGCTGATTTTGGTGATTTGATTATGCTTCCCGCTCAGATTCTTGAATCTTATAGTGAAATTGCAGATTATATTCATAACAGATTCCGCGTTATTATGGTTGATGAATATCAGGATTCAAATATTGCGCAATACAGACTTTTGCAAAGTCTTTCTGGCGTTCAGCAAAATAGCGGAACTTATGTCTGCGTTGTCGGTGATGATGATCAGTCCATTTATAAATTTCGTGGCGCCGAAGTTGAAAATATTCTGACTTTTCCGGAAAAGTTTCCGGGAACTCAAATTATAAAACTTGAACGGAATTATCGTTCAACTGCGAGCATTTTGAATGCTGCAGGGCTTGTTGTAAAAAATAATCATCATGGAAGCCTTGAAAAAACTCTTGTTGCAGACCGGCAAGGCGGCGGAAAACCTGTTCTTGCTTTTTTGCCAGATCAAAATGCAGAAGCAACTTTTGTTGCCGACCTTGTAATGAAGTCGCTTGCCGGCGGTGGAAAATATAGTGACTGGGCGGTTCTTTACCGAACAAACGCGCAATCGCTTGGCTTTGAAAAAGAATTTTTGCATAGAAAAATTCCTTATGTTGTTGTTGGCTCGCTAAAATTTTACGAGCGCGAAGAAATCAAAGACGCTCTTGCATACATTTCGTTTTGCGCGAATCATAAAGACGAAATATCTTTCCGCAGAATTATTAATAAGCCGCCGCGCGGGATTGGTGGAAAAACTCAGGATAAAATTATGGAAAAGGCGGTTGTTCTTGCAGAAGATGAAACGCCGATTTTTTCTGATTTGCTTGAAACCGTTAGAAACTATAAATCTGAATTATCAAAAAAAGCTTGTGAAGGCGCAGATTCTTTTGTAAAACTTTTTGATGTGCTTTCTTCTTGCTTTGATGAAAACAAAAGTCTTTCTGATTTTATTGAACGCGTAATTCACGATTCAGCTTTAGATGAATATCATAAAGCTGGTGATGAAATTGAAGGAACAACTCGTGTGCAAAACCTTCAGGAACTTGTAAATACTGCAGTTCCTTACAAATGCACAATGCAAGGTTTGACTGATTTTCTTGATGCAATAAATCTTGACCGCACTTTAGATGCAGAAAATCAAAATGTTGGAGATAATGCTGTAACTCTCATTACACTTCATAATACAAAAGGTTTGGAGTATAACAAGGTTGTAATTACCGGCCTTGAAGAAGGTGTTTTTCCGCGAGTGGAAAAAACTGGCGCCGAACTTGAAGAAGAACGCCGACTTTTTTACGTTGGAATTACGCGAGCGCGCGACGAACTTTATGTAACTTCAACTTCAAAGCGTTGCCTTTACGGACGCTGGGATTTTATGCGGCCAAGTCCTTTTATAAAAGAAGCTGCCCAAGCGTTTACTGTAATAGGGCAGGCGCCATTTGGCTTTGCTGCCAGAAAAACTTCACCTTACGGGCAGTTTGGCCGCGACGCTTCTGTTTTTGCAAATAGTTCAGAAGAATCAGATGAGCTTGCTTTAAAATGGAAAAAAGGAACGCACGTTTTTCATGATGATTATGGAGACGGCGTTGTTGCTGCGGCTTATTCAAATTCCGGTGAATTTGTGATTGAAGTTCTATTTGCTTCGGGCGGAAAAAAGAAGTTTCTTCCAAAATATCAGGCTAAAGCGCTTCAGATTATAAAAGATTAATTTCTGTTTTTAATTATCAAAAAGCAAAACGCGGGCAAAATATTTTTTGTTTAACGAATTATTTATAATGACATATCAGAAATTCTGAATTAAAATATTCTTATAACTAACCAAAGTTAAAAATAATTATTTAAAAGCTTATAAAATAATGGTGGGAGAATGCGAATAGGTCTTTTAATTGATTATGTTGTTTCTGAATATGCAGAACGTATGATCAAAGGTGTGTCTTTAGCTTGTCAGGAAAAATCAGTTGAGCTTGTTGTGTTTTCAATGGGGCGGCTTCAGGATTTGGGCGGAGCTTTTGATTATCAGAATGTTGCAGTTTCTTCTTTTGTTTCTTCAAAAAATCTTGATGGAGCAATTTTCATTTCCGGAACTTTAATGCATGCGCTTACAAAAAATGAAATTGCCACATATATAAAATCTTTTAAACCTTTGCCTCTTGCAAATATTTCAATGGAAATTCCGGGAATTCCTTCTGTTGTAGTTGATAATGAATCTGCGTACAAAGCGATTCTTGAAGAACTGGTGACTCGCCAAAAGTGCCGCAAATTTGGCATATTAGGCGCGCGCGGCAATTCGTCCGAAGTAAAAAATCGAATCAAAAATATCAAAACAATTCTTGAAGGTTTTGGAATTGGCGAAGAGCAAGTTACGGTTTGGAAATCAACTTTGAGTTATGGCCCGGCACTTGAAGATTTAAAAGTGATTTACAAAGAGCAGGGCGTTTTTAATTATGACGCAATTATCTGTATGAATGATGAAATGGCCTTTGCTGCAATTGATTTTTGCGCAGATGTTGGGCTGAGAGTTCCGCAAGATGTTGTAATTTTGGGCTTTGATAATCTTTTGCATTCGGATAGTTGTAATCCAACACTTTCTACAATTAAGCAGAATTTTGAAGGGCAAGGTTATCTTGCAGGAATGAATCTTATAAAAGAAATTACAGGAAAGCCGGTTGATAAACTTTCGATTGTAAAAGCAATTCCTGTTATGCGACAGTCTACGCGCCGTGTTGCTTATGATAAAGAAGCGCCGCATGCAAAATCGTTTTTTTATGAATCAGATAAAAGAGACGAACATTTTTTGCGAAACACGGGAACCGACTGGTATCGAAAAAAAAGCGAGTTTTATCAAACTACAAAGTTTTATACAGAAATGCAAACTGATATGACTTACGATCAGCTTCGCGGTCGTATAAATGATGATGTTCGGTCTTTTGGAATTACTGCGTGCGCAATAGTTCTTTATGATAAACCGATTGAAATGCCAACGCCGTTTGAGTATTTTCATCTTCCGCGAAGTGCGCATCTTTATGCGGGTTTTGATGATAAAACTGGCTTTGATTCAAGGCTCGAAAAAAAGACAATAAAGTGCAATCCAAAAGAAAAAATGCTTCCGCCGGGAATTCTTCAGTTTGGCTCAGACAAAATGCTGGTGTTTGCGATATATCATAGTACGCTTCAGTATGGTTATGCAATTATCAGGCCTGGAAGTTACGATGTTATTGTTTATGATCTTTTTGTAAAATTGCTTTCGTCGACAATTGCTTCGGTTTATTCGTTCTCGCTGGCTCACAACGAAACTTCCCGAGTTCGCGCAAAAATTGATGAGCTTGACTTGATTGCCAGCACAGATGAACTTACCGGCGTTTATAACCGGCGCGGATTTTATTCGTTTGGCGAAACAACTCTTAAGTTTGCAAAGGCAATGGGCCACAGCGGTATGCTCATTTATTGCGATATGGACGGGCTTAAGAAAATCAATGATACTTATGGGCACGAAGCCGGCGATAAAGCGATTCTTGCTGAATCAATAATTTTGCGCGGCAATTTTCGTTCCAACGACATTATTGCCCGCATTGGCGGCGATGAGTTCGCAATAATTTGTCCGGGACTCACAAAAGCGGCGCTGCGCCGAATCCGCGAGCAAATTGACAGCGATTGCCAGGTTTGGTCTGGCGGAAACGAAAACGGCTTTCAGATTTCTATAAGTCTTGGAGCAGTTTCGTATCCTTCGAAAAAAGTTGGCTACAAAATCACTCCGCTTTTGAGCGAAGCTGATTCTTTAATGTACCTTGAAAAGCGCCGAAAAAAATCAATGCTAAAAGAAAGCCAATAAAAATGCTTAATTCCAGTCGCGCTGAATATAAGTTGCGCGCGGGCGTGCAATAATTCTTACGCGGCGGTTTTGAGCGCGGCCTTCTTCTGTTGTGTTATCTGCAACCGGCATTGTTCCGCCATAGCCTTTGTATGTGAAAATTGATTCATCAAGCCCTTCTGCAATAAGTGCTTTCATAACGGTTCTTGTTCGTTCGTAAGAAAGATTTAATTGGCCAACAGGTTTTCCAACATCGGCAGTATGGCCTTCAATCAAAATTGAATAACCTTCGTCTTCGAGAATCTCTTTGAGCTTTTCTGCAATAAGTTCAATGCGGCCTTTTTCTGCTGGCAAAAGTTCAGGCGAATCAGGATAAAATTTTAAATTCACATCAAACATAAAGCCCAAACTTGAATCTGTAATTGTAACGCCCTGAACTTTATTTTCATAAAAATATTGTTTTACCGAATTATATTTTACATAATACGAAGAAGTTTTTTCTGGAACTGAAATATCATAAATCAGATTTTTTTTGTCCAAAAGAATTACAACTTTTCCTTGCTGAAGCAGTTTGATATTTTCTGGAACTGTAAGAATTTTTAGCGCGTCGCGTCTTTTAATAACCGGGTCGGTGCGGTTTCTGCCATAAACCTGCGAGGCTTTAATGTAAAGCGGATCCGAGCCAATTCTGTCTTCGTAAAGCGAAGTATCATCTGAATAATGATAGCCAACAAGACCTTTTGACATTACAGTTTCTGGAGCAACTGTGTCTTTTGCAAAAATGCTGTTCATCTGGTCGTCCCAAATTTCTGGGAAAAAACAGGCGTAAATTTCGCTTTTTACATATTCTCCGTGAACTGGAAATGCGCCTCGTGCATCAATTATAATTCCGCTAAAAGCTCTTGAAGCAACCGATTCAATTGGCTTTTTTGGATTAAAAGGATAATTGTGGCGCACTAAAAGTTTTCCAATATCATTTATGTTTGTTGTGTTTGTTGTATTCAGATATTTTAAATCTTTTGAAAAAATATCTGGAGTTTTGTGGCCGCCCATTATAAAGTGATAAACTTCATCAAGTGTAAGCGATTCATTAATTACCGCTTCTGAAAGATCGTTTTCTGAATTTTCAAAAAGTGAAAGAAGTGGCGGCTGAATCAAAGGAATCATTTTTGATTTTATGTAAGTGGAAGCAACTTTTTTTCCCGAAGGCATTTGGATATTTGCTTTTTTTGTATCAAGTGCGATATTTGTAACAAATTGTTTTGTAATCCAGTTGATTGAACTTACGGCTTCGATTTTTGTGTCATCTTGCTGCTGAATTGTTTGTGCAAAAAGGGGAGTTGCGGCAATTGCAATTGTAAGCGCGAAAAAACTTAGGCTTTTGCGGATTTTAAACATCTTTTTAGGCTCCCTGATTTTTTGCCGGTTTATGATTTTGTGCGTGCCGACAGAAATCTTACCAATTTTATCGGCTTATTTTGAAGGAATATAAAGAATTTTTCCAATTCGCAAAATTGCATTTTCTTTGATTCCGTTTAGTTCGCAAATTGATTGAACGGTAACTTTGTATTTTCTTGAAATTGACCAAAGTGAATCTCCGGCTACAACTTTATACTTAATTGGAAATTCAACAGGTTTGATGTTGTTTAAAGCGTCTAAAGCAGATTGCTTCATTCCAAGTGGAAGGCGAATTTCGCTTTGCTTTGAAGGGTGAGTCATTCCTAAAGTGTAAGAAGGATTCAACTGTTTTAAAGCCGAAGAATCCATGCGCATTTCCTGCGCCAGCTGATTTATTGAGTACGCTTTTTTTACAGTAATGTAATCAAAATTACCTTCGCGCTCATTTTCGAGAATATCAAATTCTTCTTTGTGGTCTGGTAAATCAATTCCATAATAGCTGCTGTTGATTGCAAGATCTGCAATTGCAATAAGTTTTGGAACATAATCAGCGGTTTGCTTTGATAAATAGCCGTTTTCAGCCAGGTACCAGAAATCTTTTACGCCGCCCGCTTTTTTTATGGCCCGGCTCATAGCTCCAACGCCGCAGTTGTACGCGCCAATTGCAAGCAGCCAGTCGTTAAAATAATTATAATTGTCTTTTAGCTTTTTAAGTGCGGCGTCAGTTGATTTCCAAGGGTCAAGGCGTTCATCGACAAAATCATTAAGCGTTAAAAATGGCCAAACGCTGTTTGCCATAAACTGCCACATTCCAATTGCGCCCGAACGCGATTTTGCATTTGTTTTGTAGTTTGATTCAACAACCGGAAGATATTCGAGCATTTCGGGTAAATCATTTTCCAAAACGGCTTTTCTAACATAAAGTCTGTATTCCATTGCGCCTTCAAGATAGCCTTTTAAAAGCGCTGCCCATTTTTGCGAAAGATAAAGTTTTCTAAAGGCATCAACTTGCGGCTTGTCTATTTCCTGCTGAGTTACAAACGAAAGTGCAATTCGCGGCGGTTTATTTAAATCTCTTAAATGAGGATCCAATGGTTCGATTTGCGGAGCAACTGCGGTTTGCAAAAGAATCAAAAAGCCTTCGTCATCTTCGAGCGGCTCTAAGATTTCTGCCGGCGGAAGCGGCTCTTCTACAACTTCTTCAAATACATTTTCTTCCTGCATACAAAATAACGAGAAGCAAAAAAACATTGTGGCAGAAAGCAAAATCAGTTTTTTCATTAAAGTTTATTTCCAAGATAAATTCCGGCCCATTCCCAGTTTCCGTGAATATCCGGATCCAGCGGGAAGTCGACTTTTCGGAAGTATAAATACCAAACTGGAACGTAACTGTTCCAGCCCCAAGTTTTTAAGTAAGCTTCGTTTGGGTTAGAAGCCTCGTCCAGCGTTTCGTTATAGCGGATTCTTTTTCCTCGCATCCATGAACGCATTGAAAATTCTTCCTGCGCATTTGCATCATTTTCGTCCTGCTTCCATGACATTGAGAAAAAGTTTACTTTAGCTTTGTATTTGTCCAAAGCCTTCCAGTCGTAGTTTGAATCGCTTTTTTTACAGCTTCTTCTAGCGCAGAAAGGCTTTCGAACGTCCAGTCTTTAGAAGAATTATTGAAATCAACAAGATGACGGGCGTTTTTGTAAGCATCAGGTTCGCCTGGAATCTGAATTGTAGTTGCGTCGGGCTGTTCCAAAAATAGCGAGTAAGTTTTTAGAGCCTGTGACCATTGACTGTCATTTTGATATTCAAGAGCCAGTCGCAAATAAAGCTCAGTTGTGTTTACATTTTGCGGAAATCTGCTAATCAGTTCATTAAAATATTTGATTCGGTGCGAAGGAGTTTTGCTAATTTGAATCAGATTTTGCAAACAGATAAAATGAACGGAATTTCCTTTTACTAAAAGATCCTGGCATTGCTGCAAAATTCGGTCAAAATAATATTCGGCAACAGGTTCGGCTCCGGTTGAAAGATATGCGTAAGCGGTCATCAAAAGCCAGTAAGAGTTGTACATATCATCAGGATTATCATCAACCCAGTCTGTAAGAAAAAGAATCAAACCTTGATAATCTTTTTCGGCAAGAAGATTATCAGCCATTTGTTTTATAATTGAATAGCGCTGTTTTGCATTTAGTGTGCCAGATTCAAGAAGAATCTGTAGTTCTTCCTGCGTATTAAGCTGTTGATTTGATTTTTTTTGAGCAGTTGAGTTTTTGCAGCCTGAAAAAAGAATCAAAGAACTTAATAAAAAAACTTTTGCGAATGTTTTTGCAGGTAACCATTTTAATAATTTCATATTTTTAAATTTAGCATAGTGATTTGTTATTGTAAAGATTAACTTTTACTAGTATTATAATAAGTATAGATTTAAGTTCTTTTTTACAAAGAAATCATTTTTTTATATTTCAGGGTACGCTGATGAAAAGCTTAAAGTGTTCAAAATCGATTTATATTTTGATTACCTTTGGAATTCTTTTTGTTCTTTTTAGTGCTGTAGTTGCCATACTTAATCCTATTGCAAAACCCGTAAATATATTAAATCTTCTTTTTATTATTTCTCAGGCTGCAATAGGGCTTGCTATAATTATTTTATCAAAAAAAGTTACAAAGCAATTTTCTCATACATTTCTCGGATTTTTATATCTGATTTGGAGTGTGCTTTTTTTATTTACAGAGCTTGTTTTGCCTTACACTTTTAAGCAAATCTGGCCTTTGTTTGGAGTTTCAGCCGGTCTTTTGTGGTTTATCGCAGGAAGAATTAAATACGGCAGATTAAAATATGGATTTGTGATTCCTTCGGTAACTCTTTTTGGAATGGGAATCTGGTATTCATTTTTTTCTTTTAAGATTATTAAATTATCTTTTAGGAGTGTAGTTTCTATTTTAGGGCCGCTTTTTATGGTGGCAATAGCAGTTTTTCTTGTAGTCTTTTTTCTGATTCAACAAAGACACACAGAGCTTATTGTTTCTGATGAAGAAACTGGAGTTTTTTCTGATGAAGAATCTATGCTTTGTTTTGAAGATGATGAAGATTAAACGGGTATTTGTGATTTGACAAGGTCGTTTTTTGGAAAAAACGGAATTCTCATAATTGCGGCTGTGCTTTGTTTGTGCAGCCCTTCTTACTCTATGTCTAAGAAAAAAAAGGCTGCATTAGAAGCCGAGCAAAAAGCTGCTCTTGAAGCTGCCAAAGCCGCCGAACAGGAAAATATTTCCATTTCAACAGAATCAGGTGATTCTGTAAAACTTCCTTCTGTAAAAACTCAGCGCACGTATTTTTCAAAAATTGATTCTTCTATAATGGCTGATATTGAAAACGGCAGCCCGGATTCTTTGCGTAGTGCAATTGCTTCTTTGCGCCATACAACAAGCCTTGACACAGAAGAATCTGCAAAGGTTTTAACTTGTGTTGCCGCTGAAATTATGAAAATTGTCTGGACTTCTGAAAAAGTTAACTGGGACATTCCTGTTGCACCAGAAGATAATCCGTATATTGGTGCGCTTAATTCTGTAAAGCAGAGCGTTTTTGATTTGAGTACTGGAAATGTTGATTTTCTTTCAACGCTTTTGCCCTCTCTTGTAATTTTTAATAAGGCTTATGATTTTTCTGCGCTTGATAATTGTGAAAAAGCTGCAAAAGCCGCGCTTGAACTTCGCAATAATTCAGTTCTTGCAAATTATGTGCTTTCGCGCGTTTACGAAAAAAAACAGAAGCTTGAAGAAGCAGAAAAATGTCTTGCTGCGGCTTACAAGTCTTCTCCAAAAACCGAAGAAATTGCGCTTTCGTATTCCCGCGTGCTTCGCAACAATGGAAATCTTGAACTTGCATCTTCTGTTTTGGGAAAAATCAGCAGCGGCGCAAATGACATTTTAGTTTTAAAGCAGAATGCTTACATTGCTTTTGATGTAAAAGATTATGAAGCTGCCGAAAAATACGTTGCAAAAGTTTTGCAGCAAACGCCAAATGATTTAGACTTTCTTTTGCTTCGTGTAAAAATTCTTATAGAAAAAAACGATTATATTCACGCAGTTTCGCTTCTCGATGTTTATGCCCGCCAGGATACTGATTCTATTGATTATCTTTTGCTTAGAGCCAGAGTTCAGCTTGACTGGAGTAAAAACACTTCTGAAGCTACAAAAACAATTGAATATGCGCTTCATCGTTATCCAGAAAATATTGACGCTTTAATGTTTGCGGCTCGAATTTCTTCTGAAACAGATTCTCCGGTTGCTGGAAAATATGCAGATGAACTTGCGGCAAAAGTTTTAGAAAAACGGCCTGGAAATCAGCTTGCAATGACTTACGCTTTGGAAGGTCTTATTCATCGCCAAAACTGGCAGGAAGCCTATAATGCAAGTAAAAGTTTGATTGCCGGCGGAGATGTTTCTTCTTCAGTTGTAGAAAAATATGTAAATATTTGTTTAAAACTTGGCAGAAATAACGAGGCTTACGATTTTGCAAAGAAAAAGTTTGACGCAAATCCTTCTGATGAAATTTTGCTCCAAACTTATATTTTGGCTTACAGTAGTGTTGGAAACCGCGATTCAGTTTTAAAATATATTGATTCTCTTTTGTCGAATTCAAATTGTTCTTCAAAAGTAAAAAGTTATCTTTTATATAGAAGAAGTTTTTTGCAGCAAACTGATGAAAAGAAACTTGCCGATTTGCGTTCAAGTCTTATTCAAAATCCGCGAAACAGCGATTCTCTTTTCCGCCTTTATGAATTGTATTATGCAAAGCAGGATTATCGAAAAGCGCAGTATTATTTGCGTCAGGTTGTTGCAATTAATCCAAATGATTCTACTATTTTAAAGTTGAACGAAGCGCTCACAAAACTTATAAAATAAGCTTGAATTAATTGCGATTTTTTTACCTTTTCTATTCATTTCCTTTTGCAAAAGTATCAAAAATCTCCATTGATTTGTATAACGTATCGTGTTATAATTTTTAGACTGATTTTATAATCAAATTTCAAAACAGGATGGAAATGTATATGTCATTTATACCATTTTTGCAGGCTGGAGCTGCCGGCAGCGCATCAACATCAGGATCGTTGATTGGAACATTTGCTCCATTTTTGCTCATTATCGTTATTTTTTATTTCTTTTTGATTCGCCCACAGAATAAGAAACAGAAAGAAACTCAGCGTATGCTCGACGCATTGAAAAAGGGAGACAAAGTTATCACAATTGGTGGAATTCACGGAACAGTTTCTTCTGTAAAAGAAAATACTGTAATTGTAAAAGTTGATGATAACTGCAAACTCGAATTCAATCGTACTGCAATTTCTACAGTTGAACTTACTGAAGAAGAGAAAGCAAAACTTGCTGAAGAAGCAAAAAACAAAAAACTATTTAAACGTAATCAAACTTCAGATTTGGAAAAAGCTAAAAAAGCTGAAGCCGCTGAAGAAAACAAATAAAATTTGGAGTCAGAAAAAAAATGAACAAAAGAACTCGTTTTGTGGTTCTGCTGGCTGTTATTGCCCTTTGTTTTGTTTTCTTGTGGCCATCAATCAGTTGGTATGCAAGAACACCAAAGGAGCTTCAGCAGCTTGCTTTAGGTTCTAACGAAAACATTAAAAGTTATGCAGAACTTAAAGCCGCAGAAGATGTGCGTGCAATTAAAAAACAGGATTTGTCAGCACCTTTAGCTGATGAATATGCTTGGCTTAAGAAAGATGTTACCAAGAGATTTAAAGCTCTTGATAAGAAAGTTCCTGCTGAACTTACATTGAAAGATGTACTTTCTGTTTACGACAGCGAACTTGATTTTATGACAGTTTTGCAAACTCGTTATAGAGACGAAATTGTTAAGGCAAAGAAATATTATGAAAATTCTGTAAAACTTGGTCTTGATCTTAGCGGTGGTATGAATATCATCGTAAAGGCTGATTTAGATGCAGCTCTTGAATCAATGAGCGAGTCTTCTGAAAAAGAAAATGATGCAGAATTCAAAAAAGAAGCAATGGCAAATGTCATTGAAAATCTTGCAAGCCGTATCGATAAGTTTGGTCTTACTTCTCCTGTAATTCGTCAGCAGGGCGAAGACAGAATCTACATCGAAATACCTGGCGCTGCTCAGGCAGATGCAATCAATACTTTGATTATGGGTAAAGGTGTTTTGAATTTCCGTCTTGTTGATACAGAAGCAACAAATGCATTCAAGGCATATTATGCAATGAATCCTGCTACAACTTTCAATGCTCTTGGCGAATTGATGGATCCTTCTATTATTCCTGCAGACTGCGAAGTTTTTGGTGAATATAAAAAAGATGAATATGGTCTTGATGAGCGCTATGACTGGGTTGTTGTAAAGAAAGAAGTTGCACTTGAAGGTCAGCATGTAAAAGCTGCTACAATTGGCTCAGATGAATTCACAAATCAGATTCAGGTTCATTTTACTCTCGATACTGAAGGTGCCGAAATTTTTGGTAACTTTACAGGTGCTCACGTTGGCGAAAATCTTGCAATCGTAAGCGATAATAAAGTTAAGTCAAATGCTCGTATTCAGTCAGCAATTACTGGCGGTGCCGTTTCTCTTACTGGTGCATTCAGTTATGAAGAAGCTGATAATATCAAAAAAGTGCTTCAGACAGCTTGGCTCAACGTTCCACTTGAAGTTGAAAGTCAGCAGGTAATTGGTGCTTCTCTTGGTGAAGATGCAATTAATGCTGGTAAAAAAGCTATTGCGCTTGGTCTTGTTATTATTCTTATCTTTATGTTGATTTACTACAAGGCTTCTGGTATTAACGCTGTTGTTGCTCAGGTTTTGAACCTCTTTATGATGTTCTCAATTCTGTCTGCTTTCAATCTTACTCTTACACTTTCTTCAATTGCCGGTATGATTCTTACAATTGGTATGGCCGTTGATGCAAACGTTCTTATTTTTGAGCGTATTAAAGAGGAACTTCGTCAGGGTAAGAGCCGCCCGGCTGCTATTGCAATGGGATTTGATAATGCATTCTGGGCAATTATGGACTCTAACATTACAACATTCATTGCTGCAATCTTCTTGAGTCAGCTTGGAACTGGTGCAATTCAGGGCTTTGCTGTTTCGCTTGCAATTGGTGTTGTTTCATCTGTATTTACTGCATTGTTTGTTTCACGTCTTATGTTTGATTTTGATACAGATGTGCTTCATGCTAAGAAAGTAAGCATTGGTTGGGGGATTAAACAATGAAAAAGAATATAAACTTTAATAAGGGTTTTCTCCCTGCTTGCATTTTAAGTTGTGCAATCATTGTATTTGGAATTGTTGGATTCATTACAAAGGGTATTAACCTTGGTCTTGATTTCCGTCCAGGTCTTATCGAAGAGATTCGTGTAGCAAGCCCAGTTGCTGATATTTCTTACACAGGTCCGGCTAAGGTTTCTTTAAATCTTTCTGCTGGCCAGATGGATATTGTTATTTCTGGTACTGGTGCTGATAACGAAACTCGTTCATTCAATTTTGCAGTTTATAAAACTGTAGAAGAAGTTGCTGCTGAAGTTAATAAGATTGAAAATGTTCAGATGAACGTTTTGAACGGTGCTTATGATTCTACAAAATTGTTCTTGAATTCGGCTGTTACAAATCAGCTTAGTTCAACACCAATTTATGTTTATCCGGCTGGTACTTCTGAAATTACTACAGATGATATTCGTGCAGCTCTTGGTGAAGTTGGTGGAAATATCAAACAGCTTGGAACTGGCGAAGATGCTTCTTATCAGATTAGAATGGGTGTTAGCGAAGGTGATGCGCATAATGCAATTCAGTCTTCTATTAATGATAAACTTTTTGCTGCATTTGGAAAGGAAAAAGTTGCAATTGTAAAAACAGACTATATCGGTGCTGGAAGTTCAAAGACTACTTCTATGAAGTCGATTATTATGTTTGTTGCTGTAATTGCACTTATTTGGCTTTATGCAACAATTCGTTTCCATTGGGACTTTGCTCTTGGTTCGGTAATCGCTTTGCTTCATGATACTTTGATTATGTTCACATTTATTGTTTGGACTCAAATGGAATTTTCTTCTACAGTTCTTGCTGCAGTTCTTACAATTGTTGGTTACTCAATTAACGCTACAGTCGTAATTCTTGACCGTGTTCGTTATAACCTTAAGATGATGAGCGAAGCAAAGACTTTCAACGAAATCTTGAATAAATCGCTTTCGGATACATTTACACGTTCTGTTTTGACAACTGTTACAACATTGTTCGCTGTTGTTTCTCTGTTTGTTTTCACAACAGGAAGCATCAAAGACTTCTCGTTGGCAATGATTGTCGGACTTATTTGTGGTATGTATTCTTCTATCTTGATTTCAAGCGGCTTTATTAGTGCTTCAAGAAAGAATTGGAAACCTGAATTTGGTATTCACCATTCTCTTAAGCACGTTCGTGCCGATGAAGAATAGCGATAAAATATAATTTATCGTATAAAAAAGCCTGCAGGCACATAATGCAGATATTTTGGCAAGTGTAAAACTTGTTTTAAGAATATCTGCGTGTGTTCAGCGGGCTTTTTTTTGCTTAACGAAAGTTTAATAAACCAAAAAAATCATAATCACTAGGCTGCTTGTTTTACTTGTAATATATTGGCGGGCGTAGGTATTTTTTAGATTTTATGCTATTATGCTTTTATGAAAATTATTCGCGCATCTGTATTAGGCTTTTGTTTTGGTGTTCGCCGCGCCGTTGAACTTGCAGAAAAGGCTTTATTTGAAAATCAAAATAAAACAGTTTATTCTTTGGGACCTTTAATTCATAACGAAACTGCTTTGAAAAAACTTGGCGAAAAAGGCCTTTTGACAGTTGATGAAAGCTGCATAAACGATATTCCAAATGGTTCTGTTGTGATTATTCGTGCACACGGAGTTGCGCCGGCTGTTACAGATGCTCTTGAATCAAAAAAATGTACAATAATTGATGCAACTTGCCCGCGTGTAAAGGCGAGTCAGAAAATGGTAGAGCGTTATACAAATCATAATGATTATGTTGTTCTTACGGGCGACAAAAATCATGGTGAAGTAAAAGGCATTGCGGGTTACGCCGGAAAGAATTTCAGCCAGATTCAAGATTTTAGTGAAGCGCAGGCGTTTGATGTTTCTGATTCGGATAATAAAAACATTATTTTGCTAAGCCAGACAACTTACAGTCCAATTGAATTTTCAAAAATCGAAGAATTATTTCGTTCGCGATATAAGAATTTTGCGGTTATGAATACAATTTGTCCTGCAACAAACGAAAGGCAGGAAGCGCTTTTAGAACTTTGCTCAAAAGTTGACGGCGTTTTGGTTGTTGGCGGAAAAAATTCTGCAAATACAAAACGGCTTTATCAGACTGCTGCTGAAAATTGCCGCCTTGCTGCGCATATTCAAACCGCTTCTGAAATTCCTGTGGAATTCTTTAATCTTCAAACAGTTGGAATTACAGCCGGCGCTTCAACTCCAGATGATATTATTGAAGAAGTTGAAAGCGCTTTTGCAAAAGGTGCAAACAGCTGATTATTGAATTCCTTCATAAACCAAAAGGTCTTTTCCGTCGACAGTAACAATTCTTCCAGTCTCAATTGATTTTTCTGAAGTTCCAATATCAGAAATCCAAACCAAATTTGGATTTACCATTGAAATCATAGTTCCTGGCAGTTCGTTTTTACCGGTGATGATTACGCCGTCAACAACTCTAAGAATTGGAATCCAATCTTCGTTGATTACCGGGCATAAAAGAATCTCGCCGCCTTTTCTTCTTAAATTAGTTACGAAGTCCGCAGGCGATTCAGCCTTCACAATTCGACCAGTGCGGCGGGCCGTTGCCTTATAAAAACCACCGCGTCTGCCGCGAGCAAGAATGTTTCCCATAATAAGAACGCGCACGGTGTTCACCGGAATTGGACTTTGCAGCGGAATGCCGGCACACAAAATTACTTTGTTGCCAAAACAAGCAAGTTTTGCGTCCATCATAGTTTTTACGGAATTTTGAATCATTTCTTCGCTGTCGTCGGCAATTTTTGGCATACACAGCGGAATGATTCCCCAGTTTAGCAAAAGTCTTCTTTGAACAGCTTCGTCTGGCGTAACAGCAATAATCGACTGAATCGGGCGGAATGTACTAATCATAGTTGCCGTATGGCCGCTTAGTGTTGGCACTAAAATTGCGCAGGCTTTTGTATTTTTAGCGGTAAGATAGGTCATTTCTGCCATAGTCTGGCCGATTGTTGGAGCCGGATTTTCGGGAACATCTTGTTGCATTTTTCTTTTATAATCTTCGCTATCTTCGACAGTTCGGGCAATTCGCGCCATTGTTTCAACTGCTTCGGCCGGATAATTTCCGTTTGCGGTTTCGCCAGAAAGCATTACAGCGTCGGTTCCGTCAAAAATTGCGTTTGCAACGTCGGTAAGTTCGGCTCGTGTTGGACGCGGATTTGTAATCATAGAATCAAGCATTTGAGTTGCTGTGATTACAGGTTTTCCGATTTTTCGGCAAACTGAAATTATGTGCTTTTGTGCAAGCGGAATGCGTTCTGTTGGAAGCTGAACTCCAAGGTCGCCGCGTGCAACCATAATTCCGTCGGCGGCTTCGGCGATTTCTTCTATATTATTTAAGCCTTCTTCATTTTCAATTTTCGCAATAATTTTCATATCTGAATTGAGGCTTTTTAAGTATCTTTTGATTTCGTGAATTTCAGAAGCGAAACTTACAAAACTTGCCGCTACAAAATCGCAGTTCATAAGTGCGGCGAACGCTATATCAGCTTTGTCCTGCTCACTCATAATAGGAAGTTTCGCATGCATTCCAATAAGATTTACATTTTTTTTGCTTCCGATTTTGGCTGAGTTTGCTGCAACTGCTGTAACTTCAGTTCCGCTTGAACTTTGAACATCGAGTTCCAAAAGTCCGTCTGCAATTAATACTTTTATTTTTTTGTTTGGATTTTGATTAAGCGATTCCGTTGTTCGTTTTACAAAATTTTTCCAGTTCAAAGAAATTACAGCCGGATTTCCGTTTGCACAAGGTGTTGTAAGTGAATCATCATTTTTGATAATCACAGTATCGCCTTTTGAAATTGAAACGGTATCTCCGCTTTCTGTATTTCCGGTTCTAATTTCCGGGCCTTTTGTGTCCATCATAAGAGCAACTGGAATTTTGAGATTTTTGGAAAGCGAGCGAACTCGTTCCATTTGTCCTTTGTGATATTCGTGTGTTCCATGCGAGAAATTAAATCGCGCAATATTCATTCCATTTTTGATTATTGCAGAAAGAATTTCATCGTTTTCGGTTGTCGGTCCCATTGAACAGACAATTTTTGTCTTAAGTGGTGTCATGATTTTTTGCCCTTATAATATATTTAAAACCCACAAGAAGGTAGAATTGTTACACAAACACGCAAATTGTGGATTTTGTGCTTGTTTTAACGCAGTTTTTTATAATGAGTTTGTTATGCACAAGGATAATAACGCAATTTTAATATATTGAAAAGTGTTTAGGCTTTATATATAATTATAATATTATGAGTAGATGTTTTACAATGTTAAAACCAGGTGTAGTAAATCGCCGCCTGGTTGGTGAAGTTATTGAACGCCTTGAAAAGAAAGGTTTTAAGCTTGTTGGTTTAAAAATGATGCATGTTGATTCAGAATTAGCTGGAAAACATTATGCAGAACATGATGGCAAGCCTTTTTATGATGATTTAGTTGGTTATGTTACATCAGGTCCTGTAATTGCAATGGTTTGGCAGGCCGACGATTGTGTTACTCTTATGAGAAAAGTAGTTGGAGCTACAAAGCCAACAGAAGCTATTCCAGGAACTATTCGCGGAGATTATTGTATTCATACAGATAGAAATATCATTCATGCTTCAGATAGCGATGAAAGTGCAGAGCGCGAAATCAATCTTTGGTTCAAACCAGAAGAATTGTACGACTGGAAAGACTGCGAGGATGGCTGGTATTAACCTTCAATCGAAAATCCGTTAAAAAATGGGCTGCGACAGCGGGCCATTTTAGGATTATCGAAAGAATGGTCCAGAGCGAGATTTATCGAGCACCTTTCGGAAAACTAGTTCAAGCTGCGAGTTTAGCTCGCAGCCAAATAGCTCTTAGTGAGATTTGTTTTATTGCTGCTTAAATATTTGTGGCAAATGTAATTGGGGGAATCATGGCAGAAAAATCAGTTGGTGTAATCGGGGGTGGTGCGTGGGGTACTGGTCTTGCACAGGCACTTGCGCGCGGTGGACACAAGGTTCAGATTTGGGCTTTGGAAGATGATGTTGTTGATTCTATTAATAAAGAACATGAAAATAAAAGATTTTTAGCTGGTTATAAGCTCAGCGAAAATATCACTTGTTCAAAAGATATTATTGAAGTTGCAACCGATAAAGAATTCTTAATTATTGCATCGCCTTCTCTTTATCTTGCAAGTACGCTTAAGAAGATTGTTGATGTTCCGAATATAGCAGACGGTTCTACAGTAATTGCAGCTTTAACAAAAGGTTTTGTTCCTTCTCCAGATGGTCCAAAACTTGTGCTTGAAACAATGGAAAATGCACTTCCAGAAGTTTATAAGGATTGTACAGTTTATGTTGCAGGTCCTAGCCATGCTGAAGAAGTTGCAATGGGAAAACTTACTGGCCTTGTGGCTGCTTCCTTGAATCCGAAAAATTCTATCCGAGTGCGCGAACTTTTGAAAGTGCCTGGACTTATGGTGTTCTCAAGTTTCGACGTAATTGGAGTTCAGATATGTGCTGCTGCAAAAAATGTTGTTGCAGTAGTTTATGGTGCTGTTGATGCAATTGCCGAAACTTCCGAAGTTTTTGGCGATAATGGCGAAAGTCTTTTGCTTGCAGCGGGTCTTAATGAAATTCAAACTTTGGGTTTTGCTATGGGTGCAACTCATGCAGAAACCTTTACTTCAATTTCTGGCGTTGGTGATTTGGACGTTACCTGTAAAAGTAAATATGGCCGAAACCGCCGCTTTGGTCAGGATTTGATTAAAACAGATATGCTTTCAAAATTCAAAGATATTGATGATTTGATTGCAAATGTTGGTAAAATTGGATATTTGCCGGAAGGTGCAATAGCCTGCAAATATGTTCACGAAATTGCACAAAAAAAAGATATTAAACTTCCGATTTGTGATGCGCTGTTCAAGGTATTAAACAAAGAAGCAACTGTACAAGATATTCTTACATCACTTTTGGGGTAATGCAAAAGAAACTGACCATAAAAAAACGAGCCGAGAGGGTTGTGTTAGGTTCTACACTAGAAAAGGCACAGAGCGAGATTAATCGAGCGATTTAATTAAGAGGAAAATAATGCTTGAAAAAATAACAGGAACATTCAGCGGAATTGTAAAAAAGCTGAGCGGAAAATCTACAATCACAGAAAAGAACATTGAAGATGCTGTTGAAGAAATCAAAATGGCGCTTCTTGAGGCCGACGTAAACCTTCGCGTTGTACGCCGCTTTGTTAATTCTACTATAGAAGAAGCAAAGGGAGAAAAAGTTCTAAAATCTGTAGATCCTGGCCAGCAGTTTACAAAAATCATCTACGACAAGATGGTTTCAATGCTAGGAGATACTAAAGTTGATTTGCATCTCAAAGGGCCTGATACTCAGTCTGTAATTTTGATGCTCGGTC
>JAGCVK010000071.1 GCA_017962415.1 Treponema sp. | reverse complement strand
GCCTTGATAGCAAGTTCAAAACGAACCTGGTCATTTCCTTTACCAGTTGCACCGTGACAGATTGCAACAGCTTTTTCCTGGCGAGCATATTCAACAAGAATTTTTCCGATAAGAGGGCGTGCTGTTGAAGTTCCCAAAAGATATTCATCTTCGTAAACTGCATTAGCCTTAAGAGCCGGCCAAATGTATTCTTCAATATATTCCTGACGTGCATCTACAACATAGCAGGCAGCAGCACCAGTTTTAAGTGCGCGTGATTTAATTGCTTCCCAGTCATCGCCCTGACCAACGTCAATACAAACAGCGATTACATCATAATCATAATTTTCTTTAAGCCAATGAATGATAACAGTTGTATCAAGTCCACCAGAATAAGCAAGAACTACTTTATCTTTTGCCATAATATCCTCCGGGTGATTTCGACAGGCTCAATCACCATATTTTGCATAAATATACAAAAAATATACAACTTTATGCAAAAATATGCAAGACGAAGCATAAAAAAGTTCAGAAGTTCCGCGTTATTAAAAAAAATTATCAAATTTGCGGCTGCTTGGCATTTGTATTTTGACTCGCTTGCGCTCGCACTCAGCAATGCAGATTGTATATTATCTCCGTTCGCGTAAATCAAATTTAAAATCAGCTAACACAACGCAGTTTTTTTCGTTTCAACAAAGATTTTTTTTAATGCAATTCCATTGCACTTTAAGACAAAAAAGAAATTATTTTTGCAGCAAAATCTGATTCAGTTACAGAAAGAGTTTTATTGGCAGAAAGAAGTTTTAACAAAAAAGCGCCGTTTTCCTGCGGCTCAAGAGTCCACGAAGTTTGCGGATTTATATGTTTTATTACAAAGGCTTTTATAAATTCGGCGGCAATTTTCTGGCGGCGCGCTGAAACGGCGCGGTTTTGCATAGAGAGCTCGAATTGTTTTAAGGTGGCCGGGAGATTATTTAAGAACTCGCCGATTTCTGGAAGCGGATTATAGGGGAATTTTGCGTCGCAAAGCTTTACATATTCGCCGCCAGTTTTCTGCAAAATGCTTCCTTTTATGGAAGATTGAACAAAAAGGCGGAGTTTTATAGTTTCTGTAAGAGTAACTTCAAAAGTACAATACGAATCAAAATATTCCGTTGAAATCTTAGCATTGCAATATGATTTTTCAAAAGCCTCGAATTGAGAGCGGCATTCGCTTAGTTTTAAAGGACTTGCATTTGTTCTAACCATATTTTTATGCTGAAGATGAACAAATAATTCTTTCCAAAAATCAGCTTCATTATCTTTATATTTTTGTGCAGCCATAAATTCCCCTTTTATTTTAGCGGCAAAAAAGTTCCACTTGTGTAAAGAACTTTTTCAATCCACCATTTTGATTTTTCGTAAGCAAGGCGCGAATCCAAAATCCAAAGAATTGGAAGTCCGGCCCCCGAGCCGCCAGCACAGCCCTTTATTTTTGGAACTTCCCCTTCTCCGTCTGTAAAAATAATCATACCGTCGTAAAGAGCTTTATTTTCAATAAAAAAATCAATTGGCGGCTGAAAATTCGTTCCGCCGCGCCCGCTAATATCTTTCAGGTTAAAATTTTTTGAAAATTTTACAGCCTTTGTATTTTTTAGATTCACATCAAAAAATATCAAATCAATATTTTCGATAATTCCCAAAAAGAAAAAGTTTTTTATTGCGTGATAAAAACGATTAAAACTTTCATCTGTAATTGAGCCGCTAACATCAACCGCAATTAAAATATTTGCTTTGCGTTCGTAGCGGCTTCCCATTGCAGAAAAACCATAGCGGCGGCTTGGCTTCATTCTGGTAAGAGTTCGCTTAGCACTTATAATATTGGCACGAAATTTAGTAAGTGCGCGACGATAATCAAAAGAAAAATCAACATCGCTAAGAAGTGTTCTCTGCAAATTTCCGCCAGTTTCTCCCCAACCTTCTTCAATTTCGGCTTTTTTGATTTTATCATCAATTTGATTCTGAGCATTTTCGTCTTCTTTCCAAAGCTCTGCGCTTTGCGTTATACACGATAAATCATAATCTGATAAAGCGCCTTGTCCGGCCGCTTCTCCACCGCAAAAAGAAGTTTCACGAATTAAAAAAACGATTTTTTTATACCATTGTTCAAAAGTAAGATCATCAACAGTTTTTAAGTTTCCACTTGAGCGGTCTATTTGCAAATTACGCTGAAAAAATTTTAGTTCTTCGGTATCAGCCCATTTTTTTCCAAGCGGATAATCCAAAGTTGAAAAACGCCACGCCAGGCTTTTTAGATAAACAAGACCAGCAGTTTCAACTTCGCTTTGTGGAGTAAAATATTTTGAAATAATAACATCACTTGCAAGCATAAGCGCTGCAGGATTTGCTTTGTAAGGTTGACGCGCATAAGGGTGCTTCAAAAGAATTCTATATGATTCGATTTTCAAAAAATCAGCTAATTGTAAATCAGTTAGATTTTTTGTCAAAAGTTCAGAAAACTCAACACAATGATTGCCAGTTCTAAAAGGCACAGTTAAAGCATTATTCAAAACAAACTGATGTGTTGTAATAACAGAAAACAAAAGAGGCTCGCTGATAAACCATTTTTTTACAATTGCATTGAGTTTTTTTTCAACACTCATAAATTATAAATCCGAACTTAAATCCAAAAGTTTTTGGTAAAAACAAGGAGCTTTTTCTACAATAAAGTTCAAAGCACCGGGAAAGTTTTTCGCAGAAATCAAACTTGCAAAATGCGCTTGAAGTTCTTTTTTATTTTGAACAGCAAACCAGTCAAAATACGCTTCAAGATTTTTTGCAACAATATTGACATTTGAATCATTTTGATTTTCTGAGTTTTTTTCAAGCCAGCTAAAAACAGCCTGATTTAATTGAGTAAAATCTGTAAAACTCAAGGTTTCAAGAGTTTTTTTTTGATTATCAAAATCATTAAGCAAAGCAGAAACCGAAGGAAGTTTATGATTATTTACAAAATCAAAAAAAACGGAAGTTGCCCGATTTCCAATAATGCCAGAAACTAAGGCCTGATGATTTTCGCCAAGTTCTGCAAAATCACCGATAACAGAAGAAACACGTTCCCAACTGCGACGGTCGGGAGTTCTTTCAAGACTTTCGCTGTCAAAATTAAAATCGCTGCCTTCTCCGTCAAGAAATTCAGAGTTCTCATCAATAAACGAAACAATTCTTGAATCAACGCCAGCCCCGCGCGCCCAGCTTATCCAGTCTTCCACACTCGGCGCAAACTCATAAATGTTAAACCGGCTCACAAGCGCGGGGTCAAGCTCAGTCAACTGGTACTCCGAGCCGCCATTTACAGCACTAATAATTCTACTTCCCGCAGGCAGGCTTTTTCCGGCAAGTTTACGGTTCAAAGTCAAATCCATAACAGTCTGCAAAACTTCTGGGCGCGCGCGGTTTAATTCATCGAGAAAAAGTACAACAGGTTTTTGATCTGTTGGAAACCAATATGGAAGCATAAATTCAGTTCTTCCAGTTTTTTCGTCTAAATGCGGAAGTCCAATTAAATCTCCAGGGTCGCTCATCTGGCCAAGAAAAAGAGTAACAACTTTTTCGCCGCGCGCTTCAAAAAAATCTTCTAAAATGCGGGATTTTCCAATGCCGTGTTTTCCAACAAGCATAATATTTTGTGTAGCTGGAGTATTTTCGAGAATAAAATAAAGTTGCATCGTATTGATTGTCATAACAAAACTATAACGTTTTTGAGATTCTTTTCCAATAAAAATAAATGAGAATATAAGATTTTAAATGGAAAACAAAAAAGAACTTACTTACCGTCAACTTCTTTGTGAAAGGCTTGTTTTTGCTCGTACATAATATTGTCTACAGTTTCTACAGCCTGCTCCAGCGTTAAATCTGATTGAGGCGGAACAGAATAAGTTCCAACGCTGGCCGAAAGATTATACGGCAATTTCATAACATTCGTTTTTGCAGCAAGCCGCTCTTTGATTTTCTGGCAATAATCTTCGCCATTATAATTTTTGCTGTTTCCAACAACAAGAAATTCATCGCCACCATAACGAATACAAAGCCAGTTTTTTGGAACAGTTTCCAAAACCGCAGAAGCAACCGTTTTTACAGCAAGGTCTCCATGAAGATGTCCAAACTGGTCATTAATATGCTTCATTTTATTAATATCAACAAAGAACAAAACCGTTGTAAGACCATTTTTTTTGTTTTGCGCATAATATGGTTTTGCAAGTTTTTCAAGTCCCTGACGGTTAAGCGCGCCAGAAAGAGCATCTCTTGTTGAAAGTTTAAGATATTGCTGACTCATCAGCTTGAACATATTCTTTTTTCTAAAATATTCAATGCTGTTTCCAAGCGTTCGCGTCCAAATATAACCAAAGCGATTATCAATAAGGTTCATATTATTTTTTGAAACATAATAGCCATGCACATAAGAATGATGATAAATCGGCATAAATATAAAAATCGAGCTTTCATCTGATTTCATTTTTGCCGGAATTAAATCGTGCGTGCTAATCATTTCGCGCAAATATTTTTTGTTTTCCTGAATCGAACAAATTGCCTGAACCTGATTTCCAAAACTAAGATTTTGCGGAAGGTTTTCTGCCGAATTAATAAGAACAGAAGTCCAGTCCGATTTCATAAAAATACAAAAATCGGAACCTTCCAAAGTGTGATATTTTGCAAAATAATTTTCGATGTTTGTAAGAAGCGTAAAAACATCAGAAGCCTCAGTAAAAATCTCGCCAAGAACTTCCATTTGATGATCAAATTCTTCTTTAAAGCTTGAGTCGCCAAGAATATTGAGCGTATAAAGACTTTGATATTTTGATGCTGTATAACCGCAGCCGCAAGACTGGCGGAAAATCGGCGTACTTTTTACCTTTAAAATCTGCGAAGGATTTACGCCAAATTCAAGCCGGCTTACAACTTCCGCGCCAAGTTGTTCTGCATTATTTTGAACAGTTGTAAGCGTTGGCGAAATACATTCCGATTCCATAATATTGTCAAAACCAACAAGTTTAAGCTGTTCCGGCACGTTGATTTTATTTTCGTAACAAACCTTAAGTAAAGCTAAAGCAATAAAATCATTTGAACAAGCAAAAGCCTGCGGAAGCGGTTTTCCAGATTTTACAAATTCCGTAAAAAAACTATAAGCACTACGATGATCACTATATTCAATGTTATAGATTTTTTTCAAATCAATTTGGATTCCGTTATCTTTTAAAACCGTTGTATACGCTTTGTAACGCTCGTTAATATCAATTGAAGTTTCTTTTCCAGAAATGTAGGCAATATCTTTTACATTGTGCATTTTGATCAAATGGTCGAGCGCTTCATACATTCCCGAATAATTGTCCATTCTAATGCAGCAAATGCCTTCCATTTTTTTATTTACAGAAATTGCAGGCTTTCCGGATTTTAAGATTCTAAGGCGTTCGCGTTCAAGAATTCGCACATTTCCAATCAAATCAGCAAGAACAACAATTCCGTCAAATTCTTCATAATGAATAAGATTAAAAATAGAAGCACCAGTAAAATTAGGAAAACCCGAATATTCAGTGTAGTTATACATGTTGAAATAATAAATATCGATGTTTTTTCCTTTTACTGCACGTTGCATTCCATTTAAAAAATCTTTGAGAAAATATGTGCTCCAGCCGCAACCTAAAACAGCGATTCGCCTTTTCATAGGTTAAATTATAACACGATTTTTATAAGGACGCAAAAAAATCAAAAAAAAAGGTTTACAAAAATAGCTTAAAAAGAATTACTCAAAATGTATTAGTTGATTTTTCCGTTCAGTTTATCCTGGAGAATCAAACGGCGAAGCGCTTCAACGCCAACAGAAATTGCAAGTTCTGTGTCGTGAGCCTGTTTATTCGGAAGGCCTTTTTTAGCACGTTCCTGATTTGCAACAACAAGAAAACAAGAACCTACACGAACACGCAAAAACTGGCCGGCAATAAACAAAGCCGCACTTTCCATTTCCGAAGCAAGGCAGCCCATACGAAGCCAGGCCTGCCATTTATTTTCAAGCTCGTAGCTTACCGGCATAATTTCAGGTTCGTGCTGACCAAAAAAAGAATCTTTACATTGAACAACGCCAGTATGATGCGGAGCTTTAAGAGCGTCTGCGGCAGCAACAAGGGCGTTTACACAATCCAGATTTGCAACAGCAGGATATTCAATAGGAGCAAACTCGCGGCTAGTTCCTTCCATACGAACAGCGCCCGTAGCAATTACAATATCGCCGCCCATTACCTCTTCCTGCATACCACCGCAAGTTCCAACACGAATAAAAGTATGAGCCCCGCACTTAGCAAGTTCATCTATGGCAATGCTAGCAGAAGGTCCACCAATTCCAGTTGAAGTAACGCTTACCGGAACGCCTTCGAGAGTTCCAGTAAAAGTTGTGTATTCACGAACATCTGCAACAAGTTTTGCATTATCAAAATGTGCTGCAATTTTTTCGCAACGTTTAGGGTCGCCCGGCATAATAACATATTTACCAATGTCTTTTGGGCCAACGCCTGTGTGATACTGTTTTCCTGAACCTTCTGTGTAGTCTACCATAAATAAAACTCCTTCGATTGTATTTTTTAGGAGGGGAAAGCCTTCCCCTGCGGCCACACTTCGTTGTGGCCTACCCCTTCTACGGGGCTGCCGCCCCGTAACGCCCTGCTTAGCCTCTGTACGGCCGCGTCAAGGCACGCTTAGCTCTACGGCCTTGAAACGTCCGTTTCGCGGGCAGCTAATTTCATTATCTACCCGCGATAGAAATTAATTAAACAACCAGCAAGGATAATCTTGCGTTCGTCGTCTGTCAAATCGCCAGTTGAAAGCTCAAACTCTTTTACACTTCCGTCGGCCTTAACAGCATAAGCTTTGCAGCTTGGAAGTTTTTCACTTACCATTTTCTTTACATCTGGAATAAATACATAATCGCCATTTGCAAATGGAAGATTCTTGTCGCCCTCTTTGTAAAGGAATGGGAGCATACCCCAGTTGATGAGGTTTGAACGATAACGTTTTGTAGCATATTCGTTTGCAATGTTTGCCCAGCCGCCAAGTACTTTCTGGCAGCTTGCAGCCTGCTCACGAGCAGAACCATCACCAGGTTTTACAGCAAAAATTGAGCTTCCAAGACCAGCTGCTTCTGCGCGTGCGCCAAATCCAGCTGAAAACTTATCGAGTGCGCTAGCGGCAGTCTTTACTTCAGCCTTAACTTCATCAGAAACATCACGAACAGCCTTAGCACGACCAACATAAGCTGGGTCGCGGCGGCTAAGGGTAAACTCAGCCAATCCGAGTGGATTTGAACGGAATGATGAAGTTTCTCCAGATGGAATCAATTCATCAGTAGTTGTTACAGGATCGTGAATCTCGCTTACAATCTTGATGAGAAGGTCATCAGAAAGTGGCTTCATGCTTGGCCAGTCTTTAATGTTCGGGCCAAACTGAATCTCAACTTCTGGATGAGCAACTCCCTTAGAATCGTATACGCGTTTTTCGTAAATTGCTTTATCAAAGAAATATTTCTTTCCGCTGAACTCTGTATCAAATTCTGTAGCAGCTGTAAGGAAGCCCTTGTTTGCAGCAGTTGCCGCAATAGAACGTGCGTCCATCAACGCAACGCTTGAAAGCTGGCCGTTTTGAATCTTTGAACCTTCGCGGTTAGGGAAGTTTCTTGTAGAGTGACGGATTGAGAAGGCTCCGTTAGCAGGAGTATCACCTGCACCAAAACATGGACCACAGAAGGCAGTCTTAACAACAGCACCGGCATCAATCAAAGCTCCAAATGCACCGTTCTTCATAAGCTCCATATATACTGGCATAGAAGCAGGATATACGCTCAATACGAACTTACCGTTTCCGCTGTCCTTGCCCTTAAGAATATCAGCTGCAGCGCAGATGTTTTCAAAGCCACCACCTGCACAACCAGCGATAATTCCCTGATCAACATAAAGCTTGCCGTCAATAATCTTGTTGTGAAGGTTGAAATCAACCTTGTCGCCAAAACTTACCTTAGCACGCTTTTCTGCGTCAGTCAAAACATCATCAAGATTCTTATTAACTTCTTCAATTGTATATGCACAGCTTGGGTGAAATGGCATAGCAATCATAGGGCGGATTTCGCTCAAATCAATTTCGATTGC
>JAGCVK010000070.1 GCA_017962415.1 Treponema sp. | reverse complement strand
GTAGGATGGTTATGAGTTTCGTTTTTGAACATCATAAGCCAGCGTTCTGTAGCTTTCGGGTCATCAGCTGCCAATGGCTTACCATTTTCGTCAGCTGTGTAATGTACGTCTATATAAACTGAGCAGGCATTGTTTTCTTCAGAAACTTCCATATCTTCAAGCTTTCCGTGCTTTTTAAGATACTTCATTCCGATTACTGCCATATCCATAAGGCAAACTGGCTTGTCGGTACGGCCGGCATACATTTCTGTACGCATAGCCTGATAGTTTTCAAGAGATTTTTTGAAGAGAGGTGCATAAGGACCGTCTTCAATTTTGATATCTTTAAGTTCTGTTAAGAATGTTGTATGGCGGCAGTGGTCAGACCAGTAAGTATCCAATACGCGGATTTCTGTTTCAACAGGGTCACGTCCTTCGCCCTTAAAATAATCCTGAAGGAAGAGGATATCAGCATGATCCATAGCAAGTCCCATCTTGTTGCGGTATGCTTCAATTTCTTCATCATTCATCTTGATAAAGCCTTCAACAACTGGAATATCAGCCGGCTCTTCAACATGCATTTTTAATGTTTCAGGTTTTGTATCATCAGTAAGGCGGGAATCAACAGGGTTGATAAGATAATTCTGAATCTTTTTGATTTCTTCATCTGTTACATCGCCTTCGAGAAGAACGATTTTTGCACAGCGAACTACAGGCGGCTCATTAAGAGTTTTTACACCTTTAAGACCTGCACGAAGCAAAGAAAGACATTGCTCTGCAGAGTCGGCACGCTGGTCATACTGTCCAGGCAAAAATTCCCAAATGATTTCACGGCCATTGTGAGCAGGCAACTGTTCTGTAAAAACAAAGTCGCTCTGTGGCTCAGAGAAAATTCGTGTCGCTGCAATTTTTGCAACTTCTTCGCTGATATTTTCAATGTCGTAGCGGTTGAAATAACGAACTGCTTTTACGCTTGCAATTCCCAAAAAACTATTGATTTCTGAAAGATAACGGCGCGCCTCGTTTTCAAATCCAGGGCGGCGCTCAACATATAAACGATACATAGCGGGATTATATCAAATTTCTTTTAGATAGAAAATAGGGAACATAAAAAGGATAAAATAACACAATTCCGCCATAATTTTGACACATTTTTATTTGAGTATAATAGTACAAAACTAATCTTCAAGAGGCACAAAATGCAAAATCATACAAAAATGCAAAATCATACAAAACCACAAAAACTGGCAAAAATCAAAACGCACACAAAAAAACATTTTAGTTTCTTAAAAAAACTCTTTTCCCAAAAAACTTCTTTTTATCTGATAATTATGTCGGGCTTTTCAATATTTCTTTCGCTTAGCCGCATAATTTATACAGGACATGCAATGTACGCATTTCTTTTATGGAATCTTTTTTTAGCATTTATTCCATTTTTGATAGCAAATCTAATTACTTTCAAAAAGTTCAAAAAGCAAACTGAAATATTTTTTTTGATTTTGTGGCTTATTTTCTTTCCAAATGCGCCTTATATACTTACCGATTTTATTCACTTAGGCAAACAGCCTTTTGCGCCGCGTTGGTTTGATTTAACTTTGATTCTTTCTTACGGATTAACAGGATTAAGCTTTGGATTTTCAAGTTTGCAAAAAATCAAAATAATATTGCAAAAGCGTTTTCCAAAAATCAAAATCAATTTATTAAATGCAATGATTTTGTATATTTCAAGTTACGGTATTTATCTTGGCCGATTTTTAAGATGGAATTCGTGGGATATAATCAGCAATTTTATTCCGCTGATGAAAGACATATTTAAAACAATTGCGTGCCCCTTGCAGAATGCAGCCGCGTGGGGCTTCACATTTCTGTTCGGGACACTTTTAAATCTTATGTTTATTTTGCTAGAATCTATAAGTTCCGGTAGTAATAGTTCCGCCGTTTGAATAGATGTCAAAATTAACTGATTTCTGAGCATTTGCAAGTTCTGCGTAGAATTCAGCAACATTATTAATTTTCTTGCCGTTTACAGCAGTAATAATGTCAAAGTTCTGAATGCGAAGACTTGCAGCAGGTGATTTTTCTTCGATTCCAGAAGCAACAACACCTTTAATCTTTTTGTCTTCAAGTTTTAACTGGTCGCGCAGAGCATCTGTCAAAGGATAAACTGTAAAGCCTGGCCATTGTTTTGATCTGTTGATTTCTGTTTCGTTTCCGCGCTCATCAATTTTTACTGTAATTCCAGAAACAGTTTTGCCACCACGAATTACTGTAAATTTGGCTGTTGAACCAGCTTCAAGTTTTCCAATATCGCGAATCAACTGATTTGATGAGCGAACTTTTTTGCCGTTCAATTCAATAATATAGTCACCAGGTTTAATTCCGCCTTTCTGAGCTGGAGAATTTAAGAATACCATAGAAGCAAATGCGCCTTCTGTATTTGCAACGCCAAGATCAGCCTTATATTCATCAGAAAGTTCTGCAATAGAAATACCAACCCAACCGTAAACAATTTTTCCATTTTTTATAAAGGAATCAATTGAACTTTTGATATTGTTGATTGGAATAGCAAAACCAAGTCCAACAGAACCGCCAGAAGAAGAAGCAATCCAAGTATTAATACCAATTACTTCGCCATAAATATTTACAAGCGGACCACCAGAGTTTCCCTGATTGATTGCAGCATCAGTCTGAATATAATCGCTGAATGCAGACATCTGAGTTGCGTTTCTTCCAACAGCACTTACAATTCCCTGAGTTACAGACTGGCTGTAGCCAAGTGGCGCACCAAAAGCTAAACAAATATCGCCTGGCTGAACTAAATCTGAATTACCAAGTTTAGCAACCGGAATTGAAGCATCTTTTGATTCAAAAGAAACAAGCGCAATATCAACACGGCTATCAGCGCCAACAAGTTTTCCTTCGTATTGGCGGCCGTCATTTAATTTAATAGAAATTTTTGTTGCAGAACCAGCAACGTGATTATTTGTAAGAACATAATATGTACTACCAGATTTTCGTACAATTACACCAGAACCAAGCCCTTTTGATTCATATTCTTTCTGATTTTTTTTGTTATCTTCATTTGAATGTGGCGAACCAAAAAAGAATTCAAAAGGATTTGACATTCCGCCAAATGGATCTGTATAAGTTTTTGTTTCAGTAACATCAACTTCTACAACAGCAGGAAGCATTGTATTAGTAATAGCGCGGAACGAATTTTGAAGCGCTTCTATTACTGAAAAAGAAGAATCTGCCGATTTTTTTTGTGAATCGGCAAAAACCTGTCCCGAAATAAAACACAGCAAAGCTGTTGCAGCAAATACCTTTAAGATTTTTTTCATGTATCTATCTCCTCAAAATCATAATTAATTTATGAATTAATAACAAAGTCGTTACTTTAAAATATAACTATAATTTTGAGAAAAAGTAACATAAAAATTTTCTTATTTTATTCTTAGTTATTTCTTATAATCCAGCGCTGTAAGAACTTCGGTATGATCTTCAAAAACGGCAACTGTGTGCTCTTCGTGGCAGCTAACTTTTCCGTCAGCAGTAACAACAGTCCAACCGTCGTCTTCTACATCAACATCTGGAACGCCCATATTAATCATTGGCTCAAGTGCAAGTACCATTCCAGGCTTGATTCTAGGATTCTGACCACGGAAAGGACAGTTTGGAACACTTGGATCTTCGTGAACATCAAGCCCAACTCCGTGTCCGCAGTAATCATAAACAACGCCGTAACCGTTGCGGTCTGCAATTTCATAAACTGCATTTGCAATGTCGCTGATTCTGTTACCAACAACACAGGCTGCAATTGCCGCACGCAAACATTCTTCTGTAACCTCTTTAAGTTTACGAACCTTTGGATTTACGTTTCCAATCAAAAGCGAATGAGTTGTATCGCTGATGTAACCGTCCATATCAATTCCAACATCAATACTTACAAGGTCGCCGTCTTTTATGACTCTTTTTTTAGAAGGGATTCCGTGAATTACTTCGTTATTAATACTGATACAAGTTGCGCCCGGAAAATCTTCGCGCCACCACGCTGGCTTTCCGCCATGCGAAAGCATATAATCTTTAAACATATCGTCTACCTGTTTTGTAGACATTCCGGCTTTGATTTTTGGAATCAGTTCATTGAACATATCAGCGGTAATGTGGCAGACTTTGCGAATGCCTGCAATTTGTTCTGGAGTTTTTAGTGTAATCATAATTTAGATACCTTCTATAAATGAAGATATTATCACTTTTAAAGACTATTGACTAGAGATTTGTTAGATAAAACTTACATTATCAAAACTTGGAGTTATAAAATAAAAGTGCAGTAACTAAATTGCTAAAAATCTAAATAGAATAGTAAAAACTAATTTCTAAAATATATCTATACTGAGTCATTAATTTATAAAAAATAAGCGAAAAAGATGATTAATCCGCTGTATTTTATTGAATTTTATCGCCAAGCAGAACAAAATGTGGTATTATTTTGCTTAGCGAGGTAAACATATGAAGAAATCTTCACAAAAGATTGTTATTGCAGCAATTATTGTTGTTGCTGCTTGTACTGCATTCTTATGCGGTAAAAATGTTGAAAAAGCAAATAATAAAAAAGTTCAGGAACTTAATGTTAAACTTCATCGCAGCGATATGCTTGCACTCGGACAAATTGATGAACCAATTTATGTTACAGGTCACAAAAGTCCAGACTCAGACACAGTAACAAGTTCAATTCTTTACGCAAATTTCCTCAGAGAACTTGGTTATGATGCACATGCTGTTGTTCTTGGCGAAGTAACTAATGAACCTGCTTATATTTTGGAATCAGCCGGTGTAGAAGTTCCTCCACTTCTGGAAGATGCTTCTGGAAAGACAATGGTTCTTGTTGATCACAGTGAATACACTCAGTCTGCAGACGGTCTAAAAGATGCAAAAATTATTAGCATTATTGACCATCACAATGACGGAGCTGTTACAACAAGTACTCAGCTTGTATACGATGCACGACCTCTTGGAGCTACAGCTACAATTATCTGGATTCGCTACCGCGATTATGGAATTAAGTACAATCAGCAGATGGCAAAACTTTTTGCAGGCGGAATTCTTTCTGATACAAAAAATTTCCAGTCTACAGGAACTACAGAAGCTGACCGAATCGCTTTTAGCATTGTAAGCAAAGAAGCAGGAATTAAAGATGCAGATGCATACTATAAGGAAATGTACAAAGCTAAAATTTCTTATGGTGACATGAGCGATGAACAGATTTTCTACAGCGATTACAAGGAATATGAAATCAACAAGAAAAAATATTCTGTTGGCATGGTAAATGTTTATGACGAAAACGATGCAAAAGATATGGTAAAGAGAATGAAATCTATAATGCCTAAAGCCGCAAAGGACAAAGGTATGGACTATGCATTCTCAATCATTCAGATTTACCACGATGACATTGGAATTACTTATCTTGCAGCTGCCGATGAAAAATCAGATGAAATTCTTCAAAAGACATTTGGTGACCAGGGCACTTATTCTGACGGAGCAATTGTAATTAATCTTATCGTTGGCCGCAAAAGAATGTTCGTTCCAGCTGTAAATGCATTGCTTGAAAAATAAGTAGAAAAAAAATCACTTTTTTCTATTGATTACTGCCGTTTTTTTTGATGTAAAGAAAACGGCAGTTTTTTTTAACATAAAAAAAAAACATACAGCAGCCAATGGCATGCTCAAGCTATGCTGCATAATTCGAGCTTAGTTCTTGTTGATTAAGATTCTTCGTGCACCCAATATTTACTGCAGTCGGGGGTTCTGTCCAGTAAAAATGAATCATACAATTCGCGTCTCAAAAGTGAATGGTCTCCAAAAGAATTCCACCTTTTCAAAATCATATTGACTTCTAATTCTGAATATTCTTTACCAGCCTGAAATTTTGTGATCAAATAATTCAAAACAGCACTTTTTTCTTTTTTTTTCTTGGCCAGCGTGTTATAATTCCATCTGAATCTTTTATTGATTTTAATATAGTTTCATCAAACTCTTTGTTCATTTATTTATCCAGAATGCATCTTTTCTACTATACTTATCCGCCAAGTTTTTCAGATTCTCGTAAGCAAATCTCAGCAGTAGATAAATCGCCAAGTCTGTGATATTCTTCGCTCATTTTTTTTAAGAAGAAAGAATCATTTTTTGCGCCAAAACCTAAATCAAGTGCGCGCTCAAAAACGTCAAGAGCAAGTTCATCGGAAATTACGCAGTCTATGTTGCGCTTCAAAATATTTAAGGTGAAATCAAGAACTTCAGGAAAAAAGATATAAAAATAATGGTACGAATATTCCATTTGAATAATCTGCTCAAGCAAAATAATTGCATCATAATATTCGCCGCGAATCACAAGTTCTTCGGCAAGAATGTAACCGTAATCCATAAAATCTTCGCGGGTAAACCATTTTTTGAGTGAAAAATCAGCGTGATTCATCTGCATACGTTTGAACTCGGCAACAGCTTCGTCTTCTTTCTGGTGCATAAGAGTATAAAAAATCAACTTGGCGCGGCTTTCTTCATCATCACGGGCACTAAGCCATTCGTAATAATTAAAAGTATCTGCATGCTTGTAGGAGCGTTTGATTTTAATAAAAAATTCTTCATCAAAAATGGAACGCTGGCGAACATCTGAAAGAACACGATACGCCTGAACAACTTCGTTAAACTCATCGCGACGTGTTGAATCGCCAGTTAGGTCTGGATGCAGAAGTTTTACTTTTTCACGGTAGGCACGTTTGATTTCAGCAAGAGTTGCATTGTGGCGAACTCCCAGAGTCTTGTAAAAATCTTTCATTCCTGATTTTTAAAATATTTTAAAGATTTTTTCAATATCAGGCTTTTGAATAATCATAACCGGGCATTTAGAATGAGCAAGAATTTCACTTTGATCAACAGAAAGAACATTGCGTTTAATATCGTGATGTCCGTCTTCCTTTTCGTTTCCACCAAGAATAATTACATCAGCTTCAAATTCATCAGCCGCGCGCAAAATCTCATTAAAAACACCGCCGCTACGAAGTTCAGTTTCACACTTTACACCTTTAGAGCCCGCAAGCATTTGCGCATAAGCAAGATAACGCTCGCCGTCTTCTTTAAGACGCTCTTCGTAATCCAAACGTTCATCAGAAACAAGAAACTTATTCATAGAAAGATACTTTACAGTCGCCGTATCAACAACATAAATAAATTTTACGGCAATATTGTAAGAGCGGGCCATCATAATAGCATACATAGCCGAATGAACCGACGAACGGTGCCCGTTTACAGCGACAATCATTTTTTTAAAAAAATTTTTTGACATCGTTTCTCCTAAAACAATTGTAAAGCTAAAAATTACTTTTCGCAATTTTTTTTACGCTTTGCTATAGAACAACGGCCGCCAGCGGCCTTACACATTTATTTCTTGCCATTTTTCTTTTTAAGAGCCTTGAGAACAAAAACATTTTCGCGATCGCGCTCCTCGAGAGCACTTTCAATATAAGCCTTTGTCTCCCGCGCCTGCGGAATAATCATCTTGTCCAAAGCATTAACGCGCCGCTGAGTTTTCCGAACTTCTTCGGCAAGCCGCCAGACAATAGTTCTAATAGAAGCCATTTGCGTTAAAAGCATTAAAAGCTCAAAAAAACTGTTAATAGTGGCGTCCATATTTGCGTCTGTTCCCACAAACGAATAAAAAAGTTCCTTTTGCGGCATAATCACATCAATTGTAGGAAACGACATACCGCCAATATTAACGTGCTTTTCGGTAAAATCAAAATCATAATGAACAGCGTGCGAAATACGTTCAATCTGGTCTGCACCATCAATCATAAGCATTCGCTTAAAAGCCGGATAAGCCTTTGCAACAGCTTCGTCAATTTCGCGTTCCAAAAGTTTTACGCGCTCCACAAGATGCATAAGTTCGCGCACAAGAATTTCGCGTTTTTCTTCGAGAAGCTCGTATCCGTTGGTAGAAACCGCGAGCTGCTCTTTCATAGCGAGAAGATTCGATTTTGTTGGTGCAATGTTTAATCTAGCCATAATTCTTTTGAAGGTGGAAAAAGCCTTCCCCCGCTCTTATTGACAATCCGTTAAAAAACGAGCTGCGGCAGCAGGTCGTTTTAGGATTCTCCTCAAAAATGCGCACAGTCAGGCTATGCCTGGCTGTCCCCTTCTCTTAGTGGTAACTAGCTTTGCTGTTTTCCACTAAGATTCCGCTTCCATATACTTATCAATTAATTCCGGCTTAATTCTGGTAAGTTCTTCGCGCGGAAGTTCGCTTAAAACTTTCCAGCCAATTTCCAAAGTCTGCTCAATTGTGCGGTCTTCATATTCGCCCTGAGCAAAAAATTCTTTTTCAAGGCGGTCGCCAAAGTGAAGATATGCGCGGTCAAGTTCAGAAAGTTCTTCTTCACCAATAATTGCAGCAAGATTTCTGATAGATTTTACTTTTGAATACGACGCAAAAAGCTGACTTGCAACATTTGCATGGTCGTCGCGTGTCATATCCGGGCCAATTCCGTCTTTCATCAAGCGGCTAAGACTTGGAAGCGCATTTACCGGCGGATAAACGCCTTCCTGAAAAAGTTCGCGGCCAAGTACAATCTGTCCTTCTGTAATATAACCAGTAAGGTCTGGAATCGGGTGCGAAATATCATCGTTTGGCATTGTCAAAATAGGAATCTGAGTAATTGAACCTTCGCTGCCCTTTACACGTCCCGCTCTTTCGTAAAGCTCAGCCAAATCAGAATACAAATAGCCAGGATAACCTTTACGACCAGGAACTTCACCGCGTGTTGTAGAAATTTCACGAAGCGCTTCGCAGTAGTTTGTCATATCTGTAAGAACAACAAGAACGTGCATTCCTTTTTCAAAAGCAAGATATTCGGCAGCTGTAAGTGCGCAGCGCGGAGTAATAATACGTTCAATAGAAGGAGCGTCGGCAAGGCTTTGGAACATAACAACGTTTGCAAGAACTCCAGATTCTTCAAAAGTATCAACAAAGAATCTTGCAACATCGTATTTAATACCCATTCCGGCAAAAACCATTACAAACTTTTCGTCTGAATTGCGAAGTTTTGCCTGGCGAATAATCTGCGCGGCAAGTTTATTATGCGGAAGTCCGTTTCCACTAAAAATTGGAAGTTTCTGTCCGCGAACAAGCGAGTTCATTCCGTCAATCGAAGAAATTCCAGTTTGAATAAAATCACGCGGATAAATACGCGCATAAGGATTCATAGGATTTCCGTTTACGTTGCGCTTTTCGCTGCTGACAATTTCAGGATAGCCGTCGATTGGTTTTCCAAGTCCGTTAAAAACGCGTCCAAGCAAGCCTTCGCCAACACGAAGTTCAAGAGGCTCGTCCAAAAACTCAAAAGTTGCTTCGTCAAGGTCAAGCCCGGTTGTACTTCCAAAAATCTGAACTACAACGGCTTCCTCAGAAATATCAACTACCTTTCCTGTGCGTTTTTCGCCAAGACGGTCGCGTACACAAACAGTTTCATTATAAAAAACATTTTCGGTGCGTTTGAGTACAACAATTGGTCCGTCTACAGAAGTAACACCACGATATTCTATACCTTTCATTTCCGCTCCATAAGGTAAAGCTAAAAATTGCTTTCGCAATTCTTTTTCGCTTTGTTATTTATCACCGGCCGCCAGCGGCCTATCTCAGATACATACGCTCAACTTCGCCCAGCTGCGAATCAAGATGATTTTTGATTTCGTTGATTTTGTCCATTTCTTCGTTTTTATAAACCATTTTGATTCTAACAATTTCATCACAAACAGGAAGTGACGCAACCTGTGTAAGCGGAGCACCAGCCTTAATACAAGCTGAAGCTCTTTTATAATATTCCATCATTAATTCGAGAATCGCAATCTGCTTATCTGTTGAACAATATTTATCAATATCATCAAAAGCATTCTGCTGAAGAAAGCCGTTCTTAATCATTTCTGCGGTGCGCAAAACAAGACGTTCTGCATCAGGAAGGGCATCTGGTCCAATAAGGCGGACAATCTGCTGAAGTCTATTTTCATTTTTCAAAAGCTCAAGAGCTTCCTGGCGCAAACTTCCCCAGAGAGGATTATGAACTTCCCACCAGTCCTGAACTTCTGAAGCATATTCTGAGTAAGAATCAATCCAGCCAATAGCAGGATAGTGACGTGAGTTTGCAAGCTCGCGGTCCAAAGCCCAGAAACAGCGGATAAAGCGTTTTGTATGCTGAGTAACAGGCTCTGAGAAGTCACCACCCGGAGGCGAAACCGCACCAATAACTGATACTGAACCTTCCTGTCCTTCAAGGGAAATTACACGGCCGGCACGTTCATAGAAAGAAGCAAGGCGTGTTGGAAGGTATGCAGGGAATCCTTCTTCGGCTGGCATCTCTTCCATACGACCAGAAAGTTCACGAAGAGCTTCGGCCCAGCGGGAAGTTGAGTCAGCCATAATTGCAACGTGCATTCCCATATCACGGAAGTATTCTGCAAGTGTAATTCCCGAATAAAGAGAAACTTCACGGGCAGCTACCGGCATGTTAGAAGTATTTGCAATAAGGATTGTTCGTTCCATGATAGAACGACCGGTACGCGGGTCAATAAGTTCAGGGAACTCTGTAAGTACCTCTGTCATTTCGTTACCGCGTTCACCACATCCGATATATACGATTAAGTCTGCATCACACCATTTTGCAACGGCATGCTGAGTCATTGTTTTTCCAGTTCCAAAGCCACCAGGAATAGCAGCTGTACCACCCTTCGAAAGTGGGAAGAAAACATCGATTACACGCTGACCTGTAATAAGTGGTTCTGTAACACCAAGCTTCTGGCTGTAAGGACGAGGCTTACGAACAGGCCAGTACTGAGCAAGCTGAATCTCTTCATCAAGTTCAGTAGTGGCAATTACATCGTTTACAGTGTAGTCACCAGTTCCCTTAAAGGTTTTAATTGAGCGGCCACGGATTGTTGGAGGGACCATGATTTTTTCTGTGATGGACTTAGTTTCTTTTACAGTTCCCAGCACCATACCAGGTTTAACAGGAGCTCCCTCTCCTACACCTTCCGCAGCATCAAAATGCCATACTTTACTTTCGTCCAGAGGCTGAGTTCTTTCACCCGGCAGAAGGAAGCCGCCAGAGTGTTCATACATTGCCTGAAGAGGACGCTGAATACCATCATAAATATTTCCAACAACACCAGGTCCGAGGCGCAAAGAAAGAGGACGCTGTGTACACACAACCTTTTCACCGATGTGCATACCAGTATCTTCCTCGTAAACCTGAATTGTGGCATTTCCCTTATTCTGGCGGATGATTTCTCCAATCAGGCGTTTTTCGCCAACGTCAACAACATCAT
>JAGCVK010000069.1 GCA_017962415.1 Treponema sp. | reverse complement strand
TGATCCTTTTCCTGTGCGATTGGCTGGAAAGTTCCAATTTCTTCGATGCAAACGCCGTCACGAGGCTTCTGTGAGTCCTGAACAACTACACGGTAGCATGGACGCTTAGCAGCACCAAATCTCTTAAGTCTGATTTTGACCATTTATATCCTCCATGGTACTGTTTCCAGTACCAAATTTTGCATTTTGGGCACAATAATGTCTATTGTGTATATTAGGACAGTATTTTATAAGATTTTTGGATTAATTTCAATAGTTAAACAAGATTAAACAACTTTCTAAGTGGCAGCGCACAAGTTTCTTATTTTACAGGAGGGGGAAGTCTCCCCCTCGCTGCAGCCCGTTTCACGGTCTGCAGCTACCCCCTCTCCTAGGGCTGCGCCCTAAAACCTGCTATCAACATTCACTAACACCTAGAAACTTAAACCTTACTAATTCTTAGCAAACCGAGACAAAAAACTCTTTGTTCTATCCATTTTAGGATTATTAATTAAAGTCTTTGCGTCACCTTGTTCCACAATAACACCTTTATCCATAAAAATTATATGGCTTGAAATATCGCGGGCAAAGGCCATTTCATGAGTTACAACAACCATTGTCATTTTTTCTGCAGCAAGCTCTTTAATTACAGCCAAAATCTCGCCGGTAAGTTCCGGGTCGAGTGCCGAAGTTGGTTCATCAAACAAAAGAACTTCAGGCTTTAGGGCAAGTGCGCGCGCAATCGAAACACGCTGCTGCTGGCCGCCCGAAAGTTCACAAGGAAAACTCTGCGCTTTGGCCGAAAGCCCCATTCGCTCAAGTAAATCCATTGCAACAGCTGTAGCTTCTTCTTTTGATTTACCAAGAACCCGCATTTGAGGCGCTGTAACATTTTTCAAAACTGAATAATGTGGAAAAAGATTAAAATTCTGAAAAACAAGGCCGCTTTTTAAAATAATTTCGTGCCGAGTTTTTTTATCAGCATAAACGCCGTTTTCAACAAGAGTTTTTCCGCAGATTTTTATAGTTCCGTCTGTTACAGTTTCAAGCTGAGAAATACAACGAAGCATTGTAGATTTTCCAGAGCCGCTTGGCCCGATTATGCTTAAAACTTCTCCGCGCTCAACAGAAAAAGAAATACCTTTTAATATTTCAAGATTATCACGGAATGTTTTTTTTATATTTTCAACTCTGATTATTTCTTCCATAATGATTAACTAATGCGGTCATTGAGCCTGTCGAAATGACCTTCTTATTACTGATGGTTTCGACAGGCTCAACCATCAATTTTTTCTTAATTATAATAGCTCAACGTTTTTTCGAGCCGCTGGAAACAAATTGAAACAATCCAGTTCATCAAAAAATAAAAAACACCGGCAATAAAAAGCGGAACAAACGAGAACAAAGCGCCTTGCCGTTCTTTTGCAACCATTAAAAGCTCGCTTACACCAATTACCGAAACAAGAGCCGTATCTTTTACAAGCGTAATTACTTCGTTTCCCATTGCAGGAACAATTCTTTTAATTACCTGCGGAAGCACAATTCTAAAAAAAGTCTGCACCGGAGTATAACCCAAAACTTTTGCAGCTTCATACTGACCTTTTGAAATAGATTCAATTCCGCCACGATAGATTTCTGCAAAATAAGCTGCATAATTAACAGAAAGTGCAACAATTGCAGCAACAAATCTGTTCCATTTAAAAGAAACCTCATAGCCTTGCAAAACAAGCCATCGTATAAAAAGGCCAGGCCCAAAGTACACAACCAAAAGTTGAAGCATAAGTGGCGTGCCACGAATAATCAAAAGAAAAATATTTGTAGTTACACTAAGCGCTTTGTGACGCGCCATTCTGCCCATTGCAATTGGCAAAGCCAGCGGAATTGAAAAAATCAAAGTTAGAAAAAAAACTTCAAGCGAAGTAACAGAACCGTTAAGCATCGCTTGAAGCATTTTGATATAGCGTTCTGACATTAGTTTATAGAAGAAATATCGCGACCAAACCACTTAAGGCTAATTGCAGTAACAGTTCCGTCAGCCTGCATTTCCTTAAGAATAGACCAAACAGCATCGCGCAATTCAGGCTCATTTTTTCTAAAGCCAATTCCATAACCTTCAGCAGCAAGCGGTTCATCAATTACAATAAAAGGCTTTTTTGTCTGCGCAATAGAATAAGTTGCAACAACGCTATCCATTACAACACCGTCAACGCCACCAATATCAAGATCGTTGAGCGCTGTAATATTATCTTTGAACATAACCAGTTTAGAAATTGCAGAAGAAAAAGCTGCGTTATCATCAACTGCTTCCTGAGCACTTGAACCGCTTTGAATTCCTACAACTTTTCCTTTAATATCAGAAAGTGAATAAATTTTGCTGTCTGCACGAACAACAAGCACCTGATTATTATTCAAATAAGCATCTGTAAAAGAAAGTGCATTTTTGCGATCTTCTGTAATTGTAAAACCGTTCCAAATACAGTCGATTTTACCAGTTTCAAGTTCCATTTCTTTTGCGCCCCAATCAATTGGCTGCGCACGGAATTCAACACCAAGACGCTTTGCAACTTCTTTTGCTAAATCAATATCATAACCTACAATTTCGTTATCGTCGTTTTTAAAACCAAGCGGCGGAAATGAATCATCTAAACCAAGTACAAAAACTCCGCGAGTTTTAAGCGCAAAAACAGCATCTTTGTTTGCGTTTTTTCCTGATTTTTTACAACCGAAAAGTGTTAAAACACAAGCAGCAAGTAAAGCTGCACATAAAATCTTTTTCATTTTTTTCCTCATTTAAAAGATTAATCAAAAAAAAGTAAAAAATTCCATTTTTGATTATCCCTTTGATTTTTTATATTTCAAAATCATCAATCAAATTTGATTTTGATGATGTATTTTCCTTAACAAAAGCCGAAAGTTTTTCAATCTGCTTTTGCACTTCGCAAGGTGCAGGGCCGCCAATTGTCTTTCTGATTTCAACACATTTTGCTGGTGTAATTAAATCAAAAATATCTTTTTCAAAAAGCGGAGAAGCCGCTGCGTATTCTTCAAAAGAAAGTTCTTCGAGCCGGCAATTTTTTTCGATTGCAATGCGAACAAGACCTGCAGAAACTCCATGCGCAGTTCTAAACGGAAGACCTTTTCTAACAAGATAATCAGCAATATCAGTTGCGTTTAAATAACCGCCGTCGCAGCTTGCCGTCATAACTGAAGTATTCCATTTTGCAGTTCGAATCATTTCTGCAAAAATACGAACACTTGAAATTACAGTATCATAAGCTTCAAAGAAACTTGATTTATCTTCCTGCATATCGCGGTCGTAAGCAAGCGGAAGGCCTTTCATCATTGTAAAAAGCGCAACCATATTTCCGTAAACGCGGCCTGTTTTTCCACGAATTAATTCGGCAAAATCCGGATTTTTTTTCTGCGGCATAATTGAACTTCCGGTACTCCACTTTTCGCTCAAATCAACAAAATTAAACTCTGTTGTAGACCAAAGAACAATTTCTTCGCAAGCACGAGAAAGATGCATTTGAAGCATTGCCAAGTCAGAAGCAACTTCCAGATAATAATCTCGGTCAGAAACAGAATCCAAAGAATTATCTGTTACACCGCCAAACTCAAGAAGTTCCGCCTCATAAGCGCGGTCAAGCGGAAGCCCGCTTCCAGCCAACGCACAAGAACCAATCGGCGACAAGTCTGCACGTTTTGCCGCATCACTAAGCCGCGTAAAGTCCCTGCTGAACATCCAGGCCCACGCACAAACATGATGTGCGAGCGTAACCGGCTGAGCGTGCTGCATATGTGTAAAACCCGGAATCAAAACCTCTTTATTTTCCAAAGCAATTTTAGTCAAAACCGAAATAAGATTCAAAATTTCGTTTTGAAGTTTTTTAATCTGATGACGAAGATAAAGTTTTTCATCAAGCGCAATCTGGTCGTTTCGGCTGCGGCCAGTGTGCACTTTTTTGCCAGCTTCGCCAATTCTATCAGTAAGAGTTGCTTCAACAAAAGAATGAATATCTTCGGCAGAAAGGTCAACTTTAAGCTGTCCGCTCTTTAAATCATTTTTGATAGATTCAAGTCCGTCTATAATCTGATTTTTTTCAGTTTCAGAAATAAGACCCGCTTTACAAAGCATTTTTGCATGCGCCTGGCTTCCCATAATATCAACAAAGGCCATTCGCATATCATCATTTATAGAAGTTTCAAATTTAACAGCATCTGCGTCTGGACCTTCTTTAAAGCGACCGTGCCAGAGAGCTGCGTGATTATCATTTGTAATTGTACCGTGATTTGACATAGCCGTATTATATAGAAAAAAACGGCTTGTTTCAATTAATGAAACTTGACATTGCAGGACAAACGTATAAAAGGCATATAATACAAAAACTGCGTTACAGCAGGCACAAAATACATAATCCGGCAAAAACGCGCAGAGTGTATTTTGTGCTCGCAGCAACTTCGTTTTTATAAGTTTTCAGTATGATTTTTTTTACTTTTTATTCATAGACTCATCAATTGTTGCCTGGAGTTCATTTTTCATTGATTCAAGAGTTTCCTGCGGATCATTTCCGCCACAAATTGCCCAGGCAATTGGCTGATACTGCAAGTTTGGAACAAGCCATGCATTCCATGCCTTTGGATTATCAATCATAAGCTGCAAAGTTTCATCAACTGCACGAGTATCGCGGAACGAAGCATAATAGTATTCTTTCCATGAATCAGGATCATCATAACCAGGAACAGTATCAGACCAGAAATCATAAATCTTCATAATCTTATTAACTTTTTCCTGAGAATAGCAACTTGGAATTACAAGCATATTATCCATATTCAAAGAAAAATATTTTCCGTCTCCATGAGGCCCAAGTGGAAAGCAAACCATTCCCCAATCGTCTTTCATATCAAAAAGCATACCGGTAGACTGCGCATCATATTCCTGATTATTATAGAAAGCAGTTGCGCCATTTTTGAAATCAGACATAAAATAATCCCAGTTTGCGCCTTCGCCAGCGGGTTTATTATATTTTGCAAATATATCGTGAACCCAATTCCAGGCTTCCATTACATTATCACTTGTATCGAGATAATATCTTCCGTTTGAATCTACATTAACGATTTTTCCGCCGTTTGAATAAATTGCCGGCCAAGAAAATTCTGTATGAAAGCCTGAAAGTGCATACTGATCAATAATTCCGTCATTGTCAGTATCCTTTGTAAGTTTTTCGCAAAGCTGCTCAAAACTCTCCCACGTCCACTTTCCTGCTGCCTGAAGGTTATATGGCTCGTCTGGATCAAATCCATTTTCCTGCAAAATTCGTTTATTAAAAAAGATTACATGGCGCGGATAAGGTTTTCCTTCCGCAAAAGAATGACCCGGCATTACTTCGCAAACAGCCTTATTCCATTTTGGCTTAGACCAGTCAATATCCGGAGTTTTTGAAATATCTGCCCAAAGGCCAGCAGAAAGTCCCGCAAATGCAGAACGACCGTCTATAAAATAAATGCGGGCGTCATCGCCATTTGTAATACAATAATTTGCAACTTCTTTCGGATAATCATTCCAGCCAGAACCAAGATTATCTTGAATTAGCGTAAAATTATAAGTTTCTTCAAGATATTTTCGATACGCGCGCTGATCTTCTTCTGCTTTTGAAGCAGCCGGCGCAGAAGCGTCAGACCACCAGTCATAAATTTTTACTGTCATTCCGCCAAAATCATAAGGCTTTTTAGTAGCAGGATCCTTAGCAACCGGAAGTTTTGAATAATCACCATTTTCCGCAGCTTTTAAAGCCGCTTCAGAAGGGCCTTTTGATTTATTGCATGCGGAAAGCGCAAGCACGCACATTGCAGACATCGCCAAAAGTGCAGATTTTTTCATTAGTTTTTTACTCCTCTTTTTTATAATTCTTTTAAATCAAAAAATTATATATAAAAGTATAACACCACTTTTTTAAGAAGTAAAACGAAGATTTTACATCTTTACGCCGGTGCTGGCTATGCTTTCAACAAAAAAGCGCTGGCAGAAAACGTACAAAATAATCAACGGCAAAATTGCCAAGAGCACGCCCGTTGAAAGAATTGCGTTTGAATAACCAATTGGCGCAACCACAGAAACGCCGCTTAATTTAGAAAGATAAACCGCAAATTTATCAATAATTCCCGAAAGCTGAATCGAAAGCAGCTGAACTTTTCCCAAAAAGAGATTTGAATAAAAACTGTCCGTCCATTGCCAGACAAACGAAAATAAAAAGCACGAAGTAATAATTGGCTTTGCGCCCGGAAGCATTATTTGAAAAAAAGTTTTAAAAGGCCCGCAGCCGTCGACGTAAGCCGCCTCTTCCAATTCAACAGGAAAGCCTTTAAAATATTGGCGGATCATAAAAATATAAAGCCCGTTCTTAAGTCCCATGCAGCCAAAACACATCATAACATAAGGAATAATTGAGCCGCGCAAATTAATTGTTTTGCCGAAAAAATCAAAATATCTAAAATGCAAAAACAATGAAGTAGAAATTGTTTGCGGCGGAATTACAATTACAAGAATCACACAAAAGAACCAGAATCTCTTAAGCGGAAACTTAAAACGCGCAAAACCATAACCAACAAGGCTGCACATAAAAACCTGAATCACAGAAACAAAACACGAAACCCACAAAGTATTAAAAAGTGTTTTTTTATAATTCAAAAGATATGTTGCAATTTTCCAATTATTAAGCGAAAAATGTTTTGGAATCATAATAATCGTAGTATCATACAAATCGCGCTCAGCCATAAAACTAACGGCAATTTTATTTATAATTGGCTGAATAATCATAAAGCACATTCCAAACAAAAGAATTCCGCGAAAAACCGAAACCGCATATTTTTTTAAAGTTTCGCTCAATAAGATTCCGTTAGACGCTTCGTTTCTTTCCCAAAAGGAACGAACTTTTGAATCATCTTTTTTATTAATCATAATTATAAACCACCTTTGAAATAATAAATGAAGAAATACCAATCAACGCAATGCAGACAACAAAATAAATCCAGGCCATTGCAGAACTAAATCCATAATTCAAAAGTTCGGTCATCTGCGTATTAATTTTTTCCATAATCTGATTATCAGATTTCATAAAAAAGTCAATAATTGTATAAATCCAGCAAACAAGAACAAGAGGACTTACCATTGGAACTGTGATTTTCCAAAGACTTTCCCAAGCCGTGCAGCCTTCCATTTGAGCCGCTTCGTACATTCCGCTTGGAATATTTTGCAAAGCAGACAAAAAAATGATGATTTGAATTCCAGAAGCCATTGCAACATCGTAAATTGAATCTATAATTTCAAAAACTTTTTCAAAAAGCCTTGAACTGATTCCGCCAAAGCCCGAAGAACTGGAAACGAGAATTTTTTCAAGAACTAAAGAAATCGAATTTGAATTTCCCGATTCTTCAATCAGTTCTTTTATTTGCGCCATTAAAATATTGCTTGATTCAAGCCCAACCAAAACGCCCGAAGAAAGAATCACCGCCAAAAAGAAAATTGAACGCGCAAGTGTTCTTCCCCTAAATTTTTGATTCAAAAGCAAAGCCACAAAAAAACTAAAAACAATTGTTGCAAGCGAGCGAAAAATCATTTTTCCAACTGATTCCAAAAGCATTCGGTTGAATTCTGAATCAACAAGAAAAGCCTTTTTATAATTCGCAAACGCATTCCATTTTAACTTAAAACCTTGCGCCGAAATCAAAACATCAGAAAAAGACATTCTCAGCGACTGCAAAAGCGGCTTAATCATAAAAAATATAAAACCAAGTATAAACGGCAAAATAAAAAGATAACCGTAAATTGCCCTTTTTCCCGCCAAACCTATTTTCTTCATTTTATTCCACCGCCTTAAAAACGCAAAAATCTCTTGCCAAAACTTTTTTTCCAAAAGATGTTGTAAAATCTTCATAACCAAAATTTACAAAAACTTTCCAGCCATTTTCAAATTCCGTTTCCGTTACGTTTTTTTCCAAAATTTGATGATTTTTTATCGGGCTATTCATAACAACCGCCATTTTTGAATTATAATCGTTGTACAATTGCACAAACTGATTTTTTGCAGAATCAAAATTGCTTGCAAAATATTCTGAATAATAAGTTTCCACAAGCTCGTTTGCTGCTGCATTCATAAACAAAAATTGCAAGCCCGCGCCCGCTTCCGCAGATTCAAGAAGCAACTGCTGCTTTTCGTAAGCAAGATTTACCGGAGAAGCCGCATAATTTACAAAACCATGAAGCGCAATTTCGTAAAACGGCACAAACTCATCTAAAATTGCATAAGAATTTCCGTGAAGCGTTAAATTTACAATAAAATCAGAATTAGAAATTGCATAAGAATTTCCGCCGTTTATCATTACGCTAAGATTTTGATTTTTTGCACTTTCAAGCTGTTCAAATTGATTTTGCATTTCGTTCGCGCGCGAAGAACGATTTTTCTTATTAAAATCAGAAGAAAGAAGATTGCCATTATCATAAAAAGAAACGCCGCCAAGTTTATATTTTTTTGCCGCCTTATTTAAAACCTTGCAAGTGTTTTTTCTAAGTTTTGAACTCAAAAGATAATAATAACCGTGCTCATCAGTTTTTCCGTACCAGATTGGAGTATATTCGTAAAGTCTGCAAAGCTGATCTGTTACAAAACGCGCCGAATCGCGATATTTGTAAAAACCGTCAAAAAAATCAGAGCGCCAGGCTGTTTGAACTGCCGCGTTTAGATAAAGTTTTGCAGAGGTTTTGCCCGTATTTTTTACAAGTTTTTTAAAATCAGATTTTCCGCCCAAAACCGGCAAAAATTTTAGTTTTTTCATAATTGTTTGGCGAACACCACCGTTTATAAATCCAGAAAGTTTATAATTTACATTTTTAATGCCAAGTTCTTCTATTTGATTTATGATATTTTCGGCTTCGCGGTAACTTGTAAGTTTATAAGGTTTAATTTTTGGAATTCCTGCAACCTGCTGAGTTTTTTCAATTGCGCCAACAAGTTCAACTGCAAGCGGAACCTGACTTTGCGGCTTTTGCTTTTCTAAGCTTTTTGCTTGAATTTCTGATTCTGGCAAAATTGATTTTCTATAAACTTTGGCCATTTCAACATACGAAGAACTATTTATAAAAGTAAAACTTTGTTCTATATATTCATCTTTTGGCAGATTTGCTTCGTAAATAAACTGCGCATTTTGACTTCGCGCCGTAACTTCGTATTGCTCACGGTGAAGCATTTTGTAATCAGCGCGCACATAATTGTAACTGCCAAGTTTTCCTGCAATTTCGGCTGTAATTCCCGCATACTCGGCACCTTTTTTAATTACGCAAAGCGCGCTGCTATCAGAATAAGCAATTCCAAAAGCGGCAAAAGCTGCGCGAGTTTCTGTAATTACAGCTTTACGCTCAGTTGCATAATCCCAGCCATAACAATCTGCATAATAGCCGTTTTGCTTTGTTTTTCCATTATTAAAATTGATTATGCTTCCACTTCCTTCTGGAACAAGCATATAACCTTTATCTTCAAGCCCCGCAGCGCCAAAATATGGCAAAACTGATATTTGTGTAAGCGGAAATTTTAATCTATACGAAATTTCATTAAACGGAATTTTTACTGTAAGATTGTTTTGTTCTATTTTATAAATCAAAGAAATATTAAACGCTGGCACTTCTTTTATATTTGATTCTTTGTACGCTTCTTTATTTTTTTGATAATCGCTATATGTAAAACCGAGTTTTGAAAAAAGTTCTTCCAGCTGAACTTTTACATGCGTTTGAACATTTTCAAAAATCAGATAAAGATTTTCGTTTTGCATTCCCGGATATTTTTCGAGCATTTGCGAAAGTTCCGAGCCTTTAAACGAATTTTTGTTGTATTTGTGATAAGCGCGCTCAATTGCATTTTTTTGACTTTTTGAAAGTCCTTGTTCCCACTTATCTAGTTCTGATTGATACAAAACCAGCGGAAAAATATATTCTCTGTCCATTTGGCCAACTGTGTAATTTACAACAATTTCATTTCCGCGCCGTTCGATATTGTAAAATTTTCGTAAAACGCTGTTTGAATAAACATCGTAAATATCATCAGTTCCATTTTGCGTAGAATATTTTAATAAAACCGGCGACATCATAAGATTTTTTTCTTTTGTAAGCGCAAGTTTGTCTTGCATTGCGTCTTTTGGATTTGAATACCAGATTTTTCCGGTTTGTTTTTGAAGAACGGTAAAAGTTGTATTTTTTGGATTTATTTCAAATCTCAAAAAATCATTTTCAAGCACATAATCAGAAAGATTCTTTGATTCATTAAATTCATAATAATCAAACTGCGGCTGAACTTCTTTTTCAACTTGAACAAGGCGAAAAATTATGTATGTTAAAAATGCAAAAATCAAAATTGCAAAAACTGATTTTATCCAGAATTTTTTTGTTGGCTTTTTAATCTTCATTTTTTAATTCCCCCAATCAGCTTAATCTGAAAATTACTTCGCGCACGAGAGAAATAAAAAAATCTACAGCCTGCGAAATCATACTGAAAAACAAAACCATAATAAAAACAAACACTAACATTCCAAAAGCCGTAAAAAAAGTGAACAAAACCGTTTTTCCAAAGCTGTAAGAATGAATCATCATCATCGCCATAAAAATCAAAACTGCAACCCAAATAAACGAAATATCCGAAAAAACAAAATAAAAGGCCGCTTCTTGCCGTGTAATGCAATTGCTTAAAATAATAAGCGGCAGTTGAATTAAAGGATAAGGCGTCATTGCGTAAGCTGTTCCAATATAAATATCGCCAAGATGTCCTTTTCCGTCAAAAAGAGTTGTAACGCCCCAATTGCAAATGCAAAAAATTACTAGCGGAAGCAGAATTGTTGCCATTTCCATTAAAATATTAACTCTGTTCCAGTTTACGTTCATAATCACAAAACTTGTAAAACGCAGTTTCCATATATGCGTTAATAGCGAAAGTATTACAATAAAATTGGCAGCAGCAAAAGAGCCTCGTTTTGCGTGAATTAAATCCCAAAAGCCGTCTGCCGGATGCCATATAACGTAAAGTGAATATTTTAGCGTTTCAAAAAAATGAATATAAGTTTGCTTTTGTCGCAGCTTGTTTAATTTTCTGATTATATAGCTCATAAAGTATCTAACTCCCGTTTAATTTTTTTAATAATTTTTACTACAAAAGAAATCACAATAATAAAAAGCAAAAGGCCTGTAATCCAGCCGATATTAGCTTCTATCCATTCTTTGCGATAATACTTAAACGCTTTTGAATAATCGCGGCGATCGCGTTTTAATTTGCAATAGGTCATTGCCTGCTTGTATTTTTTCTGTCTAAGATAGGCTTTTCCAAGTCCAATATAAGCAAGGTCGTAGTTTCCGTTGTATTGCAAAACTTTTTCCCAAGTTTGAGCGCATTCATCATAACGGCCGCAGGCATAAAGTTCGGTTGCATTGTAAATCAGATTTCCATAATCAGTTGGTGTAAAAACTGTAATTGAAGCATTAAGACTGTCTAAAACAAAAAGGTCTTTTTCTATGTGCTCAATTGCAGCCGGCCGCCTAAAAAAGCCGTCGATATTTCCTCGTCCTCCAAAAGCAAATAAAAGAGAACCCTGATTATCATAAGCAAACATACGGCCGCGACTTTCGTCCACAGCAATATAAACTTCATCTTCGAGAACCGTTATATCCACAAATTTTGAAGGGTCACTTATACCCGCAGCAGTTCCCCAAACAAGATCTCCAACAGGCGGCTCCGAATTTCTTACTAAAATGTCTTTTCCAAGCGCATTAAGTCTTCTTATTGGCTTTGCTCTGTCGTCGAGTAAGTCCCAGGTTTCAAAAGTTTTTGTTACTGCATAAATAAAACCTTCCTTGTCCATATAGCAGTTGGAATATTCAACCGGAACAAAAAGCGCCATTTTTTCTTTCTGAGCCTGAGTTGCAAACTTTTTCCAAAGCAAATCTGTAAAATTATAAATTACTTCGTTTGCTCCAAAAAATCCTTGAAAAGTTCCGTCGTATTCATACTTTAAAAAACCTTTATTAATATTTCGAGCGGCAACATAAGCGCGCCCTTTTGAATCGGCAACAACCTTTTCTGGCAAATAGGCTTTTCCTTTTTCGTAAGTTGGATCATCGGGCTCGGTAAGCATAAAAATCACATTCAGATTTTTGTCTACTTTTAAAACGCGGTTATTGTTTGTATCTGCAATAAAAAAAGTTCCGTCGCTATTTACAAAAACATCTTTTGGAGAATTAAAAGATTCAAAAGTGCCGTCTTGCATTTTTACTTTATTAATCACGCGGCGCAATTCCAATGTTTTTTTTGCGGTATATTCAAGCTCAATAATTCTATTATTATCTGTATCAACAACATAAAGCTGATTTTTTAGGGCAAAAAGCGAAGAAGGATTTTTTAGTCCAGCTTCAAGTTGCAAATCATCAGCATAAACTATATGCGAAACTCTATAAGCGTCTGGCGATTTTTCATAATCGCCCCAATAATCATAAATATAAGTATCATTTTTTGCAAAAATTGCAGCACAAAAATTAAGCGCAAATCCAAAAATCATTATTAGTCTTTTATTTATTTTCATAGCGCTAATCCTTAAGTCCTGAAGTTGCCATTGTTTCCATAATCTGACTTTGTGAAAAAATAAAGAACAATATTGGAACGGCCATTGTAAAAACCACAATAGCATTTTGCTGGCCTAATCTTGCAATTCCACCAAGCGAAACCTGATCTAACGCATAGCGGAGCATTTTTTTGCTTTCTGTATAAATGTATTGCACCTGAGCGTTGTTCCAAAGGTTTTGAATCGAAAAAATTGATATTGTAAGCCACGCAGGTTTTACATTCGGCATTACAAGTTTCCAAAAAATCAGCATTTCATTTGCGCCGTCAATTTTTGCAGCTTCTATCAAAGACATTGGAAAACCGTCCATAAACTGCTTCATAAGAAAAAGCCCCAAAGAAGCGCCAATTGCAGGAAGCAAAAGCGACCAGTATGTATCAACAATGTGAAGTTTGCACATAATCAGATAATTTGGAATGCTTGTTACCATTCCGGTAAACATAAGCGCAACAACAGCCACGCGGAAAAACAACTGTCCGCCAGGAAAGCGATATTTTGCAAGAACATAAGCTGCCATAGACGCAAAAACAACGTGGCCGGCAGTTCCAACAAAAGTAACAAAAACAGTATTCCAAATATAACGCGAAAGTGGCACCCAGCCCTGACTCATAGTCACAAAAAGGTCCAAAAAATTATCAAGAGTTGGATTTCTTGGAAGAATTGTTGGCGGATTTTTCAAAGCCTCATCTAACGGTTTTAGCGCGCTGCAAATTGCAAAAAAGATTGGAAACATCATCAGCATAGAAAAAAATGCCAAAACAATATAAATTCCAACATCGCCAGCCAAAGAACGATTTGGTTTTCGGCGAAGTTTATGTTTAATAATCTGATTTTTGTATATTTTTTTTGAAATCATTTTTCCCCCGATTAATGCCCAACTCTATTCAAAAGTTTTTGAATCAATTTATTGCAGAAAATCATTGTTAAAAACAAAACTGTTGCAATTGCAGAAGCATAGCCCATTTCAAAACGCACAAATCCAAAATCATAAAGATGCGTAATTATCGTGCGCGCACAATAATCAGTTGAAGGAAAACCTGCCAGCTGGAACGTAACATCAAAAACATTGAACGCCGAAGTAATTGACATAACCGCTCCAAACATAAGCATAGGCTTCATATTTGGCAAAGTGATGAACCACAATTCCTGCCAGCGATTTTGAATTCCGTCAATATAGCCGGCTTCATATTGCGATTTATCAATTCCCTTTAGGCCAGCAACAAACGACAAAAAGCCCGTTCCAAGCGACATCCATAAAATCACAGGAATAATAACTTTCATCACATTATGCGGATCCGTAAGAAACAAAATCGGCGCATCAATAAGCCCAAGATTTCTTAAAAAGCGATTTACCCAACCATTTTGATCATCATTAAAAAGCTGCTTAAAAACAATAAAGGCATTTGCCGAAATTGAAGGCGCATAAAAAAAGAAAACAACAAGAGTTCTAACCCACTTTGGAAGTTCATTTATAAGCCAGGCAAAAATAAACGCCATAATATAACCGATTGGCCCGGTAATTATCGCAATCAAAAAAGTATTTTTTACCGCCGTTGTAAAAACTTCATCTTCAAGAAAAAGATTTAGATAATTTTGCGCTCCAATAAAATGCGGTTTTTCGAGAATATTATAATTTGTAAAACTATAATAAATTGAATTAATCATCGGAAGCACATAAAAAGTGATAAACAAAACCGCATAAGGCAGCAAAAATAAATAACAAAATTTATGAACTTTTATGCTTCGCTTCAAATCAAAAAAATACGTTTTTTTTCTGGCAATATATTTTTCTAACTTTTGATTCATTAAATTCTCCTAATCAAAGCCCGCTTTTTTATCTGCTCTTTTTTAATCTTCCGCAAGCGGCAAATTAAATTCGCGCCTTTTACGGTTAATTTCTTCGTTGATTTTTCTGGTGTAATCTATAAGAGTTTCCCGCTCATCATCTTTATAATTAATTATGCGGCGAGTTGCATTTACAACATGGCGCGCCGTGTAATAACTTCCTGGAACTTCGGGAACGGCAACCGTTTCTTTCATAGAATTTTCCAGGATTTTGATTTGTTTTGAATTCCACGAAAGCTGGCGCAAAGCCTCTGTGTTCGCAGTTGGATAACGAGCCGCAGAACCTAAAAGCGCTTCCATTTCGCGGCCAAAGCTCACCTGAACATCACAAGAAACCCACCACTTCATAAATTCCCAAGAATTATTTACGCGCTCTTCATTTTTCAAAACAGATTTTCGAGTTCGCTCGTCCAGCAAATCAAAAGAAGAAGCAGAAAAATCTTCTAAAAGTTTTCCAGGTTTTATCATCATTGTACAAACGCCGCTGCAGGCATTCGCACGATTCAAGTTTCCTTTTTCGTCCAAAGTTCCAGGAAAATAAGTAAAATCCCAAAGTCCACGAATTTCAGGCGCACCAACAACAATCGAATTGTAAGTTGTATAATTTGCAATTCCAATCGGCATATTTCCGGTTCTAAAATTGCTCATAAAATCATAAATAATAGGAAGCCCATAACTGTTGTAAAGGCTCGTATAAGTTTTAAAAGCGGCAATGCCTTCTTCGCTGTCAATCATAGATTTTGAGCCGTCTTTGCTGTAAAGTTCGCCGCCATTTTGCATAACCATAGAATAAAATGATGTTATGTCCGGCGTTACAATATTCGGGTACGGAACTCCAATTGTAAGATTATTGCCTTGCAAAGTCGGAAGCAGTTCAATAAGTTCTTTCCAGGTTTGCGGCACTTCAAGTTTTAGCTGTTCGAGAATGTCTTTTCTGTAAAACAAAAGATTAAAAGTAAGCTGCTCAGGAAGTGCATAAAGTCCGCCGTTATATTCATAAGATTTATACGAACTCGGCAAAAACTGAGAAAGCACTTTTTCACAATCAGAAAAACGGCGCAAATTTACATTTGCATTTCTAAGCGCATAATCAACCGGTTGCGATTGATAAGTTGAAATTACAACATCAGGGCCATTTCCCGCAACAACAGCATTTAGCAAAGAATCTGGTTTTATAACTTTTAGATTTACATTAATTCCAGTTTGCGGCGTAAAAGATTCATCAATAATATTTTTAAGCACTTGACTTTGGTCGCGGCCAGTTACAATCCAAACTTCAATAAGATTTTTGCTTCCTTTTTTGTAAACACTTCCAAGCGCCGAAGAATCATAAAAATACGAATTTATAAACGAAGAAATTTCGTGTCGTACATTCTTAAAAAAGTTTGAACGGTCAACTTTAATTTTGCTTTGCGCATTTTGAATCTGAATATAATCAATATCAAGTTTTGTTTCGGTCATTGCAAGCATAGAAGAAGCAAGCGTTGTGATATTGTCTTTAAAATTTACAAAGCCGCGCGTAATTTTATCAGGGTGTTTGTAAAATTGCTCAAGCTGGAGCGCCAAAACTTCGGCCGGCGAAATCTGATTCGATTTTTCACCGTTCACAAGCGCAAACTCGTCTATAAGTTTATAAAGGCGGCGGCTTTCAAGCAGCATTGCGTCCACTTCTTTTGGATACACTTTTTGAATTTCATAATCGCGATTCAAATCAGGATTCGTTCCGGTCAAAACCAAAATAGTTCGGTAAATCTGATTCATTCGATTAATAGAATCCTGCAAACCTTGCACGACTTTTCCAATTTCACCAAGCGTTGCTTCAAGCCTGATTTTATGATTTCCTTTTTCAAAATAAAAATCATAATTTTTGCCAGAATTATCGCAAAGCGTATAAAACTGCCAGTCTGAATCATATTTAAAACCAACAGATTTTAGCGCATCAAATGGAATTTCTCCGTCAATATAAACAGAGCGGCAGGCAACATAACCACGCTGATAAAACTGCCGCGCCTTTAGAGAAATAGAATACCAGCCGCTTTGCGGAATTTCAAACTCCCACTCAATCCATTGGCCAGGAATTTTCCACGAATCGCCGCCAGTATAATTTAAAACCGTTTGCTTAGTATTGTACGGCTCAGTTATTGCAGAAGAACGATCATAACGCGCAAACAAAGAAGAATCAGAGCGCAAACTGGAATCTTCGCCCTGCACTTTTAGCAAAAAAGGCTCCAAAGAATTTTTTTCTGCTTCGTCTGCGCTTACAGAAAGAGGATTTTCTTTAGATTTTTTTGCCAGATATTTTTCATAAGAATCATAACTAACAACCGGGCAAAGTTTTAAGCTGCTGATTGCCATAGGCTCACAAACCGCTTCCAGCCCAATGCGATTAATTCCCTTTTTGAGATAAAATTTGTAAGGGGCAACTTCGTACTCAAGATCACTTTTAAAATAAACCGACTGGAAATCAAAAGTTTCCGCTTGAGCCGGCCGAATCATATTTCCACGATTATCAAATTTTACAGAACTGCTGTCTTTCCAAAGCCTAAAAAACGCAAGCGAATCGGCGCCCGAAAAAGGAACACTTCCGTTTATATAAAAAGCGCGCTCCATATTCACATTTCGCGAAGGAACGCCAATATATTCAATTTGAATGCTGTAAAAGCCAGATTCAGGAACATTCACCGTCCAGCTAACAAAAGAATCTTCCTCAGTAAGCAAAACTTTTTTATTATTAATTATTTCTAAACGCGCGCCCTTAGATTCTGCCACAACAAAATCAAAAAGATTTACAGGAACTTCAAAATCAGCATTTTTTTCATTTTTGTAAAATTCCAGATACTCAAGATAACTTTTTACACCCGAACCAGAAAGCTCATCAGCCGATAAATCAAACTTTTCATATTTTTGATGATAATCTTTTTGTGGAAAAAAACTTGGAATTGCAAAAATCAAAATAAAAAAAACAAATGTTACAATAACATTTCGCAACTTTTTATTAATTTTTATTCTTAGCATAATAAAATATTTTATCACAACTTTTTTACAAATCCATAACAAAATATTTATAAATAAAAAAACTTTTTAAAGAAAAAAAAGACCGGGTTGCAACGAGAACAGATTCAAAGCCATTTTTTAATGGTAAGTTTTTTTGTTCTCGTTGCAGCCCGGTCTTTCAATTAAAATTATTTCTTAAAATAACTGTCAAACTCCTCATCGGAATGCATACGCTTATCTGCTTTTGCCGAAGATTTTTTTCCACCAGCTTTATCTTCATCTTCAGGATTAATATTTGCACTCTTAAGATTTTCAGTTTCGTCATCTGAAAAATCATCATCATCAAAAGGCATTACAATGCAGGCAACTATGTAAACAAGCAGGCCAATTCCTTTTGCCAAGAACAAAACTCCAGCCACAATACGAATAATTGTAACATCAATATTCAGATATTCAGCAAGCCCACCACAAACGCCGCCAATCATTTTATTTTTTCTGGATTTACAAAGTCTCTTCTTGCTCATAAAAAACTCCTCTACTTAGAAATTGTGAATTTTAACTTCAACAGAACCCATTCCGCAATTTACCGAAAAATGATTCTGTTTTCTTTCATTATTGTAAACCTTGCAAACTCCGCTTCGCTGTTCGCCATTAAAGCAGAAATATCCAAGTCCAACCTTTGCATCATAAGAATAATCATTTGGATTTCCCTTAAGATTCAGCTCTACGCTTCCCATTCCACAATCAAGATTGATATTGCCGCTGACAGAACCGTTCAATTCAAAATTTCCCATGCCACAGCGCATATCCACACGACCACCAAATATTCCGTCAAGCACAAGATTTCCAGCCCCCACATCTATGTTTCCAGATTCACAATGAACAGAAAGTGTCTTAGAAATAAGTCTTCCAGCTCCAACTGCAATACGAAGTTTATCCAATTCAGCATTCTTAGGAACAGTCAATAAAATTCTTGGAACAATGCGGCTTCGTCTGTCGTGACTCCAAAAGTTCAAATTAAAACGGCGGGCATTACTTACAACAAGGCCGCCCTCTTTGTTCAAGTAGCAATTAAGGCTTTCCTGCAAAAGGCCTCTTGTTTCAATACAATATTTGGAACCTTCAATTATCACACATTCGGCAGCACCAATATCAACAGAAAGGCTCTTAACCTTAGATTTTTCAAACTCAAAATACAAAGCATCAATACTTCGCGCATCGTATCCATAAGAACCGGACTCTGAATCGCCAGAAGCACCTTCCGAATCACTATTTTTAGTATCAACAAGCGCATTCGCAAATTTTTCGATAATTGTTTTTGCAAGCTCAGAAGGAGTTCCAAGTTCGCGCATTACCTTTTCATCATCAGCAGCTTCATCAAAATAATCAGAATAATACTGAATTGCTTCCGCCTGCTCATCAGAAGTAAGCGACATAATGCTCGATTTCAGTTCATTCAAATACTCTTCTCTCGTCATTTTATTCCTCTCTTTTTCCTAACAGAATTTCATCAACACCATTTCTAAAAAGTACCCATTCATTACGGTACTTATCCAGCAGAATCATACCATTTGAAGTTATCTTATAGTATCTTCTGTTCCGCCCCTGAAACTCCATATCGTAAGTTTCAAGATACCCGTCTTTTTGAAGTCTTCTAAGCACAGGATAAAGCGTGCTTTCAGAAACTTCCATAATTTTACGGACATCTTGCGTTATCTTGTAACCGTAAGTACCTTCAAGACTCACAACAGAAAGAACTACAGCATCAAGCAGCGCAGAGCCCGCCGTGAAAACCATGTGCTCCTCCTGAGTAAGGCCGCCGCTAAACAGCCAGTAATAGAGTGGAAAGCAACTTTTCAGCTTGTCCACCTTTTATAATATTGTTTAGATATCTATATTATATAATATATAATATAGTATAAGAAAAAGTCAATAAAAAAAATCTCACAAAGCTAAAAAGGTCACAGAGGAATATATTTTATTCTCCCTGCCCTCTTTAACTCTGTGAGGAACAAAAAAAAGCAGACCTCAAAAATTGAAGTCTGCTTTCATAAAATTTATATATGCAGGTTCCGGCACTTCGTGCCGTCGGCTGTTCCGCCCCTCGCTAACGCTCGCCCTCCTCGGCTGAACCAAGTTCAGCCTGCGGTGGGCTGCTTCGCAGGGGCTCCATAGCCTAACCCCTTTTGCATTCGCAAAACTATTTTCTACATTCCGTAAGTACTAATGAATACACCGGCTGCAATTGCAGTTCCGATTACACCTGCTACGTTTGGTCCCATAGCGTGCATCAAAAGGAAGTTTGTAGGATCTTCTGCCATACCAACCTTGTTTGCAACGCGGGCTGCCATTGGAACAGCAGATACACCAGCCGAACCAATAAGCGGATTAATCTTCTCTTTAAGGAAGAGGTTCATAATCTTAGCCATAATAAGACCACCCATTGTAGCGATACAGAAGGCCAAAAGACCAAGAACGATAATTCCCAAAGAGTTAGCGTGCATAATCTTTTCAGGAGTCATCTGTGAACCTACACCAAGAGAAAGAAGAATAGAAACGATGTTCATCAATTCATTCTCTACAGTCTTAGAAAGACGCTGTACAATTCCAACTTCCTTAATGAAGTTACCGAATGCAAGCATACCAATAAGTGGAGCTGCAGGTGGCAAAAGAAGAATTGTTACAACAAGCAAAAGCAATGGGAACAATACCTTTTCTGTCTTTGAAACAGGACGAAGCTGCTTCATTTTGATTGTACGTTCTTTCTTAGAAGTAAGAAGCTTCATAATTGGTGGCTGAATCATTGGTACGAGTGCCATGTAAGAGTACGCAGCAACCGCAATAACCGCCATCATTTCTGGAGCAAGTTTTCCAGATACATAAATAGAAGTTGGACCGTCTGCACCACCAATAATAGCGATAGCACAAGCCTGCTTCATATTATAGTCAATACCAGGAATAAAGTTCATTGCAGCAACACCGAACAATGTAGCAAATACACCAAGCTGTGCGGCACCACCAAGCAATGCAGTCTTAGGGTTAGCAATAAGCGGACCAAAGTCTGTCATAGCACCAATTCCCATAAAGATAAGCATTGGGAAGAACTCGTTTCCAACACCAGCTTTATAGATGATATGAAGCATACCGTCTGGGCCATCACCCATTCCAGCACCCGGAATATTTACAAGAATAGTTCCGAATCCGATTGGAATCAAAAGAAGTGGTTCAAAACCCTTTACAACTGCAAGGTAAACGATAAGGAAGCCAATAGCGAGCATTACAAGTCTCTGCCAGCCCTTTACCGGATGAGCGGCAAGATCAGCAGCGGCCTGAGCAGCCTGTTCTTCTTTAGCAATTTCCATAGCCTCTTTAGAAGCCTGCTCTTCAGCAAGCTCTTCTGGAGTTGGAGTGTGAATCATTTTATAGATTCCAGTATTCTTTGCAACATTCTTAAAGAATGAAGAAACTGAAATAGGTTTAATATTTTCAGAGCCCTTTATAATTGTAGAAGATGCGCTATTCACGCTTAATGATGAAGAGTTCTTAGTAGCTCCACAACCAGCAAAAGAAAGAACAACAGCAATCAGACATACAATAGCAGTAGTTTTAAAAACCTTATATTTATCAGTTTTTTTGTTCAATTCTGTTTCCATTACTGTACCTCGGCCAAAGTAGCACCCTGTGCAATCTGGCTGCCTGTAGCTGCGATAAAGTGAATCTTACCAGCGGCACCAGCCTTAATTTCCAATTCCATTTTCATTGATTCAACAATAATAACTGTTGTATCAGCTTTTACAGCAGCACCTTCGCTAACTGCATATCTAAGCAAAGTACCAGCAACAGGAGCCTTAACCGGTGTACCAGCACCAGAAGCGGCAGCTGGAGCAGCTGCAGGTGCAGCCTTAGGAGCTGGAGCGGCAGCAGGGGCTGGAGCTGGGGCAGCAACACCACCCAAAGTTCCAAGAACCTGACCAGCCTGAATCTGAGTTCCTGGCTGAACAGAGAAGCTTACAGTTCCAGCTTCTGGAGCCTTAACTTCAAGTTCCATCTTCATAGATTCAACGATGATAACAGTATCACCTTTATTTACTTTTGTTCCGGCAGCAACAGCGTGGCGAAGCAAAGTTCCAGCTACAGGAGCCTTGATTTCTACACCACCAGTAACAGTTGCAGCAGCGGCTGGAGCGGCAGCTGGAGCGCTACCTGCAGCACCGAATGTTACGTTATAAGCAGTACCGTTTACATTTACGCTCATAGAATCGCCTGCAGGACCTGTTGTAACATTATAAGCAGTTCCGTTTACATTGATTGTATATGAACCGCCCTTGTTTTCTTTAGCGGCAGCAGCAGGAGCTTCCTTCTTAGCGAATGTAGAAGCTGCATCAACTGGACCTTTTGCACGTTCAGCAAAGAACTTAGGTGCAACATTAGGGAACATAGCGTATGTAAGAACGTCTTCATCAGAACCGTCACCACCAGCTTTCTTTGATTCTTCAACCATTTTGTCCCATTCTGGAGCAATTTCATCAGCAGGACGGCAAGTCATAACTTTTTCCATACCATTCTGCTTAAGAGCCTGTGCTACCAATTCTGGATCTGCATCTGTTGGGAGTTTACCGAACTTACCAGTAATCAAGTTACGGAAGTCCTGAGTCATTACTTTGTAAGGTCCCATAAGAACGTTCATAACAGCCTGTGTACCAACAATCTGTGATGTTGGAGTTACAAGTGGAACGTAACCTGCAGCCTTGTGAACCTTTGGAAGTTCAGCAAGGACAGCGTCCATCTTGTCGCCTGCGTTCTGCTGTTTGAGCTGTGATTCGAGGTTAGAAAGCATTCCGCCTGGTACCTGAGAAAGAAGAATACGTGTATCAGCACCAAGGAATGCAGATTCGAGAGATGAATAGTGCTTGCGAACTTCGCGGAAGTAAGCAGCAATCTCAAGAAGAAGTTTTGTATCAAGGCCAGTATCCATATCTGTGCCCTTGAGCATTTCTACTACAGTTTCAGTTGGAGAGTGAGAAGTACCCATAGACATAGAAGAAATTGCTGTATCAAGCCAGTCAGCACCAGCTTCAGCAGCCTTCAAAAGTGTTGCAACAGAAAGACCTGTTGTTGCGTGTGAGTGGATTTCTACAGGAAGATCAACCTTAGCCTTAATCTTCTGTACGAGGTCATAAGCTTCATATGGCTTAAGAAGACCAGACATATCCTTAATACAGATAGAATCTGCACCAAAGTCTGCATAAGTCTTAGCAAGCTCAGCATATTTTTGGTTTGTGTGGAATGGAGTTACTGCATATGAAATAGCCATCTGAACATCTACGCCAGATTTTTTAGCAGCCTTTGTAGCGCATTCCATGTTAC
>JAGCVK010000068.1 GCA_017962415.1 Treponema sp. | reverse complement strand
TGCCCTTGAAAATCTTTTTACTCAGATTGATACTGCCTACAACGAAGGCTACAACATTATCATTCTTAGCGACCGCGGAGTTGATAAAACTCACGCTGCAATTCCTGCAATTTTAGCTGTATCTGCCGTTGAGCAGTATTTGATTCGTACTAAAAAGCGAACTGCCGTTTCTATTATTCTTGAAAGTGCCGAAGTTCGCGACGTTCATCAAGCTGCAATGTGTTTGGGCTACGGTGCGCGCGCTGTAAATCCATATCTTGCACACGAAGCTATTGCAGAACTTATTGACCAAAAGATTTTGGACAAGGATTATCATACTGCAATTGACGATTACAACAAGGGAATTATTAACGGTATTGTAAAAATTGCCGCAAAAATGGGTATTTCAACTATTCAGTCTTACCAGTCAGCTCAGATTTTTGAAGCAGTTGGTATTGCGCAAGACGTTATTGAAAAATACTTTACAAATACGGTAAGCCGCGTTGGTGGTGTTGGCCTTAAAGAAATTGAAGAAGATGTTCGCTATCATCACGCACAGGGCTTTGATCCTGCGGGTCTTACTGTAAATCAGCATTTGGATTCTGTTGGAAATCATAAACTTAGAATGGGCCCAACTGCCGAAAGTCATCTTTACAATCCTGAAACTATTGTTGCTTTGCAGCAGTCAACTCGTAACGGAGATTACGCTCGCTTTAAGGAATATACTGCTCTTGTTGATTCAAATAATCATCCTCACACTTTGCGAGCTATGCTTGATTTTGATTTTGACAAAGCTAACGGCGGAATCAGCGTTGATGAAGTTGAAAGCGTAGACGAAATTGTAAAGCGCTTTAAAACTGGTGCAATGTCATACGGTTCAATTTCTGAAGAAGCGCATAAGTGTATGGCTGCGGCTATGAATCACTTGCACGGAAAATCAAATTCTGGTGAAGGTGGAGAAAAGCCTGAACGTCTTGGAACTGAATATAACAGCGCAATCAAACAGGTTGCAAGCGGCCGTTTTGGTGTTACAGAAGAATATCTTTTGAGTGCCCGAGAGATTCAAATTAAAATGGCTCAGGGAGCAAAACCTGGAGAGGGCGGCCACTTGCCTGGTAAAAAAGTTTACCCTTGGATTGCAAAAACTCGTTATGCAACTCCAGGTGTAGCTTTGATTTCGCCACCACCACACCATGATATTTATTCTATCGAAGATTTGGCTCAGTTGATTTACGATTTGAAAAATGCAAACCGTGAAGCCAGAATAAGCGTAAAACTTGTTAGTGAAGCGGGCGTTGGAACTATTGCTGCCGGCGTTGCAAAAGCTGGTGCTCAGGTAATTTTGATTTCTGGTCACGACGGCGGAACTGGAGCTGCTCCTGTTAGTTCTATTCATCATGCGGGCTTACCTTGGGAGCTTGGGCTTGCAGAAACTCACCAGACTTTGATTCAAAATGGACTTCGTGGCCGTGTTGTTATTGAAACTGACGGTAAACTTATGAGTGGCCGCGATGTTGTAATTGCAGCTTTGCTTGGTGCAGAAGAATTTGGTTTTGCAACTGCGCCTCTTATTGCAATGGGCTGTTCTATGATGCGCGATTGCCAGCTGGATACTTGTCCGTTTGGCGTTGCAACTCAGAACGAAAAACTTCGTGCAAAGTTTCCGGGCAAACCTGAATATGTAGAAAACTTTATGAAGTTTATTGCTCAGGAAATGCGCGAAATTATGGCAAAACTTGGAGTTCGCTCTGTTGAAGAACTTTGCGGCCGCACGGATTTGCTTAAGCTAAAAGATAAACAGGGCTTTAAGCGCGCGGGCTTGGTTGATATGAGCCGGGTTTTGGCTACTGCAGAATCAGGAACGCAGAATTACGAATGGAAAAAGAATCGTGATACTTTCAATTTTGAATTAGAAAAGAAAATTGATTTGACAAAACTGGTTCCAGACTTTGAAACTCGTCATGCTGAACCAGTAGATGACGGTAACTTTATCGACATTCAGTCAACCGACAGAACTGTTGGAACAATTCTTGGAAGCGAGATTCAAAAGAAGTTTGGCAACACACTTTCTGATGACACTTACTGCGTAAACTTTAAAGGAGGAGCAGGCCAGAGCTTTGGAGCTTTTATTCCAAAGGGACTTACTTTGCGCCTCACAGGCGATGCAAACGACGCTTTTGGAAAAGGTTTGAGTGGCGGAAAACTTATAATCAAAAAGCCTGCCGAATTTGACGGAGAAGCTGATTCAAATATCATTGTTGGAAACGTTGCTTTGTTTGGTGCTACAAGCGGAACTGCGTTTATTAATGGCGTTGCTGGCGAGCGATTCTGCGTTCGTAATTCAGGAGCAACAGTTGTTGCAGAAGGCTGCGGCGACCACGGTCTTGAATATATGACAGGCGGAACTGCAATAATTCTTGGCAAAACTGGTAAAAATCTTTGTGCTGGAATGAGCGGCGGTGTTGCTTACGTTCTTGATGAAAATCATGATTTGTATAAGCGCCTTAATCACGAACTTGTAAAAATGTATTCTCTTGATGATGAAACAACAACTTTGCGTGATTCTACTGATGAAGAAAAGCTTCATAATCTGATTGAACAGCATGAAAAAGAAACGGGAAGTGAGCGCGCAAAACTCATTCTTTCTGATTGGGATAATTGGAAAGGTAAGTTTAAGAAAATCATTCCAAATGATTATCTAAAAATTATGAGCGAAATTGCCGTTCAGGAAAAAGCCGGTGCTTCTCACGAAGAAGCAATGCTTTTAGCCTTTAAGAAACTTGCAAGTTAATCAAGTAACAGTTCAAAAAAAGCCGAAGGCAAGGCTTTTTATTTGCAAAACTTGCCTTTGCCTTCGGCTTTTTATTTAAAAATAATCAAAATTGCTTATTTCAACGCCTTCTGAAGTTGCTCTTTCGCATGAAAATTCAATTTTCGGATTTGCTTTTTTCATAAAAGAGAAAAACTCTTTCATTTCGCTATTATGTGGAAATCCTTCAATGTATTCTTTTTGAAGACCTTCTTCATAACCGAATTCCGGGTATCCAAGATAGGTAACTATAAATTTATCAACAGCGCCGCGTCTGTAGCGCTGAGCGTTATAATGTACAACGCTAATGATTTTTTCAAATTCAATTAAATTATTCATATCATCATTTAAAGAAAAGCCTTTATTGTCATAAATTAGTTTCCAAAAAATGAATCTTACAAAATTAACCAAAACTATAATAAAAATAAGACCATAAAAAGCTGCCGTTCGAGTATCAAATTCTTTAACATTTTTGATTACAAGTTCTCTAGCGCTTATGTCGTAATCGGAACTTTCATAAAAGAATAAATCATTTTTTATAATAAAAAATAAAAGCATTGCAATTAAAATAATACCTGTGAAAATGATTGCTTTTTTGTTTTTTATAATTGTTTTGTCCATAAAAGTCCTTTAGTAATTTTTTATTTTGATTTTAGTTTTCCAGATTTTTTAGTTTTTCGTTCATTTTGTCTGCAGTTGAAAAATCAATTTTGTAAAAAATAATCATAATAAGAATGTACGTTGCAATAATAACAGATTCAAAGGCACAAAATGATTTAATGTTTGCAAAACAAAACCACTTAAAAAAATATCCAAAAAGCAGAGTTACTGAATTGATTTCAACTAAGTAAAGAATACTTAAAAAAATCATTTTGCGTTTTGAAACCGGTTTGTCTGTTAGAAAAGGAATGTAAAAAATTGTGCAGCAAAGTCCTACAAGTAAAATTCCTGTAATATCTAAAAGAGAAAGTCTTACATCTTTGCCTTTTACAATAAACAAAACCAGAGTATCTATAACTAAAATTACAGTTACAATCCGTGTAAAAAATGACAATAAAAATTTAATTTTTTCTTTCATACTAAAGTCCTAAAAGTTCTTTTAATTTTGGTACATAATTTCTTGAAATTATTACCCGATACCCGTTTTTTAGAATGGCTTCAAATCTTCCACCAAAAGCGGGCAAAAGACTTTTTATTTTATTTACATTTACAATTACCGATTTATTTGCTCTAAAAAAGTTTTTAGAATTCATAACTTGGGCAACTTCGTAAAGCTTAAGCTTTGTTTGAAAAACGTCTTCGTTAGTATAAGCAAAAACTTTTTCTTCAACAGATTCAAAATATAAAATATCTTTTTTTTCTACAAGAATAATTTTGTTATCCTTGTAGAAATTCATTTTTGAGCTGCCACTTCTAAGTTGATTCAACAAAAGCGTTAAATCTTCATCAAGGAAATGGCATTTTACAATAATTTCATCTTCTTCATCTGCTTTAGCTTCTAAAATCGTGATTTTCATTTATTATCATTGTAACTCAAAAACAAAAGGTTTGTCATAATTTTCTCTAAAATAATATGTAATTTTTTGATTTTCCGGCTCAAAAATTGCACTCCAAACGGTAAGTCCACCGTATCCATATTGTGAAGCGCTAACTGATTTTAATAAATCTGCGGTTTGTTGAGCATTCATTGTACAATCTGTTTGTGAAAGTTTGTTTTTTAGAATTTCATAGCGGATTCGAGAATTTTCTGTCTGCGGATTTGTTCCGTCGTCTTTTTTTGGAGAATCTGTTACATAGTGATTTGTAAGAAGTCTTGTTTCTTTTACATAAAGTTGGTTATTAACCCATTCAACTGCAACGGCTTTTCCGCTTGAATCTGAAATTGCAAAATGATGAGCGCGGCCAATTACAGAATGCATATCGTAATTTTCCAAAAGTGAAATTGCCTGATCTACATTTTCTGCTTTATCGAGAATAAGGCGAATTGCGTCTGTTGTTGTAAGACTTGTATTTCCGCGTTCCTGATATGTTTGCTCGTCATCGCCGGCCATTAAATCCGCAATATATAAACCTTTTTCGTTCATTCCGTCCATTGGAACATAAATTGCAGCAAGTGCAAAAACGTCTTTTAAGAATTTTCCGCTTGGCTGCCAGTTTTCATCAATTCCAATATGCGAAAGACAACAAGTTGAAATTGATTCATAACCGTTTACTGGCTTTGAGTGAATAATCAAAACCTGGCAATCTTTCCAGTCATAATTGCGGCCAAAAATTACCTGATTTGGGTTTTGTGCATTTTTTACACTAATTGAGCTGCAACCAAAATCAGAAGGATTTATTTTGAGTTTTTTCATATTATGATTTTTTGAAGTAGACCAGTTTCCTTTTTTGAGCTGATTGCTGATAAAGCCCGTAAGCTCATCGACATTTTTTGCTCCGCCTTGTTCAAGATATTTATCAAAGCAATAGTCTCCTTCGTATTCCAAAAAGTAAACGCCGTCTGTTAATTTTGAAATTGATTTTACAGAATCAATTTCATCTTTATAATTGCATGAACTAAATGCAAAACAAAGTGCAAAGCACAATCCAAAAATAGTTTTAGTTAATTTCATAAATTACCTCGTATTTAATTTTGATACTTTAATTCTAAAATCAGAATAAAAAATCCACAATTGGCAAAATGGTAAGTTGCAGATTGCAGCCGTTAAGATGTTGTTTTTTGAACTGATTTTGCATATAAAAAAATGTGGGTGGTACAAAAAATGCAGTTTTTTAGTTTTCAACATTAAAATTCTTTATAATGCGGAAGCCCTGTATTCATTCAACCAAACAACTTGACACTAGCGCCGCATTTTGAGATAATGTAATAAATTACGACAAAGAGGTCGTAGATATAATTTTGTTTGATACAAGATTATGTCTACGGCCTCTTTTTTTTGCCCGGAGGCTTTTTTATTATGGCTAAACCAACAGGATTTATGGATTATAATCGAGTTGAAAACGGCAATGTTGAGCCGCTTGAAAGAATTACAAATTTTAAAGAATTTCATCCAAAGCTAGATGAAAACGCCCGCCGCCAGCAGGCTGCCCGCTGTATGAACTGTGGTGTTCCGCTTTGCGGTTCCGCTCTTAAACTAAATGGAATGGTTACAGGCTGCCCGCTGCATAATTATATTCCTGAGTGGAATGATGCACTTTATAATGGTCAGTTTGATATGGCAGCCTGGAGGCTTTTGAAAACTTCAAGTTTCCCAGAATTTACTGGCCGTGTTTGTCCGGCACTTTGCGAAAAAGCCTGCAATTGCGGAAGCCCGGTTGTTGGAGAAGGGGCAGTTACAGTTCACGATAATGAACTTTTTATTATTGAAAAAGCCTTTGAAACTGGCTATATGAAGCCTCAAATTCCGCTTAAACGAAGTGGAAAAAAAGTTGCGGTAATCGGTTCGGGTCCAAGTGGACTTGCTGTAGCAGACTGGCTTAACCGCCGGGGCCATAGTGTTACTGTTTTTGAGCGCGAAGACAGATCCGGCGGCCTTTTGATGTACGGAATTCCAAATATGAAGCTCGAAAAAAATATAATTGAACGTCGTGTAAAACTTATGAAAGAAGAAGGCGTTGAATTTGTTTTTAATGCCGATGTTGGCCGTTCGGCTTCTGCAGACCATATTCTAAACGAGTTTGATGCAGTTGCCCTTTGTTGCGGTGCAAAAAAAGCCCGAAATCTTAATGCAAAAGGTATGGAAGCTCTTTCAGTTAGTGCCGATGGAAAAAATGCCGGCGGTGTTATGTTTGCAGTTGATTTTCTAACTGATGTAACAAAGTGTGTAATTTCAACAAGCAATGCGCTCGAAAAAATCAAAATGCAGCCAACAAATGGCCAGATTGCACAAATGCTTGCAGAACGACACGGAATCGAAGTTCAGGGAAAAAATGTAATAATCGTTGGCGGTGGCGACACAGGAAACGACTGCTGCGGTTCTTCAATCAGACTTGGAGCTGCAAGCGTTACTCAAATAGAAATGATGCCTTGCCCGTCGGTAGAACGCGCTGCGAATAATCCATGGCCACAATGGCCAAAGGTACTAAAAGTTGATTATGGTGCCGAAGAATCAATTGCAAAGTTTGGCCACGATCCGCGCATATACGAAACAACAGTAAAAGAAGTTCTTAGTGAAAACGGTCATATAACCGCAGTTCGCACAGTAGAAGTTGAATTCCAGGTAAAAGGCGGAAAAAGACAACTTGTAGAACGCGAAGGTACAGAAAAAACATTGCCTTGCGATTTACTTTTAGTTGCTGCAGGCTTTATCGGCTGCGAAGAATACACAGCAAATGCTTTTGGCGTTGAACTTGGAGAACGCGGAACTGTAAAATCCGTAGAAAAATCACAAGCAGAAAATGCAGAATATTCAACAAGTTCAAGCGGATTTGCAACAACAAAAGCAAAAGTGTTTACCGCAGGTGATATGCACCGCGGCCAGTCACTTGTAGTTTGGGCAATTGCCGAAGGCCGCGAATGCGCCCGCCAAATCGACAAATATCTTTTGAACGAGGCTCAATAAAATGTTGCAAGACAAATTTCACGATGAATGTGGTGTTGTCGGTATTTATGGAGCACAAAACGCAGCTGGCCTTTCGTATTTTGCATTAACTTCTTTGCAACATCGCGGCCAGGAAAGCGCAGGAATTGCCGTAAGCAACGGACAAAAAATCAAACTGCACAAAGATATTGGCCTTGTAAGCGATGTTTTTGAACAAGGCCATTTTGAAACTCTTTCAGGCGATATTGCAGTAGGACACGTTCGCTACGCAACAGCCGGCGGCCGCACAATCGAAAACGCACAGCCTTTTATGAATTCTTTCAAAAACGGCTCAATTGCGCTTGCCCATAACGGCCAGCTTGTAAACCACACAAAAATTCGCGAAATGCTCGAAGATCACGGAAGCACTTTTTCAAGTTCCAGCGATAGCGAAGTTATTTTAAAACTAATCGTTAGAAAATATATAGAAAACGGCGGAAAGCTCGGCTCACCAAACAGCGAAACTTATTGCGAAGAGGAAAATCAAAAACGCTTTATTGACGCAGTAATTCAAACAGCAAAACTAATAAAAGGCTCTTTTGCCCTTTGCATAATGACCGAAAATATGCTGATTGGCGTGCGCGACCCAAACGGAATCCGTCCGCTTTGTCTTGGAATAATCGGGGAGGGGGAAGTCTCCCCCTGCGCGCCCACTTCGTTGGTCGCTACCCTCTCAACGGGGGATAAACAAGCTTCGCTTGTTATCCCCGTAACGCCCCCTAAGTCTTACATTATAACTTCAGAATCCTGCGCAATAGATTCTGTAAACGGCAAATTTTTGCGAGATGTGGAATGCGGAGAAATTGTTGTAATTAATAAAAACGGTTTACAGTCTTATAAATATCTCGAAGAAGAAAAACAGACTTGCATTTTTGAATATGTTTACTTTGCGCGCCCTGATTCTGTAATAGACGGAATTGCTGTTCAAGAGGCACGTTATAAAATGGGCGAGCTTTTAGCCAAAGAATCTGGTGTTGATGCCGATGTTGTAATTGGTGTTCCAGACAGCGGAATTGGAGCTGCTCTTGGTTATGCAAAGGCAAGCGGCATTCCTTATGTTACTGGAATTATTAAAAATAAATATATTGGCCGAACTTTTATTGCTCCAACTCAAGCTGAACGCGAAGCTATGGTTTTTGTAAAACTCAATGCAATAAAAAGCGATTTGGAAGGAAAGCGCGTAATTGTAATTGATGATTCTATTGTGCGCGGAACAACCAGCCGCCGCTTAGTTGATATTTTACGACGGGCTGGAGCGAAGTCGGTGCACTTTAGGGTTTCTTCTCCGCCTGTAAAATTTCCTTGCCATTTGGGCATTGATACTCCAAGTAAAAATGAGCTTATTTCGAGCACTCACGAACTTGAAGAAATTAGACGCGAAATTGGAGCTGATTCACTTGCCTTTATTTCTCTTGAAGGTATGATTAAAGCCTTGAGTTCCTGCTGCAAAGCCGGCTGTGAAAGTTGTAAACAAGGCTGGTGTAAAGGTTGTTTTAACGGCGAATATCCGGTGTAAAAAAATCTAAATGGGGCAGCGCTGGGAGCACCAGCAGCGTAGCTGCGTGCCGACCGCAGCGGTGGCGTTTTTGTGGTTGAGCGTGCGAAACTACAAAAGCGACTCCGCGAGGACGGTGAGCGTTAGCGAAGTGCGGACATAGCGGTCCCGGCCTGCACTTCGTGCAGGCCGGGAGCCCCCAAAATTATCCATAATTTCTTATTATTTCTTCTGCGACTGCGGTCTTTTTTAAACCGCGATTCATTGCTTCTTTTTCTATGTAGCGGTGTGATTCGCTTTCTGTCATATTGAGATGTTGCATTAAAAGCATTTTTGCGCGGTTTACAAGGCGGATTTCTTCCATTTTTACTTTGAGCTTTGTTGTTTGGCTTTGGAGTATGTGAACCTTGTATTGTACGGCAATTGCGGTTTTTATTGTGCTGTAAAAGGTAAACTGGTCGAACGGTGTTGCTACGGTTATAATTCCATAGCCTTCTACGCGGTAACTTATTTCTTCGTACAGAGTTTGCGGTGTAAGCAGTAAAATTGTGCTTAGTGATTCGGAAATATCTGTGGCAAAATCTACGCCTTCGCCGTCACTATAGTCTGAAAGTATTATATTGTAGACACGTTCAGAAGTAAGCCTGCGCGCTTCATTAAAATCGCTTGTAATTTTTGCTTCAAAAAGCGGCGCTACAAGAAGTGCGTTTATCATTGCGGCAAGTTTACTGTCTTTTGTTACAACCAGAACGCTTTGTGTGTCTGAAGTCATTTTTCGCTAACCAATTCCCTAAATTTAGTATCCAAGAATTTCCTTTATAAAACTGCTGTTTTCTGCTATTTTTTTTGCGGCTTCAAGTGTATCTGGCAAAAGTTTTAAGTTTTTGATTTCGGCCGGATTTGTTCCGCAAGGAATTTCTTGTGGCGGTTCTATATTATTTTTAATTCCGTCTAATGCTGCATTTATTAAAAGATTCAGCACTAGATATACGTTGCATTCACAATCTGCTGAGCGGATTTCAAGGCGCTGTGCATTTTCGTTTGTAACTGCTGGAACTCTAATAAAGGCCAGACGGTTTTCTTTTCCCCAGCAGATGTATTTTGGAGCTTTATGTTCTCCAAGCCGGTTATATGATTCTTCGTGGCAGTTTAAAAAGCCTGTGATTTCTTCGGCATGTTTTAAGATTCCAGCCATTGCATATTTATTTTTTGATGAATCTGAACAAGAAAGATTTATGTGGAAACCGCTTCCAGCTTTGTCTGCCAATGGTTTTGGTGAAAAATCTGCGTACAAGCCTTGATTTGCAGCTCTTGTTCTTACTACCCATTTAAATGTTGCAGCATTATCTGCGGCTGTTACTGCATCTGAATAGTGGAAATCTATTTCGTTTTGGCCTGGACCTTCTTCGTGGTGGCTTGCTTCTGGCTGAATTCCCATTTGTTCTAGTGTAAAACAGATTTCGCGGCGGATATTTTCTCCTTTATCTTCTGGTCCAATATCCATGTAGCCGGCATTATCAAAAGGTGTTTTTGTTGGTTCGCCTTGTTCGTTTAGTTTAAAAAGATAAAACTCTATTTCTGTTCCTATATGAAACTCTATTCCGTATTTTTCGCGTGCCTGATTTACGGTTTTCTTGAGCATTGTGCGAAAATCTTTTTCGTAATCTTTTCCGTCTGAATGTTTTATTGAACAGAACATTCGCACAACCTTTCCGGTATTTGGTCGCCATGGCAATACTGAAAGTGTTGTTGGATCTGGATATAAAAAGAGGTCGGATTTTTCTGCTTTTTCAAAGCCGCAAATTGCTGAAGCATCAAAACTTACTCCATTATCAAATGCATTTTCGAGCTGGTCTGCCATTATTGAAATATTTTTTTGTACGCCATTTAAATCAAAAAAAGCAAGGCGCACAAATTTTACATCTTCTTCTTTTACATAATCCAAAACATCTTCTACTGTATACATATTAACCTCTAATAAAATTATAATAGCTTATTGGCACGCTTTCAAGAATTCTACAAAAAGTGGGCCGGCATTGTTTGGGCGGCTCTTAAATTCCGGGTGGAACTGAACGCCAACATGAAACTGGCCTGCTATTTCAACTGCTTCAACGAGTGTGCCGTCTGGACTTGTGCCGCTTATTGTAAGGCCTGCTTTTGTCATTTCCTCTCGATAATCATTGTTAAACTCGTAACGGTGGCGATGTCGTTCTTCTATATGATTGCTTTTGTACGCTTTTTCGAGCGTTGTAGCTTTTGCAACTTCACAAGGATAGCTTCCTAATCGCATTGTTCCGCCTTTTATTACGCCTTCCTGATTTTTCATTAAATCTATAACCGGGTGTTCGCAAAGTTCGTCAAATTCGCGGCTGTTTGCATCTGAATAGCCAAGAACGCTTCTTGCAAACTCAATTACAGCAATTTGCATTCCAAGACAGATTCCAAAATACGGAAGTTTGTGAGTTCGAGCATAACGGCACGCGCAAACCATTCCTTCAACGCCGCGGTGGCCAAAGCCGCCTGGAAGAATTATTCCGGCGCAGTCTGCAAATACTTGAGGCGCTGTTTCATCGGTTACGCTATCTGAATCTACCCATTTTATTTTTACATTTTTTCCAACTACAAAACTTGCGTGATTCAAAGATTCTACAATGCTCAAATATGAATCGTGGAGTTTTACATATTTTCCAACTAACGCTATTTGAATATCGCCCTGTCGCGAATGGATTTTTTCTACCATTTCAGACCAGGCTTTAAGTGTTTTTGAATCAATTTTAGTTTCAAGACCAAGATCGCGGCAAACTACATCGTCCATATTTTGCGCATGAAGCATTAATGGAACTTCATAAAGGCTAGGGCAGGTTGTGTTATTTATAACGCAATCTTCACCAACATTACAAAAAAGCGAAATCTTTTTTCGGATTTCAATTGGGATTTCTTTATCGCAGCGAGCTACAATAATATCCGGGTGAATACCAACGGCCATAAGCTCTTTTACTGAATGCTGAGTTGGTTTTGACTTAAATTCATCTGAACCGCTGATGTAAGGAACAAGACAAACGTGTATAAAAAGGCAGTTGCGTCGGCCAACTTCAAGCGCAAGCTGGCGGATTGCTTCCAAAAAGGGCTGGCTTTCTATATCGCCAATTGTACCGCCAATTTCAACTATACTAACATCGGCGCCGCTAACTTCTGCATTTTTTAAAACAAAGTCTTTTATTTCATTTGTTACATGCGGAATAATCTGAACTGTCTGGCCAAGATATTCGCCCTGGCGTTCCTTATTTAAAACGTTCCAGTAAACGCGGCCGCTAGTTAAATTTGAATATTTTGTAAGATTTTCATCAATAAACCGCTCGTAATGTCCAAGATCAAGGTCTGTTTCTGCGCCGTCATCAGTTACAAAAACTTCTCCGTGCTGGAACGGGCTCATTGTGCCCGGGTCAACGTTCATATAAGGGTCAAGTTTTTGGCTTGTAACTTTTAGACCGCGGCACTTTAAAAGCCGACCAAGACTTGCTGCTGTAATTCCTTTTCCAAGTCCGGAAACTACTCCACCTGTTACAAAAATAAATTTACTCATCGCTGATTCCTCTAAAACAATAATTAATTATGGTTTATATCAACCAAACTTGTATTTTCCAGACTGTAGTCAGAAGCTAAACAGTCAGCCAGTGCATTTGCAGTATCAATTGCGGTAAGACAATCAATGTCGCGTTCTACAGCCAGACGGCGAAGTTTTACACTTTCTGCAACAGGATCTCGCCCTTTAGCCGAAGTTGAAACAACATAAACAACTTTTCCGCTTTCAAGCAAAGTCATAACATTGTCGTTGTAATTTTCATGAACTTTTGCAACTTCTATAACCGGCATTCCGCTTCGTTCAATAGTTGCAGCATTTCCACTTGTTGCGTAAAGCGTAAAGCCAAGTTCATAAAATTTTTTTGCAAGTTCAGGCAGTTCTGGTAAATCTGATTGTCGAACGGAAAATAAAATACCGTATTGTGAATCTTGAGCCGTTGGCTTGTTTGGCTTAATCATCTTCCAGCCAGCAGCTGCCATTCCTTTATAAATTGCTTCTTCGCGGGTTTTTGCAATTCCTAAAACTTCACCGGTAGATTTCATTTCAGGGCCAAGATGTGTATCAACATCTATAAGTTTTTCAAAACTGAAAACCGGAACTTTTACGGCAAAATAACCAGGCTTTTTGTAAAGGCCGGTTCCGTAACCAAGTTCGCGAACTTTTTCTCCAAGCATTGCCCGTGTTGCAAGGTCAATCATTGGAACTCCAGAAACTTTGCTTAAATACGGAACTGTTCTGCTCGAGCGCGGATTTGCTTCGATAATATAAAGCTCGTTTTCGTAAATTAAATACTGAATATTTACAAGGCCTTTTGTTCCAAGTGCTAAAGCAAGGTCTGTAGACTGGCGAACTATTTTTTGTTCAATTTCTGGTGAAAAAACGCCTGGATAAACTGCAATAGAGTCACCAGAGTGAATTCCAGTTCGTTCAATATGTTCCATAATGCCTGGAATCAGAACATCTTCGCCGTCGCAAATGCAGTCAACTTCAAGCTCTTTGCCTTCCATGTATTTATCAATAAGAACCGGATTTTCTATTCCGCCTCTTAAAATAATTTTCATATATTCTTTTACGTCGGCACTATTGCGGGCAACAATCATATTCTGACCGCCAAGAACATAACTTGGGCGCATTAAAACAGGGTAGGTTATTTTTTCAGCCGCTTCGAGAGCTTCAACTTCTGTAAAAACAGTTAATCCTTTTGGTCGCTTAATTCCAAGTCTGTCGCAAAGTTCTTCAAAGCGCTCTCTGTCTTCTGCAAGGTCAATTGCATCTGCGCTGGTTCCTAAGATTTTTACTCCCTGACTATCCAAATATTTTGCAAGTTTAATTGCTGTTCCGCCGCCAAAAGCTACAACTACGCCAAGCGGTTTTTCAACGTTTAAAACGTTCATAACATCAACTGGAGTAAGAGGCTCAAAATAAAGCCTGTCTGCTGTATCAAAATCGGTACTTACAGTTTCCGGGTTGTTATTTATAATGGCAACTTTATAGCCAAGTTTTTTAAGCGCTTGTACACATTGAACAGATGCGTAATCAAACTCAATTCCCTGTCCAATTCTAATTGGGCCAGAACCGAGAACTACGATTGTTTTATTATCAGACATATTTTATAACTCCTGTTCTTATGCTCGCCATTTAGTTTTTATAAGCATCGTTGTGTACACCGGCAATAGCTCTACCGCTTGGCTCGTCGGCATTTTTCCAGGCTGCGTCCCATTCAAGGGCTTTTGCAGTAGAGCAGGCAACGCCCGCTTCGTGTGGAACACAGCGCGCTGCACTATCGCTTGGAAACAGTCGGCTGTAAATTTCACGGTAATAGTATTCTTCTTTTGTTTTTGGAGAATTTACAGGGAAGCGATTTTCGCGGCGGGCAAATTCTGCGTCGCTGACTTTTTCTTCTGTCATCTTTTTGAGGGTATCAATCCAGTTGTAGCCAACGCCGTCGCTAAATTGTTCTTTTTGGCGCCAGCAGATATTTTCCGGGAGAAGATCTTCAAAGGCTTTTCGCAAAATCCATTTTTCCATTCTCAGTTTGCCGTCTGGAAGTTTGATATTCATTTTGTCGCTTGGGTTTAACGACATTGCAATATCAATAAAATCTTTATCAAGGAATGGAACGCGGCCTTCAACACCCCAAGCCATTAAAGACTTGTTTGCACGAAGACAATCGTAAAGGTGAAGTTTACTCATTTTTCTAACAAGTTCTTCGTGAAATTCTTGTGCATTTGGAGCTTTGTGGAAATATAAATAGCCGCCAAAAAGCTCGTCGCTTCCTTCGCCACTTAAAACCATTTTTATTCCCATTGATTTGATTACACGCGCAAGAAGATACATTGGAGTACTAGCACGAACTGTTGTAATATCATAAGTTTCAATATGATAAATTACATCTGGGAGCGCATCTAATGCTTCTTGAATTGTAAAATGAACTTCGTGATGAACTGTTCCAATATAATCTGCGGCTTTTTTTGCAGCAACAAGGTCTGGGCTTCCTTCAAGGCCAACGGCAAAGGAATGCAGCTGTGGCCACCAGGCACTTTCGCGGCTGTCTGTTTCTACACGTTTTTTGCTGAATTTTTGAGTTACAGCTGCGATTATAGATGAGTCAAGGCCGCCGCTTAAAAGAACTCCGTAAGGAACGTCGGACATAAGCTGGGCTTTTACGGCGGCTTCAAGGCCGTTGCGAACTTTTTCGATTACACTTGGATTAATAATTTCGCCTTTTTCGTCTGTTGCACGCGGGCTGTTTTTTACTTCCTCATAACTTTCCCAATTGCGCTTGTACCAAAGAGTTGGTTTTGCGGGGGCGTTACGGGGGTGTCCCCCGTTAGAAAGGGTAGGCTTCGACGAAGTGCAGCCTAGGGGAATACTTTCCCCTCCTGAATATAGATAATGTCCGTTTGGAAATTCTTCGATTGTCTGGCAGTTGCCTTCGAGCGCTTTAAGTTCGCTTGCAACATAATAGCGGCCGGCTTTATCCCAACCTTGATAAAGTGGAATTACGCCAATTTGGTCGCGGCCAATAAGGTAAGTGTCGTTTTCGCTGTCGTAAAGTGCAAACGCAAAAATGCCCGAAAGTTTTTCAATCATACGAGCAAAGTCTTTGCTTTGGCGGTATTCTTTATAAAGCGGGATTATTACTTCGCAGTCGCTTTGTGTTCTAAAATTGTATTTTCCGCTGTATTCCTGACGAAGCTGTTTGTGATTATAAATTTCGCCGTTTACAGCAAGAATGATTTTTTCATCATCGCTAACTAAAGGCTGTTTGCCGCTTAAAGGGTCAACAATGGCAAGGCGTTCGTGGCTCAAAATTGCATTTTCGCCTGTATAAACGCCGCTCCAATCAGGGCCGCGATGTCTTATTTTTTTACTCATTTCAAGAATCTGAGAACGCAGTTCTTCTTTTAAGCCTTCTGCAATCGGCTGACTTCCGCTATTTAAATCAAAACATCCTACAAATCCACACATACTCTTATTGAAGAAACTGTAAAAAATTTGCTGAACCGCTTGTTCCTGCGGCCAAATCAAAGATTCGTTAATAAAAGCTGCCAAAACATTCAGCAACTTTTTAGAATCTTCCTATTCTAAATTCTTACAGTTTACCTTTCCTCCTTTTATTTATTTTCCTTTAAGAATATTTCGGCTTCGTTTTCGCCGCCGGTTGTTGAGTAAAAATACGGAGTTTCCGCATCAAACTCGCCGGCACAAGTATCAACCATTTTGAAACTACGCGGTTGGTAGAGTAAGGCGGGGGAAGTCTCCCCCTGCGCGCCCACTTCGTTGGTCGCTACCCTCTCTGCGGG
>JAGCVK010000067.1 GCA_017962415.1 Treponema sp. | reverse complement strand
TTACAACAAAATATCATACTGCAACACACCTTTTGCAGCAGGCTCTGGTAAACGTTCTTGGCGACCAGGTTGCTCAGAAAGGTTCAAATATCAACAACGAGCGTATGCGCTTTGACTTTACATTTGAACGTCCAATGACTAAAGAAGAAATTCAGCAGGTTGAAGACATTGTAAACGAAAAGATTAAGGAAGACTTACCGGTTACTATGGAAGTTATGCCGCTTGATGCTGCAAAAGCTGCTGGCGCTCGCGCTTTGTTTACAAACAAATATGGCGAAGATGTTAAGGTTTACACAATCGGCCGCGACGTTAAATCAGACTGGTTCAGCAAAGAAGTTTGTGGTGGACCTCACGTTCAGCATACAGCACAGATTGGTGAATTCAAGATTCAGAAAGAACAGTCTAGTTCAGCTGGTGTAAGACGTATTCGCGCTGTAATTTCTGGTGGACTTCCATTAGATAAGTAGAAAAACATAAGTTCCATTTGTTTGGATTTGTAACTACTTATTTAATGTTATGTTATAATTAGTAGACGAAACTGAAACTAATTTATAAGGATTATAAAAATGAAGAAGATTATAGCAGTTCTATCAATTTTAATGCTTGCAAGTTTTGCAGTTTTTGCGCAGTCAGATTTGCAGGTTCTTGCTGTTGTAAAGCTTAATAAGAATGAATCCATTACTTTAAAGCAGCTTAGAACCAGATGTGAAATGTATGAAAAACAGATTGGCCGCAATCTGACTGTTGATGAAAAGAAACAGGTACTCGATACTCTTATAGAAGAGAAACTTATTGTTCAGGCAGCTGCAAAAAGTGGCATTGTAATTCCTGACAGTTATGTAGATCAGTATTTTATTCAGTCTATGAGCCAGTCTCTTGGAGCAAGTGTTACCGAAAGAGAACTTGAAGACTACTTTAAAAAGCAGGGAACCTCTTTAGAGGCAATTCTTGTTGAGCAGACAGGAATGAATAAGGCAGAATACAAAAGTCATCTCAAAAATCAGTTGCTTATGAATCAATATATTGCTCAAAAGCATCAGGCTGAAATTCAGAAAGTTGCAGCAACTGATGAAGAAATCCGCCTTGCTTATGAAAGTAATAAATCATCATTTGTTTGGAATGATATGGCAAAAATGCTTTTAGTAATTGTTCCAAAGGGCTCTGATCCTGATTCTGCAAAACTTAAGGCAACTGATTATCTTAATAAATATAAATCAAAGGCACTTTCTGCAGAACAGATTGCAATTCAATCTCAGGCTGAAGGTTCTGGTTTTAAAGCCGGACTTGGTGTTTTCACAAAAACAGAAACTGCCGCCGCTGGACTTGGACTTTCTTTGCAGAAGTTAGTTTATGTATTCAATCAGAAAGAAGGTTATATTTCTGATGTTGAAGAAACTTCAAACGATTATCGATTCCTTAGCGTAATCAAAAAATATGATGCTAAAATGCTTGGAATCAGCGATTTAGTTCAGCCGGAAACTACAGTTACAGTTTATGAGTATATCCGTTCAAATCTTACTCAGCAGAAGCAGCAGATTTATTTGAACAATGCAGCAAATTCTGTTGCAAAAGAGCTGCATACAGCAGAAAATGTAGATATGAAAAAAAATGGTGCTGCTTTGGATAAGCTGCTTGAGTGGGGTAAATAAGTGTCCAGAAGAAATGGTAGAGTAATTGCATTTCAGGCATTGTATTCTTGGGACGTCAGCAAGTCTTCTCTCGATGATTTGCTGACTTTCTCTTGGTTGCAGAAAGATTCTGAAATTGAAAATGGAGAAGAACAGACAACTGTTATTTCCGCAAATGCAAAAGAAGAAAGAACTTTTGCGAGTCTTATAATTGCAGGTACAATAAGTAATATTGATGAAATTGATAAACTTATAGAAAATCATCTTTCTTCATCTTGGAGTATGGATCGAATAAGCCGCGTTGCACTTGCAATTTTGCGAACTAGTGTTTATGAGATTTTGTTCCAAAATGGAGCTGAGCCAAAAATTGTCATTGATGAAGCTGTTAATATTGCTAAAGATTTTGACACAGATGATTCCTATAAATTTATTAATGCCGTGCTTGATAAAATAGGAAAAAATGAAGCAAAGAGAGCTTAGCCGCTGTTTACTAACATTCTTTTTATTTTCTTTTGTTTTGTTCTGCTTTTCTGCATGTCGTATGAGGGCAGAACAAAACTCGTTAACAAGCCAGTTTGATGAAATTGACTCGCTTGTGATGAATAATCAAATGCAGTCTGCGCTTAAAGAGCTTAAAAAGCTGGAAAAGCGGGCTTATGATTCTTGGATTTATCTTGGAATTTATAAAAGGTATGCAACGCTTGGAGAGTCGGAGCGCGCCGAAAAGATTCTTAAAAAAGCGCTCAAAAAAAATGGAAATAATCCGGAACTTTTGGCGGTTTATGCTACTTTTTTGATGAGAGGGAACCGCCTCGCGGAGGCGGGGAAGGTTGCGGAAAAATTGCGCGGAACTAATTACGCTTCTGTTTATTCTGAATATGTTCTTCGCGATTGTGTTCAAAATTCCACTTCTGAAAACGCTTTTGATTTTTATATTCAAAAAGAATTTTATCAGATTTTTCTTGACGCTTATAAAACTTCTAAAAATCCTGTTTGGTTGAGAAACTGCGCTGCTTTTAATTTAATGAACGGCGATTATTCTTTGGCGGCTTCTTTATATCCAAAGGCTTTTTTAGATGCTGATGATGCTTTTTTTTGGGCTCTTGTTTCTTATGATGCAGGCCAGTTTGTAAAATCAATTGAAGCAATTGAAACTTCAAAAAATCTGATGAAAGATTATCATAATTTTGTAAGTTTAAAAACAACTTCTGTTCAGCAGGTTGCTCTTGAATCTGATGCTTATATGGCTGTTTCTGAAATGGAGCTGGCCGAAAAAATCCGCCGCGAAATTGTCTTAAATCTTGATGAAGTTAAAGTTCGCAAAGAAGATGAAGGGCTTTTTTCAAATATCCTTTTGAATAGTGCAATTTGGGCTGGAAATCAGGGAATGGACGATCAAAATGCTGATTTGCTTTTTTATGTTGTAACTCATTGGCCGGACAATGTTCCAGGTCTTATTCTTTATGCTGATTTTGCGTATCGTTCAAATCTTGAGCGGCAAGAAGATTCTGAAGTTGCCGCGTTGCGAAAAGCTGGAATTTCTTCTCTTGAAATGGAACGTTACGATAATCGCAGAAAAATTCCTTTAAGCGACGCTTTGTATAGAATTGATTCTTCGTTGCAGCGCACTAATAATCCTTATTTGAATATTGCAAAACTGGATTTAAAATACAAAACTGATTCTTTAATTTCTGAAAAAGATAAAAACCGCGACCTTTGGAATATGCTTGAAGATGATTATAATCGTGACGGTGAATATAAAAGTCTTCTTATTCAATATGCGCTAAACTTTTTGCTTCGCACAAAACAATATGATGATGCTTGGGAACTTTTTTATAATTATGTAACCAGCATTAGCGATTATAGTCCAAAAATTGATTTTTGGGATCAATTTGTAGATAAAGCGCGCGGCTATGAACTTTCAATTGTAGAATTTGGAGCCTGGTTTGCCGCTCATCAAAAACTTGCGCCTGAAGCTTTGCGTTTGCACGAATATTGTGTTTATGAAAGTGCAGGGCTTTTGGAAGAAGGTTATCTTGCACAAACAGCTTCAACTTCTGCTTGTATGAATCTTGGCGAAATTTATGTTTCACTTGGAAAAAAAGCTAAGGCGTTAGACCTTTATGGAAAAGCAGCGGGTCGCGAAAGTCGCAAAAATCTTCGTTCTGAGATTTTTTATAGAATTGCCTGTATTTATGCTGCCGACGGAGATATAAAAAATGCCCTTCGCTCGGCAGAATACGCAGCAAGTTTGTATCCTGAAAACGCAAGGGCATCTATTTTAAAAGATAAACTTAAATTTTAGAATTGTCGTTATTCCGAACTTTTTTAGCCTCTAACAAAAGGCTCGAAGCAAGTTCGGGTTGACGATTTATCCTTCAATAACTGCTATGATATCGCTCATACGAAGAATGAGGTGATCTTCACCGTCAATCTTTACCTGAGTTCCAGCATATTTATCATACATAATTCTGTCGCCTTTCTTAACTGTGATTTTATTTTCATCAGTTCCAGGTCCAACTTCCACTACAGTAGCAGTCTGAGTTTTTTCCTGCGCAGCTTCTGGAATAATGAGGCCGCTTGCTGTTTTAGTTTCTGCTTTGTCGTTCTTTACAAGAACACGATCTGCTAATGGTTTGATTTTCATAATATTTTGTACCTCTTGTAATATAAGATAATAAAATTATTGTTTCTTCGTCAATAAAATTTTCTTGTTAATAATCTGATATGCAATAAGAATTGTCATCATGCTAAGTCCGATTATGTCTGAACGAGTTTCTGGTATTACGCACAAAAAGCCTGCTGTTGCAAAAAGAAGTCTTTCAAGAACATCAAAAGTTATTATAATGCCTTTTGATTTTTTTGAATTATAAAAGAAGCCTGTGTGCTTAAATCCATAACCTTCAAGCGAAACGCTGATTCCAAACATTCCGATTATTGCGGTAAGAATGATGAAAACGATTGTTCCAGCAGAAGCATTTATCATCAGCATTTGTGAATTAAATACAAACATATATGGAATGATGAACGCGCCAATTGCAAGTTTTGTTGCGTTAAAGGCGGTTTTCATAGGCTTGGCTTTTGCAATGGCGGCTCCGGCAATTGCGGCAAGAGCAACTGGTGGAGTTACATCGGCAATAATTCCAAAGTAGAATGAAAACATATGTGCGGCCAGCGGTTGTACGCCAAGCTGGATAATTGCACCTGCTGTAATAGTTGAAGTAATCAAATAATTTGCAGTAGTTGGTGCACCCATTCCAAGAATAATTGACGCGAGCATTGTAAAAATCAAAGTAAGAAATAATTTTCCGCCGGCAAGAGAAACAAGCCCGGCTCCCATTTTAAGTCCAAGTCCAGTTAATGTTACAATTCCAATAATGATTCCGGCCATTCCGCAGGCAATTGCAACACTAATTATGTTGCGGGCTGCTGTACAAGCTACATCAATTATATCTTTTGAATTGAAATTTGGCTTTCTGCCTTTTGCAAGGTCAAAGAGTGAAATTCCAATTCCAACTAAAAGACAGGCTACAATTCCCATAAAGGCTGCAAATTCAGGTGTTTTTCCAGAACATAAAAACCAGATTATTACGACAAGCGGCAAAATCATATAACCTTTGCGCGCAAAAAGTGGTAAAAAGCGAGGAAGTTTTTCTTTTGGAAGACCTTTTAATCCAAGTTTTTTTGCTTCCAGATGAACGGTAATAAAAATTCCTGTGAAGTAAAGAATTGCTGGAATTACAGCAGCCTTTACAATTGTGATATAAGGCATGCCAAGACTTTCACCCATAAGAAAAGCCGCAGCACCCATAATTGGTGGCATAAGCTGGCCGCCAGTAGAAGCTGCGGCTTCAACTGCGCCGGCAAATTCGCCTTTATAACCGAGTTTTTTCATCATTGGAATAGTAAACGAACCTGAACCAACTGTATTTGAAACTGAAGAGCCCGAAACGGTTCCAAGAAGCGCCGAAGATAAAACTGCAACTTTTGCAGGTCCGCCGCTGGCGCCGCCAGCAATCGCATTACAAATATCAATAAAAAATTGGCCAATTCCAGTTTTTTCCAAAAGAGCGCCAAAAAGAATAAACAGAAAAATAAATCTTGAACAGGCGCCGATTGGAGTTCCCATAATTCCTTCGGTGTTGTAAAAAAGGTGGCAAACAACGCGCTGGAGTGAATAGCCGCGGTGATGTAAAAATCCTGGAAGATATTTTCCTGCAAAGGCGTAAATCACAAAAGTTCCTGCAATAATCATAATTGGAAAGCCAACAATACGGCGGCAGCTTTCAAACAAAATCAAAATGCCAATAATTCCAACTATAACGTCTAAAACTGTGTTATTTCCTGCACGCTGCGACAAAAGTTTAAAGTTGATTACAATGTAAAGCCAGCAGGCTGCTCCAGCAAGGCCGAGTAAAACATCGTAAAATGGCAGCGTGTTTCTTGGCTGCTTTTTTGTGGCTGGAAAAAGTAAAAATGCCAGGAATTGTACAAAGGCCAAATGGCTTGCGCGAAGAATTTGCCCTGTGATTTTTCCAGATAAGGTTGCATACAGCTGAAATGTTACAAAAATCAAAGAAACAATAACTGTAATGTACTGACGCCAGCACTTGTGTTCTCGGTAGGCTTGTTCGCGATCAAGGTCTTTCATCAGCTTTTTCATTTCTTCTTCGTTTGAAGTTGGAAGAATTTTTTCAATGCCGCTTGTTTCCGGCTCTTTTTTGTTCATCGGAATCTCCTTTTTTAGATAGAATGTATTATATATTCGATTATTGAAATCTTTTTATATTCAAAAATTATTGTTGTTTGTGGCTCAAAAAAATCAGTTAAAGCAACTTCATTTTTTGATAAATCATCATCAAAAATAATTGTATGATTTGCAATGGTGCCAACGGCCATAAAAAGTTTAGGCACAATTCTGTTTAAGCCCGAAATTTCGTAATCATCATCATTTACAGAAAAAACTGCGCCTGGCGTTTCTTGTGGTTCGGGAATTCCAGCGCCGTAAGAAACGAATGCGGTTTTATAAAGTTCAATTTTATCATCTTTTGTGTGCCGGTAAAAATCGTGAACGCGCCCTTTGTTTACCGAATGTGTGTAAGAAATTACAAAACCTTTTGAATAAGCTGTTGTTGAATAAAAAATTTGCGGTTTTAATTTTCTGCTTTGAATGGAAAGAACTTTAATTGCTGGAGAAAATAAAATAACTCCAAAAATACTTAAAATAATTATTGTTATTAAAAGATATTTCTTTTTGACCATAAAAAAATAATGCCGGACGGCAGCAATTTGCCGCCCGACCCTTAGTTTAGTTAACACTCAAACCGATTTCATTGTAATATTTTATTGCTCCAGGATGGAATGGTACAGAAACGCCGTTTATAGCTGATTCTACAGAAACCTCTTTTCCTTTTGCGTGGCCGCGTGAAAGTTCTTCGAGATTTGAGAAAAGAGCTTTTGTCATTTCGTAAACTATTTCTTCATCAAGTTTTGAATTTACGGCAAGTGTTGCTTTGATTGCAAGCGCTGGAGTATCTTCATCAGTTCCTTTGTAAGTTTTTGCAGGAATTGTAGTTTTTGTGTAATAAGCATATTTTGCACAGATTTTATCTGCGATTTTGTCTTCTACTGGAATTAAAACAAGGCCGGCAGAAAATGCAAGTTCCTGCAATGCTGAATTTGGAACGCCTGCAGTTACAAAACAACCGTCCAAAGTTCCGTTTTGAATTCCTTCTGCAGATTCCTTGAATGAAAGATTGCTCTTTTTGATATCATCAAAAGTAAGGCCGTAACCTTCGAGAATCTGTTTTGCGTTAAATTCAACTCCAGAACCTGCGTCACCTACAGAAATGCGCTTTCCTTTAAAATCTGCAATTGATTTGATTCCGCTGTTTTTAGAAACTGCAATCTGAACAACTTCCGGGTAGAGAGTTGCAATTGTCATAATGTTTGCAAGTTTTTCGCCTGCAAAAAGGTCAGTTCCGTTATAAGCGTAGTCCATAACATCATTTTGAACAATTGCGTATTCTGCTTCACCTTTGTTGATGAGTCTTAGATTTTCTGCGGAAGCACCAGTTGCCTGAGCTGTAACGCTCAAATTTTCAACTTTTGTATTCCAGATATTTGCGATAGCACCGCCAAAAGGATAATAAGTTCCGCTGGTTCCTCCAGTTGCAAGAATGAAATCTTTTTTTGATTCTGTTTTGGAACAGCTGCCAAGTAACAATGCTGCTGTAATGATTAATAGTGAAGATTTTAATACTTTTCTCATATTCTCCTCCAAAAAAATATACGATATTTTACTATATAAATACCTACAAATTCAATGAAATAATGGGAGATTTATGGTTGAGTTAGTGAGCATTTTTAGGTAAATTAATCTAAATGGTGAATGATTTATGAATCCGAACGGAAAATATCAGCCGTTTGCTGGCGTTAATCTGAAAGACAGAAAATGGCCTTCAAAAACAATTGAAAATGCTCCAATCTGGTGCTCGGTAGATTTAAGAGACGGAAATCAGGCGCTTGTAAATCCTATGGGAATTGAACAAAAACTTGAGTTCTTTAAGTTGCTTGTGAAAATTGGCTTTAAAGAAATTGAAGTTGGTTTTCCGTCGGCTTCTAATACTGAGTTTTTGTTTGTGCGCCGGCTCATAACCGAAAATCTAATTCCCGACGATGTTACAATTCAAGTTTTGTGTCAGGCACGCGAACATCTTGTTGCCAGAACTTTTGAAGCTGTTGAAGGCGCAAAAAATGTAATCTTTCATCTTTATAATGCAACTTCACCGTCGCAGCGAAAATACAATTTTGGAAAATCAAAAGAAGAACTGATTGAACTTGCCGTAAGCGGCGTAAAATGCGTAAAAAAATATATTGCAGCGGTTTCAAAAGAGGCTTTGGCCGAAGGCCGCGAGCCTACAAATTTTCACCTTGAATATTCCCCAGAAAATTTTACACAAACTGAACTGGATTATGCAATTGAAATTTGCAGCGAAGTGATGAAGGCTTGGGAAGCAAATCCGCAAAATAAAATCATTTTGAATCTTCCGGCAACTGTGGAATGTAGTTTGCCAAATCAATTTGCAGATCAGATTGAATATTTTTGCAGAAATATTCCAAATCGGCAAAGTTGCATTATTTCACTTCATAATCATAATGACCGCGGCGAAAGTGTTGCGCAGTGTGAACTTGGCCTTTTGGCCGGCGCTGAGCGTGTTGAAGGCTGCCTTTTTGGAAATGGCGAACGAACTGGAAATCTGGATATTGTAACGGTTGCTTTAAATATGTACACGCAGGGCGTTTCGCCAAAACTCAATTTTTCGGATTTGGATTTTATTTCTTCGGAGTACAGCAGATTTACCGGAATGCCAATTTACGCAAGGGCGCCTTATGCCGGCGAGCTTGTTTTTACGGCGTTTAGCGGCTCACATCAAGATGCAATTCGTAAAGCTATGGCAGCCCGCCTTGAAGGAAAGGCGCCGGCTCTTTGGGACGTGCCTTATCTTCCAATTGACCCGCACGATATTGGCCGCGAATACAATGGAATTATTAGAATCAACAGCCAAAGCGGCAAAGGTGGCGCAGTTTATATTTTGGAAACGCATTTTGGAATTGTTGCTCCAAAAGCAATGCATGCGATTATTGGTTCTGTAATTAAAACGCGCGCCGATGAACTTCAGCGCGAGCTTAGCGTAGACGAAATCTACGAAATTTTTGAATCAACCTGGCTTAGAACAAAATATCCGCTGAACGTTCTTGAAATCACCGAGCAGCATATTGAAGGCGAGCGTGGTTCAGATCGTCCGGAGCAGGTTGCCGGAACAGCTTCAATCGAATGGAAAGGAAAGCGTTACGCAATTTCTGCAAAGGGTAACGGACCTTTGGACGCTTTTGTTAATGCAATGCGCCAGACTCCGGTTCCGCATTTTAATATTACCACGTTCCATGAACATTCGGTGGGAATTGGTTCAGATACGCAGGCTATGGCTTATGTTCAAATCACAAAAGAAGACGGTGAACAAGTTTGGGGTGTTGGAAAAAGTTCCAACGTAGGACGCGCCGGTATTGCGGCTGTTGTTTCTGCTCTAAATTTTTCACAAGAATATACAGATAATAAAATATAACAAATTCATTTTTTAATGAAAGGAGAAAAAATGGCTAAGGCATTGGATCGTTTTGATCCTCATCCAAAAAAGAATGTGTCACTTAAGGCCAAGTTAATCGGAATGATTATTGGTGCAAGCTTTTTGGGCATTGTAACCACAAGTAGCGTTTCGCTTGCTGTATTTGACCATGGTCTTATGACAAATGCTAAGGACGAAGTTTATCATACATCTCAAGGGGTTCAGTATATGCTTGAAGATTGGCACGACAATCTTGAGCGTTACGCAAGAATGCTTTCGATTCAGGAAGAAATTATAGATGTTTTTAAGCATTATGATTCTTTCTTTTTAGGAAGTTATCTTGATGAGTTGGCAAACCGTGCCGGCCTTGATCTTCTTGCTTATATTAATGCCGACGGCTACGTTTTTTGCGGAGTTGGAATTGATGAAGAAATTACTGTAAAGCATAGAGTTATTGAAACTGCTTTGCAGGGGCGCCGCGATTATGCTTATGATGCGTTTGGTGATCTTGATTACGGCTTGATTGTTTCGGCTCCGGTTTATTCGGGCGGAAAAATTCTTGGTTGTATTGTTACAGGATATGAACTTGCAGATGCCGGAACTAAGGGGCTGGTTAATGTTGTAGGAAATAACTATTCTGTAAAATGTACAATTTTTAAAGGAATAACTCGCGTTGCAACAAACCTTGGCGAAGAATTTCTTGGAACTCAGCTTGATAATCAAAAAATTGTTGATCAGGTTTATAATCACGGTGAGCATTATCTTGGCGGAAATACAATTTCTGGAATGGAATACTATTCAAGCTATGCTCCTCTTGTAAGCGGCGACGGAAAAGTTACTGGTATGGTTTTTGTTGCAAAATCAATGTATGTAATTGAATCTATAAGAAGAAATACATTCGCTTTTGCAATTCCTGTTGCACTAGTTCTTATGATTGGACTTGCAATTGCCGGTTATATTTTTGTTCGCTGGATTATGGGCCGAATCAATAATGTAACACTCTTTCTTGCCGACCTTGCAAGTGGCGATGCGGATCTTACAAAACGCTGTAATCTTTATGTTCGTGATGAAATTGGCGCTCTTATAATCAATTTTGATCTTTTTATGGACAAACTTCAGGATATTGTAAAAACGCTAAAAGAATCAAAAGCAGAACTTGGAACAAGTGGTGAAAATCTTTCTGCCGGAACAAATGAAACTGCAAGTTCGATTACAGAAATTATTGCGAATATCGACAGCATTCATGCGCAAATCAATAATCAGGGAATGAGCGTAAAAGAAACTCATAGTTCTGTAGATCATATTTCAGGAGCAATTACAAATCTTGATAGTTTGATTGAAGGGCAGAGTGCAAGTGTAACTCAGGCTTCTGCGGCGGTTGAAGAAATGATTGGAAACATCAATTCGGTAAATCAGTCGGTTGAAAAAATGTCTTCTTCGTTTAAGTCGCTTGAAGTTAATGCTGAAATTGGCTTTTCTAAGCAGGAAGATGTTAATGAAAAAATCCGTACAATCGAAGGACAGTCGGAAATGCTTCAGGAAGCAAATGCCGCAATTTCTTCGATTGCCGAGCAGACAAATCTTTTGGCTATGAATGCTGCAATTGAAGCGGCGCACGCGGGCGAAGCGGGAAAAGGTTTTGCGGTTGTTGCCGATGAAATCCGAAAACTTTCAGAAACTTCTTCCGAGCAGTCAAAACGAATTGGTGAGCAGCTTTCAAAAATTATGGGCTCAATTTCTGATGTTGTTGATTCATCATCTGAAGCAAGTTCAGCTTTGAATGAAGTTTCGGCTAGAATTAAAGAAACAGATGAACTCGTGCTGCAGATTCATTCGGCTATGGAAGAACAAAACGAAGGTTCAAAGCAGATTATGGACGCGCTTAGACATCTTAATTCTTCAACAAGTGAAGTTCGCAATTCTTCGCACGAAATGTCAGACCAGAACAAGAGAATTGTTCGCGATATGCAGCTGCTTTCGGAAACTACAGAAATGATGAATACAAGTATGGAAGAAATGGCTATTGGCGCTCAGAAAATCAATGAAACTGGAACAATGTTGAATGAAATTTCTGGCCAGGTAAAATCTTCTATCAATAAAATTGGTTCACAGGTAGATTTGTTTAAGGTTTAATTTTTGTAGCAAACGGTTATTTTGCTTGTAAAAATGGCCGTTTGTTTTTTATAAAATGGCATTTATGTCTTTTTGAATTAAGGTGGTTTGAACAAGTTCAACAAGTTCAGCCACCTTAATTCGTTTTTAAAGCTTTTTTTTATATCACGTTACATTACTGAAAAATCTTTTGAACTTCGGCCATATATTTGTTGCCGCGATCAAACTCGTTTGTAAACATTCCAAAAGAAGTTGCGCCTGGCGAGAATACAAAAATTTCTTCTTTAGCATTTTGATTTTTGGCTTGCTCGCTTGCGGCACTTTCCAGATTCTTTTTTGCTTGAGTTAAAAGCGGTTCAAGCCCGTCAAATGGTCCGTGATATTTAACTCCTGCTTTATCGAGTTCTGGCAAAAGTTTGTCTGTTGCCGACCCCGCGAGTAAATAAAGATCTTTAACTTGAATTGTGTTTGAGTCTGGTTTTGTTAAAGTTCGGATAAGCGGAGTGAGCTCAAGGCCTTTATCGGTTCCGCCGGTCATAAGAATTACGGGAACTCCGAACGCTTGTGTTGCGGCTGCTGCGGCTTCTGGCACTGTGGCGCACGAATCGTTATAGAACTTTACGGTTGTTTGTGGTGCGCTGTGCCAGCTGTGGAAGAACTGAAGGCGGTGCTCTATGCCCGGCCAGTTTTTGCAGATGTCGGCTGTTTTTTTTGCAGGCACGCCCATTAAATACATTACAAGCGCGGCGTTTAAAACATTGGTCTTCATATGTTCGCCTGGAACCGAAAGTCCGGTTAAAATAGTTTCCGGCTCGGCCATATTTGCCAGCTGAACTTTGCCTTCGTAGCTGCCGTCTTTTTTTTCTTCAATCCAAACGCCAGGCTTTCCTTTGCCGTAACGCAAAACAGTTGCTTTAGTTTCAGATGCAAAAAGATTTCCCCAAGTTTCAGCACCAGGATGAAGATTTTTGTCTGGCCCTGTTCCAGGCATATCAGAACCGGCATCAAAAATCGAATAATCACCTTTTGTCTGGTCTGCATAAATCAAACGCTTGTCGGCAACATAGTCTTCCATATTTCCGTACCAGTTTTGATGATCTGGAACAATTTTTGTGATAATTGAAATATGCGGCCTTAAAACACCGCGTCCGCGCAAATCAGCAAGCTGCCAGCTTGAAAATTCAATTACAACCGGCGTATCGCTGTTTACATCATCAAAAAAAGTAAGCGGACTTACAGTAATATTTCCGCCCAAAAAAGCTTTGTAGCCAGCCTGGCATAAACCGTAATAAATTGCGCTAACTGTAGAAGATTTTCCTTTACTTCCAGTTACCGCGATTATTGGGCAATCAGTAAAGCGCAAAAAAATGCTCAAATCAGTTTCAATTGCGCGCGCTGCCGCCAGAAATTTATTTCCTTCAAACTTTACGCCCGGATTTTTAATAACACAATCAGCAGTTTCAAAATCTTCAATTTTGTGTTCGCCAAGCCGGAATGTAAGCCGCGAAGTATCAAGCGATTTATCTTGAGTAAGCCGGTCAACAGTTGGTTTTAGCTGCTCGGCCGTTTTCATATCAGTTACCGTAACAAAAGCGCCTTTATTCAAAAAAAAGCGAACAGCAGCTTCGCCGCCACCATTAAGCCCGAGTCCCATTACAGTTACTTTTTTGCCTTTAATATCTTCAATAGATTTGAATGCGCATTTGCGCGAATAAATGTGTGGTGTCATAAAAATTCCTTAGGAGGGGGAAGTCTCCCCCTCGCTCCAAACGTACGCACGCAAGCGTGCTCCCGTTTTCCGCTACCCCTTCTAGCGGGGTAACCAGCGAAGCTGGTTTACCCCGCAACGCCCCTTAGTATAAAAAAAGCCTCTCTGAAATCCAGAGAGGCTTCACTGCCGGGAACCGGAATCGAACCGGCACGCCGATTGCTCGGCACAGGATTTTAAGTCCTGGGCGTCTACCAGTTCCGCCATCCCGGCAAGTTCTTGTATCATATCTTAAATAAAGGATATTTTCAAGACAGTTGTATTTTATTATAATCACGTTATGTTAAATTATTTGCTAATTTTCTTTATTTCTATGGTTCCACTAATTGAGTTGCGAGGTGCTATTCCAGTTTCGCAGGCAATGCAGCTTCCAATTGTGCCTTCATTTATTATCTGCATAATCGGAAATATGCTTCCCGTTCCAATAATTTATCTTTTTGCACGCAAGTTTTTGCTTTGGGGACAAGATAAAAAACTAATTGGCGGAATTTGCCGCTTTTTTTTAGTAAAAGGAACTTCCGCTGGAAAAAAACTTCAGTCAAAAGCCGGAAAAGGCATTTTTATTGCTTTACTTTTGTTTGTAGGAATTCCAATTCCTGGAACTGGAGCCTGGACAGGAACTCTTGCGGCTAGTTTTTTGGATATGAGTTTTAAAGAAACAATAATTGCCGTTATGCTCGGAGTTTTACTTGCGGGGCTTATAATGATGGCTGGCAGTTTCGGCGTTTTTTCAGCAATTTTTGCAGCAATAGGAAAATAAGGAAAGCACAATGTACATACTCGTAACGAAACAGCTTGTGACAATGGGGCTTATAGCTGTTGGCGGATTCATTTTTGCAAAAATCTTTAAAGTAAATGAAGAACAGCGCAAGTTTTTGAGCAAACTGCTTTTGTATTTTATAAATCCATTTATGGTTGTAAAATCTTTTAATCTCGAATTCAACAGCGACAAATTAGTGCAGCTTGGCTTTATCGTTTTAATTTCGTTAGTGATTCATGCAGTTATGATTTTGCTTGGAATTCTTTCCAGCCGCGAGCAAGTTGACCGTTTGGCAACAGCCTTTACAAACTGCGGATTTATAGGAATTCCTTTAATTCGCGGTGTTTTTGGCGATGAAGGTGTTTTTTATTTAATGGGCTATCTTGTTGTCTTTAATGTTTTGATTTGGACTTACGGTTTTTACATTATGAGCGGTTCAATCAACTTAAAAAAAATCATCACAAATCCAAACATAATAGCAGTTGCACTTGGTATTTTGATTTTTTGCAGCCCGTGGATACTTCCAGAATTTATTGCCCGCCCGGTTACAATGATTGGCGACCTTAATACAGCAATCAGTATGATTTTAATTGGCGTGCTTTTAGCTGAATTTAAGCCCGCCGACGGAAAAATCTACGCTTTAAAAATTGCAAAAGTAAGTTTGATTCGTCTTGTTGTTTGCGCATTAATCAATATTGGAATTTTGTTTGTGGTTTATAAATTGTTCCCACATATTCCAGATTGCCGTATGCTTTTATTCGTAGTTTTGATTTGTTCAATGTGCCCGGCTGCAACAACAATTCCGGGTTTTGCGGTGCTTTTTAATCGCAATGAAACGTATGCAAGCCTGATTATTTCGTTCACAAGTATCTTTTGTATGATTTCAATTCCGGGCTTGGTGGCTTTTGCGGAGTTTATAATCAAATAAACAACCTTATAACGAATTCTGAGATGTTTTTTTTTGTTTTTATTGAAAAAAAAACGTTTTCGTTATATTGTATATTAACTTATTTCTTGGGGTGAATTATGGCCGACGAAAAATTTGATTTTACAATAGACAATCTTGGACCTTGTACTATTCCTTCTCCTATTAAACTTTCAACAGTACATGGAGATTATACAGCTAATTATGTTAGCGATGATTCTTATGTGCTTTCTGAAGTTAATATTTTTGACAAAAATACTCCAGTAGTGCTTGATTCTTCTAATTTAATTGAAAAAGCAGGCCCGCGTGAAAAAATCTATTTTGATCCAACTCATGCAAAAGCTGGAATTTGTACATGCGGTGGCTTGTGTCCAGGTTTGAACGATGTAATTCGTGCCATTGTACGCTGTTTGAATACACGTTACGGCGTTAGAACAATTAAAGGTTATCAGTATGGTTTCCGCGGATTTTTCCCAGAAAGCGGATATGAGCCACTTGAACTTGACCGCTATTTAATAGACGAAATCCACAAAATCGGTGGAACTTACCTCGGAACTAGCCGCGGTGGTGGTCAGCGTGTTTCAGAAATTGTAGACTGCATTGAACGCGATGGAATAAATATGCTTTTTATTCTTGGTGGTGACGGAACACAGCGCGGTTCTTTTGATATTGCTTGCGAAGTTGAAAAACGCGGACTTAAGTGTGCTGTAGTTGGTGTTCCAAAAACAGTTGATAACGATTTGATGTTTATCGACCGCTCTTTTGGATTTGAAACAGCTGTTCAGCGTGCAAAAGAAACAATTGCCGCAGTTCATATGGAAGCTGCAAGCCAGATTAACGGAATTGGACTTGTAAAACTTATGGGTCGCGAAGCAGGCTTTATTGCTGCCGCAGCTGCTCTTTCAAGCCATGAAACAAATTTCTGTTTGATTCCAGAAGTTCCATTTGATATGAATGGAAACGAAGGATTCCTTGCTTGCCTTGAGCGCCGTCTTGCAAAACGCGGACATGCCGTAATTGTAGTTTCTGAAGGTGCCGGCCAGGATTTGCTTCAAGCTACAGGTGCAACAGATGCTTCTGGAAATAAGAAACTTTCTGATATTGGTGTTTTCTTAAAGTCTGAAATTGAAAAATACTTTAAAGAAAAGAATATTGAAATCAACTTGAAATATATTGATCCTTCATATCAGGTTCGTGCTTCTGTTACAACTGCAAGTGATTCTATTTACTGTGAACGTCTTGGAAATAACGCAGTTCATGCTGCTATGGCAGGAAAAACAAAGTGTGTAATTGGTTTGGTTCACGACAAGTTCGTTCATCTTCCAATTAAGACAGTAACTGCTCACAGAAATGCCGTTGACCCAGAAGGTTCACTCTGGCGCGATACTTTGGACGCAACTGGCCAGCCAATTCTTATGGTAAATGATAAAGAAAAGGCTTTGGAAAAAATGGCCGCTGCTGTTGCTGGCGCAAAATCAAAACCAAGCGAACAGAAGAAATAATAATTATAATTTTTGATAAAAAGACCTGCGGCACACGCGGTTGAGCTTGTTCTGAAAATTGGAAAACCCAATTTCAAAATAACGTAAACTGTGTGCCGCAGGTCTTTTTTTTTAAACGTTGCAGTTTACAATCTTTTTTTGATTTTTTTAAGCTTTTAAAATAGTTTTTTTCAATTTTCGTGTTTTTCTTTTATAGACGCAAAGGCTTTGTGGGTTTATTCTTATAATATGAGAAATTTGTTTGAAGAACTTGGCTATTCCAAGTTTGATATTGAAAACCGTGTAATTGAATGTTGGAATAATATTTTTGATCAAAAAAATCCAAATCATTTTTATTTTGAAGCTGATGATAAGACAGGATTTATGGAAGATACGGGAAACGATGATGCTCGTACCGAAGGAATGTCTTATGGAATGATGATGGCAGTTCAGATGAATCGCAAAGATATTTTTGACCGGATTTGGAAATGGACCAAAAAATATATGTTTATGGAAACCGGGCCAAATGCCGGCTATTTTTGCTGGTCTAATGGAATTGACGGAACCAAAAATGCAGAAGGCCCGGCTCCAGACGGCGAAGAATACTTTGCTATGGCGCTGTTTTTTGCTGCCCGACGCTGGGGCAACGGGGAAGGAATTTTTAATTATACGCAGCAGGCTCGCGAAATTTTACATACAGCAATTCACAGCGACAATAAAATGTGGTTTGAAGAAAATCATCATATTCGTTTTGTGCCAAACTGTCCTTTTACAGATCCTTCGTATCATTTACCGCATTTTTATGAACTTTTTGCTGAATATTCAGATCCTGAAGATTGCGATTATTGGAAAGCTGCTGCAAAAGCGAGCAGAGAATATTTAATAAAGGCTTGTCATCAAAAAACCGGGCTTGCCGCTGAATACGCAAATGATGACGGAACTCCGCTGCCAAAGAATAAGCATGGAACTTTTTTTAGTGATTCTTATCGTGTGGCCTCTAATATTGGACTTGATGCGCTTTGGTTTGGCCAAACGCCGGAATTGTCAAAAATTGCAGGAAACATCATTAATTTTTTTGATGAAAAAAAAGCAGAAGAATTAACTGATTATTTGGTTGACGGAACCGCTTTAAAGAAAAAGGCGCGGCACCCGATTGGGCTTATTGCGACTGTTGCGCAAGCGGCGGCGGCGGTAGAAAAGGGTGACAAAAATTTTGGTGCGGCTGAGCGCGCGGTTAGGAGATTCTGGGAAACTCCGATGAGAACTGGCCGCCGCCGCTACTACGACAATTGTCTATATTTCTTTGCAATATTGGCTTTAAGTGGTAAGTATGTAGTATACTAGTGTGTAACTGTGTGGTATAATATTTTGTAATCATTGCCCGGCTCGCTCGAAGTTTTGCTGCGAATGACCGGGCTTTTTTATCGAGGTTTATATGTTCAGAATTGAAAGCAATACATTTATTTGTGATTCACAAGAATTTTCGGGTGTAAAAAAAATTGCGCAAAAGGTTTGTCTTGATGTTGAGCGCGTAACTGGAAAAAAGCCAAAGTTTGCAGAGTTTTCGGATTCTTCTGCAAAAAATACTGAAAGTGCAATCATTTTTGGAACTTTGGGAAAATCAGTTTTTGCCCAAAAAATTGCCCGCGATTCTGGTCTTTCTTCGCAAATTGCAAAAATAGAAGGCAAGCGTGAATGTTATGTTTTTGCTGTTTCTTCTGGCAATTTGATTATTCTTGGAAGCGACAAACGCGGAACTATTTACGGACTTTTTCATCTTTCTGAACTTTTGGGAGTTTCTCCTCTTGTTGATTGGGCTGGAATTTTGCCTGCACACCGTGATTTTGTAGAACTTGATGAACTTGTAACTGTTTCAAAAGAACCTTCTGTTCGTTTTCGCGGATTTTTTATTAATGATGAATGGCCGGCTTATGGCAACTTTACAAATCACAATTTTGGTGGTTTTAATGCAAAAATGTACGAACATATTTTTGAGCTTCTTTTGCGCCTTAAAGGAAATTATCTTTGGCCTGCAATGTGGTCTGCTCGTTTTAGCGATGACGGTCCTGGTTTGGCAAATGCTGAACTTGCCGACGAGCTTGGCGTAATTATGGGCGCGAGTCACCATGAGCCTTGTTGCCGCGCTGGTGAAGAATACAAATATTTGCGCGGCCCTAATTCTAAATACGGCGATGCCTGGAATTTCTGGAAAAACCGCGATGGAATTACAAAATTTTGGGAAGACGGCTTAAAGCGTAACGGAAAGTTTGAAAATGTAATTACTGTTGGCATGCGCGGCGAAGCTGATACTGCAATCATGAAGAATGCAACTTTGGAAGATAATATTAATTTGTTGCGCGATGTTATTAAAACTCAAAATCAGCTTATTCGTGAAAATGTAAATCCGAATCTGGAAAAAGTGCCGCGTATGCTTGCTCTTTACAAAGAAGTTGAACCATATTTTTATGGTGACAAACATACTAAAGGCCTGATGAATGATCCGGAACTCGAAGGCGTAACTCTTATGCTTTGCGATGACAATCACGGAAATCTTCGTACGGTTCCAACTAAGGCAATGCGCGCTCATAAAGGCGGCTATGGTATGTATTATCATTTTGATTATCATGGTTCACCTTATAGTTACGAGTGGTTTAATACTAATTATCTTCCAAAAGTAAAAGAGCAAATGTCTGCGGCTTATGAATTTGGAATTCGCGAGCTTTGGATTGTAAATATGGGCGATGTTTTTACTAACGAATTTCCGCTTTCTTATTTTTTGAATCTTGCTTATGATTTTGAAAAATACAGCTGCCATGAATTTTCAACTTCCGAATATACTAAAAAGTGGGCAGCTTTTCAGTTTAATTATTTTGATGATTCTCAAAAAGCTGAAGTTGCTGATATTCTTATTAAGTCAACCAAAATTGTAAATATGCGCCGAACTGAATGTATTCAGCCAGATACTTTTAATCCGGAAAACTTTGGCGAAGGCAATTTTATGTTGCAGCAGGCAAATGATTTAATTGCACGCGCTGAATCACTTTTAAAATCTGTTCCAGAAGAACAAAAAGCCGGTTTTTACAGCCAGGTTTATTTACCGGTTTGCGGAAATATGAACGTGCTTCGTATGCAGCTTTATAGCGGAAAAAATCGCTTTTTTGCAGAACGAAATGCAACTGTTGCAAATTTGTATGCAAAAAAAATCAAGGAATGTTACGATTACGATAAAATGATTGTCGACGCTTGTGATAAAGTTGGCGGCGGCCGTTTTTATGGAATGGGCTGGTCTGAGCATTTTGGATTTACAAACTGGTGTGAAGCAAATAATCATTATCCTGTTTACGTTTATGTTGAACCAACTCGCAAAAATCGTGCTGTATTTTGGATTGACGGCCAAAGCTCTTATACAACCGGCCAGGATTGGACAAAACGCGACCTTGTTCTTTCGGCTTTTAAAAATCCAAATGTAACTGAGGCTTGCGTAAAAATTGCTTCTTGCAGCGAAACTTTTGTTGATTTAAAGATTTTAACTGATTGTAATTGGCTTACTTACACGCTTGAAAATGATTCTGAAAAACTCAGTTCCAACGGTGAAAGCGGGCTTAAAACTCTTAGAATCAAAATTGATCGCGAAAAACTTTCAAAAGCAGGCGAAAAATCAGCTGTTATAAAAATTGAAGGCGATGACGCTCACGGCGCTCGTATTCTTGTAAATATTAATGTTGATGCAAACGTTCCAAATTGTAATTTCCCAAGTGGAACTTTTGTTCAAACTCAAGATTATATCAGTATTGAAGCTCAGCATTTTGTGCGTTCAACTGGTTTTGAAGTTCTCGAATGTTATGGAAAAACTTTGGGCGCTGTAAAACCTTGCGATGTAATCAGAAGTTTTTCAAAGAACGCTTTGAATGCTCCGTTTGTAGAATATGCATTTGCCCTTGATTCTGATTTTGTTGAAAAAACTGGCGGAGTTATGGCATTTGATTTTTATTTGAATCCTTCAAATCCGGCTTATAAAGATAATAAACTTCAATTTACTGTAGAAGTAAATGGCAAAAAACTTTTAAAAGATGTTGTTGATTCAAAAGTTTTTGCTGTTGGCGATAATAAAGAGCCTTGGAGTACGGATATTACAAATAATATCAGAATTGCAACGGTTTATGCAGATTGCAGCGCCGGCCTTAATTCTCTAAAGGTAAGCCCGGTTACTCCAAATCTTGTGCTAGAAAAAATTGTGATTCACGAAGCTAACAAGCCAATGCCACAATCATATCTTGGAGCGCCAGAAACTTTTGCAATCAAATAATTTTTTGATGTAAGCAAGCTATGTTTTTATTGTGAAAACAGGCTTCTTTATGCATTACCTAAATAATATTGGACTTTTTGCCAAACTCGGTGTAGAATTTACACAAAATAGCAAAATACGCCGATATTAGTTTACAAGGAGGTAATGTATGAAGAAGTTTCTTTTGTGTCTTTTTATTTTTGCAGCAATTATACCGGCAGCTTTTTCTAATGATGATGATTCTTATGATTCAGATAAAGTTTTTGGTGTTACACCTGGTATAAGACTTTCTGTTCTTGGATTAGAGCCAACTGTTGCATTGGATATTTATAATCTTGAAATTGAAGGCGCTTGCGCTTTTAGTTCTGGCCTTGACGGCGACCAGTTTGGATTTGCACCTTCTGTTTCTGTTGCTTATATTTCAAATCCTTTTGAAAGAGGTGCTTCGGCAGCTTTTGGGCTTGAATATATGTATCTTACAAAATCTTATACAAATATGCTTACAAAAACTATCAACAATAAAGATAAAGATGATTTTGTTTCTGGAATTCACGGGCTTTCATTCTTTTATAAAGGTTGCGTAAACTTTAATTCTGTTGTTGGTTTGCTTTGGAGATTAAGGCTTCCGCTTATGATTGCAGGTTCGGCAGAAGATGAATATTTTAATCTGAATGTTACAAATCTTCCGGGCTTTGCCGGCTGCTTTTTGATTGGAATTTGTACTACCTCAATTGGTGTAAAATTTACTTTGTAAAAAATGGGGCAATCTTAAAAAGGTTGCCTTTTTTTATCATTTCGAAAAGTAAAAATGCGTTAATAAAAATGATTTTTGCGGCATTTTTTTATTGTAACACTAGTTGATTTTTATTATTTTATAAGTATGAGCAACTATTATGAAGTATTGGGCGTTTCAAAAAATGCCTCTGCTGATGAAATTAAAAAAGCGTATAGAACTTTAGCGTTCAAGTATCACCCAGACAGAAATCCTGGTGATTCTGTGGCCGAAGAAAAATTTAAACAGATTAATGCCGCTTACGACGTTCTTGGTGATGAATCTAAACGCCGCAATTATGATTTGGGCAGTTATTCTGATAATTATTCATATAATTCACATTCTGAAAATGCTCAACAGCAATATCAGTATCAAAGACAATATCAATATACTTATGATAATCCGTTTGGCGATGATAATTTCTGGGAATGGTTTAACAATGCTCGTGCCCGAAATTATAATCAGCAGGCTGATAATTTTCATAACAACGCTTATTCTTCATATAATTATGAAGATAAAAAGCGCACAGAATATCTTTCGACCTTTTTATTCAAACTTTGTCAAACTATTATTGGTTTTACGCTCTTTAGATATTCGCTGTTTTTATTTCCGTTTGGGCCGATTGTCTGCATTGGCGTAATGGTTAATGGAATTAACGGAATTGTTCGTTCGCTAAAAGGGCTTTTAAAGCCTCGTGGAAATAAATAAAACAATGGCGTAAACGTTATTGTTTTATTAATGCATTTTGCTTTGCAAAAAGTGCACAAAACTAAGAAGGTTGAGCGTTTTGAATGCTCAACCTTTTTAGTTTTAATCAAAAAATGTAGTTTTCTATATTGTTTGATTTATTCAACGTTTCCAATAAAATACTTCTTTTTACCGCGTCTAAAAATCAAAACTTTGCCTTCAAGTGCCATATCTTTTGTGATTAATTTTGATTCATCAGTTATTGTTTCGCCATTAACTGAAATTGCGTTGTTTTTGATGAATTCGCGGGCTTCGCGTTTTGAGCTTGCAATTTTGTTGTTTACAAGAACATCAACGAGCGAAAGTTCTTCTTTATAAGCAAAGTTTGGAACACCTTTAAGGCCTGTCATAATATCATTTAAAGAAAGACCTTTAAAATCGCCTTTAAACAGTTTTTCTGAAACTAAAACAGCGTTGTCGGCTTCTTCTTTTCCGTGAAGGTCTTTTACAACTTCCCAGGCAAGTGTTTTTTGTGCAATGCGTGTTTCAGGAGCGGCCTGCTGCTGCGCATAAATTTCTTCAATTTGTTCTTTGCTCAAGAATGTAAATACTTTGAGATATTCAAGAACTTTTGAATCATCAGAATTAATAAGATATTGATAAATTGCATAAGGTGAAGTAAGCGATTTTTCGAGCCAAAGAGCGTTGCCTTCTGATTTACCAAATTTCTTTCCTGTTGGGTCGAGAATAAGCGGCATTGTGAAGGCATAAGCTGTTTTATCGAGAGTTTTTCTGATAAGATCTACGCCGGTTGTAATGTTGCCCCACTGGTCTGAACCTGCAACCTGCATAATACAGTTTTTTGTCTGGAACAAATGCAAAAAATCATAACCTTGCAAAAGCATATAAGAAAATTCTGCAAAAGTGATTCCAGTTTCAAGGCGGCGGCGAATTATATCTTTGTCGAGCATATAGTTTACGTTAATGTATTTACCAATGTCGCGAAGGAAGTTTAAGAAGGTATAATCTTTGAGCCAATCGTAGTTATCAACAAGTTCTGCTGTTGGAACAAGGCGTTTTATTTGATTTCTGATTCCGTTGATATTTGCGTTTACCTTTTCTTCAGATATTATTTCGCGTTCTGCTGTTGGGCGTGGATCACCAATGCGGCCTGTAGCTCCACCGCACAAAAGAACAGGCTGATGTCCTGCATTAGCAAGACGTTTAGCCATACAAAGAGAAGAATAGTGTCCAAGATGAAGGGAATCTGCAGTTGGGTCTGTTCCCCAATAAAAGGCGAATGGTTTTCCGTCAAGAATTTTCTGTAAATCAGCTTCTTCGCCGGCAACGTCTTTAATAAGTCCGCGCCATTTTAAATCTTCAAATAAAGTCATAGAGATTATCCCTTTTGATGTAATTTTGTTATTACTGGCTTTTATCGGTGCCAGTTACCAAGTTAGATTTTTGACTAACACAACTTAGCGTTCGCGGAATACAATGCGGCCTTTGTTTAAATCGTATGGTGAAAGTTCAACTTTTACGCTGTCGCCAGGAACGATTCTGATGTAATGTTTTCTCATTTTTCCTGAAAGATGTGCGAGAATAATGTGTCCGCCTTCAAGTTCTACGCGGAATGTTGTGTTTGGAAGGGCTTCTTTTACAACGCCCTGTACTTCAATAGCTTCTTCCTTTGCCATAATTTTCCTTATAAAATTTCAATAATTTGCAAAAAAGAATTTGTCTTTTTGCGATTTTACATTTATATTAGTTATTATATACAAAACAGCTGGACTTGACAACACAAGTAAAAAAACGTTTTGGGAGGATTGAACAATTGGACAAAGCTTTTCTGAAAAAAATGAAAGAACACTTGCTTGAAGAAAGAAAAAAACTTCTGGCATCATTAGCAGACCAGAGCGAAGATATGCGTGGCCTAATTAAAACCGTAGATTCTGGTGATGAGGCTGACGTTGCTGCTGACGTAATTGACAGAACTTTGCTTACTGCTTTGGGAACCCAAGATGCCAATAGACTCCAGCAGATTGATAATGCCTTGGATAGAATTAATCAGGGGACTTATGGACGTTGTGTAAAATGTGGAAAAGAAATTCCAGAGGAACGTCTTGAAGTTCTTCCTTATGCGCTTATGTGTATTTCATGTGCAAGTGCTCAAGAGCGAAGAAACCGATAAGGTGTTTGAAAATTATAAGCCCGGTAAGATTTTCTTACCGGGCTTTTTTTTAGCAGTTTTTGTTTTATTATAATTTTATGATGTTGTTGTGCGGATAAACAAGTTCGGTGTAACCGGCGCGGCGGGCATTTTCTGCTGCACGATCAAAAGCTGCATCTAAATTACTTGTTGTGTGCGCATCTGAATTTATGCAAACGGGAACACCATTTTCGTAAAGCAGTTCCAAAAAATTATGCGACGGATAAGTGTCGTCCATATTTCCGCGCGCAATTGCGCCTGTATTGATTTCTGCAATTACGCCGGCTTTTGCAATGGCTTTTGCAGTTTCTTTAAGTTGTTCTTTATACCAGCTTTCTTCTTCGCTAAAAAAGTGTAAAACTGTATTTCTGATTCTAATTAAATCGGCGTGTGCAATAATATCAAAATTGCCTTTTTTAAGCATAAGGCGTTCCGCTTCAAAATAATCGCAGGTTGCTTTTTTGCCGTCTATTTTGCCGTCTGGTTTTGAGTACAATTTTATTAGATTTTCTTTTACAACTTCAGTTTTGTTATCAACGTTGAAAAAGCCTTTTTCTGTGTTTACAAAATGAACAGCGCCAATCAAATAATCAGGTGAAAAATCAGAAAAATTTTGCTTGTGCGGAATTGCTGAGCCAATTTCTGGCGATTCAAAATAATCAGCTTCAAAGCCAAGATAGATTTTGATTTTTTCGGCATATTTTTCTTTTAAGCGCAAAATTTCTGTAGAATAGCTTTTGATATTTTCTGGCGGAATATGCCAGATTGAATCTTCCGGTGTGTAAAATTTTGGATCTATTGGATACATACAATGGCTTGAAAATCCAAGTGCAGAAAAACCTTTTTCAATTGCGGATAAAATCATTTCTTCTGGAGAATTTTTTCCGTCGCAAAAAGTAGAATGAGTATGAAAATTGATTTTTTGAGATAACATTTTTATTCCTTTGTTTTAAGAATTGCAAGACATTTTTGAATAAGAATATTTTGCTTTTGCGGTTTTACAAGATAACTTGCAGCGCCGGCGCTCAAAACTTTTACAACAATATCTTTTTGAAGACTTGGAGAATAAACAACAATTGGCGGCGAATGCGGTTTTGAGTGAAGTGTTTTTAGCAAGGAAAGTCCAGTTTGATCTTGCAAAAGAACGTCTAAAATTATAAGGTCAAACTTGCCGTCTTCATAATTCTTAAGAAATTCCGGGCCGTTTGTGCAGGTGTAACACGAAGCTCCAATTTGTTCAAAATAAGTTTTTGTAACATCAAGGCTTGCTTCATCGCTATCAATAATTGCAATGGAAATTACAGAACCAGTTTTTTCGGAAACTTCATCAGATGAAACATCAGAAGAAAAACGGGTTGCAATAGAAGCTGTATCCTGCGCTTCGTACGAAGGAGTTAAAAATTTATTTGTGATAAGGTCGGAAACATCAGAGGTTATTGAAGTGTCAACAATATCAGTTAAAACCCGCGAAAGATTGCTTGTAATTTCAATGCCTTCGTAATCAGAATGGCCGTTTATAAGCTCTTGAACAAAATTGCTTAAAGAAAGAATTTTTACGTTTTTTGTATGAACTTTTGGGCAGGCAAGAACGTTATCAATCAAAAATTCGAGATTGTAACCGTCCATAAAACTAAGCTCAAGATTTGAAAGCATAAGAACAATTTTTGGATTATCAATTTCTTCGCGCTGAATCATTTCCGAAAGTTTGAATTGAAGAAGCGCAATTTTTTCGCGGTTAAGACCAAGCGCAATTTCTACAAAAATGATGTTGTTATTTCGGTGAAGGTCTAAAATGCACGGAGTTGTGTCCATTGTAAGCGGAACATGAACTACATAGCCAATTGATTTAAAGAATAAATCAAATTGAACCGGCTTTTCAAAGTATTTGATTACACCATATTTTGCAAAAGCTGCAATGTTTGCGCGATCTTGTTTTGGGCCTGTTATAATAACAGGAATATCAGCGCAGTTAGTGTCATGAAGTTTTTTTTCAAGGAATTCCATTTCCATTTCGCTTTCTTCTTCCATATCGAGAATAATCAGATTTGGAAGTGTTGAAAGAACTCTTGTGTAAATGTCGCGATTTTCCTGAGTTGTGATAACTTCAATCTGGTCTTCAGAAAGCTTTTGCTTTAAGAAATCTCTGAACAACGGATGACTGTCTGCAATCAATACCTTTTTCATTCTTATATGATAACATAGATTTTCGCAAACGAAAAGATAAATTGATAGCGTTATAAGCAAGGCTTTCTCATTATAATTTTGTGATTTTGAAAACTAAAAAACTTCGTTGCAGCGAGGGCTAAATACACGATGAGCGTTTTTTGAAACAAATTCCACTCGCGGATATCAAATTGTAAAAATACGAATTCTCTTGCCGATAACAAAGAATTTATATATCTTTTAAAATACTGAATTCTAACGATCTTTTGGGGCTTGGCAAAAAATGCTTCAAGCAATATCTGCACAAGCGAAGCGCGGCTCTTGCAGCGAAGCTTCGAGCATGCCATTGCTTGAAATGTTTTTTGCCAAGACTCAAAAGCTTTCGTCAAATAAATATTTTAATCGAGGTAATATAAAATGGCAAAACAGTTATTGTTTAGTGAAGACGCTAGAAAAAAGCTTTTGAGTGGTGTTGAACAGATTTCAAAGGCTGTAAAAACAACACTTGGCCCTTGTGGACGTATGGTTATGATGGACAAAAAATATGGTTCGCCAGTAATCACAAAGGACGGTGTTTCTGTAGCAAAGGAAATTGAACTCCAGGATCCTTATGAAAACATGGGAGCTCAGTTTGTACGCGAAGTTGCTTCAAAGACAAATGACGATGCCGGAGACGGAACAACAACAGCTACAGTTCTTTCTTACGCTCTTGTACGCGAAGGCGTAAAATCAGTTGCCGCTGGTATGAGACCAATCGAAATTAAACGCGGTATGGATAAGGCTGTAAAAATCGCAGTTGACGAAATCAAAAAGAATGCAAAGCCAGTAAAGGGCGCTGATGATATTACAAACATTGCAACAATTTCTGCAAATAACGACCCTGAAATTGGTAAAATGCTTGCTGACGCTATCGAAAAGGTAGGAAAAGACGGTGTTATTACTGTAGAAGAATCAAAGAATATGGAAATGACTGTTGATACTGTTGAAGGTATGCAGTTTGACCGCGGATATATTTCTTCTTACTTTGTAACAGACCGCGAGCGCATGGAAGCTGATTTTGATGACGCTTACGTTTTGATTTACGACAAGAAGATTTCTGCAATGAAAGATCTTCTTCCAATTTTGGAAAAAGTTGCAAATGCTGGCCGCGCTCTCGTAATTATTTGTGAAGATGTTGACGGTGAAGCTCTTACAACTCTTGTTTTGAACACAATTCGTGGAACAATCAAATGCTGCGCTGTTAAAGCTCCAGGCTTTGGTGACCGCCGTAAGGATATGCTCCAGGATATCGCAATTTTGACTGGCGGTACTGTAGTAAGCGAAGAAGTTGGTTTGAAGCTTGAAACTTGCGGAACTGAAGTTCTTGGACAGGCTAAATCAATTAAGATTGACAAAGACAATACTACAATCGTTGGTGGTGCTGGAACATCAAAGGCTATAAAAGATCGTGTTTCAGAAATCAAAACTGCTATCGAAAAATCTTCTTCTAGCTACGACAAAGAACAGCTTCAGAAACGCCTTGCAAAACTCGCTGGCGGTGTTGCTGTAATCAATGTTGGCGCTAACACAGAAACAGAAATGAAAGAAATGAAGTTCCGTGTTGAAGATACAATTGCTGCTACACGCGCTGCTTTGGAAGAAGGTATTGTAAGCGGTGGTGGAATGGCTTTGATTGAAGCTTCTAAGGCTTTGGCAGAAATCCCAGCTGATTTGACAGAAGATGCAAAAGTTGGATTCAAGATTGTTCGCCGCGCTCTCGAAGAGCCAATCCGTCAGATTGCAGAAAATGCTGGTCTTGACGGTGCAGTAATTGCAGAACGTGCTAAGAACGAAAAGAAAGGCGTTGGTTTCAACGCTCGCACAAATGAATGGGTAAATATGCTTGAAGCTGGAATTATTGACCCAGCTAAGGTTACTTGTTCAGCTTTGAAGAATGCAGCTTCTGTTGCAGGAACATTGCTCACAACAGAATGTGCAATTACAGATATTCCAGAGCCAAAAGCTCCAGCAGCACCTGCACCAGATATGGGTGGAATGTATTAATAAGAAAGTTTCCGCAAGGAAATTTTTTAAGCACGCGTAAGCGTGCAATATTGTCGGCAATGTTGCAGTCTGCTTTTTGTTCATTAAAAAATGGCTAAAAGGCAGACTGTGCTTGCCAACCTTACCTGCAAATTTTAATTCCAAGTGAAATAATCATACCTTGAACATCGTGGTCGCTTATAAGAGAGCCGATTGGAAGTGCAATGCTTAATGTTGGCCCTGCGCGTAATTCAGATGTAAGATTATAAAGCCAGCTTCCGCCACTTGTAAAATAAAGCCAATGTAAATCATTCCAAAAATATTTATTAATAGCACTTACATCTTGAGAAGCAGTTCCAAGATAGCCTGAATCAGATTCATTTACACCGTGAGAAAGAATTCCAAATCGCATAAGAATTCCAAGCCCGCCGTAAGCTTCAAAGCGGCTGTTTTCCTTAAAGAAAGAATAAACTGCCGGAATGTTTAAAAGAAAAGAAAGCGTTGTTGTAGTGCGATTTTCAATTTCCGCAGGAACCGCTCGGCCATTATAATAAAGATGATTCATCATAAAAAAGCTGAGCGTTGGCTGAACAGAAATCAAAGTGTAATTTGGCCAGATAAAACCAATCGAAATAGGATAAATAATCGGCGAAGGCGCGCTAACCAATGTCGATTCAGTATTAACATAAACCGCAGGTTCAAATTTCAATACAAAATCAGAGGTTTGAATAAACTCTTTAAACGATTCAGTTTTTTTGAAACTTTCTTGTGCAAAAACTGATGTAAGAAGAAAAATCGAAAGCGCTATAAGAATTTTTTTCTTCACATCAAACTCCTAAATCATTCTGCTATAAAGAGTTCTATCAAGATTAACTTGAAGAAAACCCGTTCGGCCGGTTTTGTAGAATTCAGATTCTTCCCAAGCTGCATAAAGAGTAGTGCCGGAAATCACAAAATCAGTATAAACATAACCAACAGGAAGTTTTGGAAGCCGCATTGCAACAGGCATTCCGCTTCTTAAAATGTGGCGGCCAGGCAGAGCTCCTTCAAGAAATAAAGTTCCGTCTTCAAAAAGAGCTGCGCTCCAGCTTTGCGAAAGAATCGCAGTTGCCTTAAGTTCTTTATCGGTGATTTCAGGAACGTTATTTACATAAGTTCTTGGAGAACAACCGCCGGCATTTTTTACTTCAATAATAAAAGGAAGTTTTGTATCAAAACCAGAAAGCAGTTTTTTGATTCGTTCAGGCGCAGATTTATAATCAATTTGCGCACAGCATTTTCTAAAATATTCAGCATCAGTTTCTTCGGATTTAATCGAGCTCGAAGCAGTTGCAGGCGAAACCGAAAGCAGCGGAATTAGCGGAGTAAATTTAACATAAGAAAAATCAGTTTTAGTTTCAGTTGCAGTTTTAATGCTGCAGCACCATTCAAGGCCGTTCCAATAAAAATCAGTAATTTCTGAATTTGGCTTTTTTGTGATGTTGTTGCAGTTAATAAGCGGATACGAAATTTTTGCATTAGTATCAAATTGAATTAAAAACAAATGCGAAGCAGAATCTTTTTGATATAAAGGCGTGTCAATCGTTTCGTTAAAAAATGCACTTTTGTAAACAGAAAAAACCGGAACATTATTCAAAAAAACAAGATTGCCGGCAGTTCTGTCGTTAAAAAGCGTTACATCAGGTGAAAGAAAAATAGCTTCGCCTTCAAATTTTAAAACACCAAGCCGATTTACAATTGCATAAGCCTTTGCATTTCCATTTTGTTCAGCGGCGTTGTTTGCAGAAGTAATGTGAATTGCTTCAGTCCACGGGCGCGGAAGTTGCACCGGTGCATTTTGCGGTTTATCAACCTGGCGGAAAGTTATATTCGTAAAATAAAACCAAGAATGATTTTTCTTAGTTATTTCAACCGAAAGAACATTTTGTGCGGGAATATTGTCTGAGGCTTGAGATTTAGCGCAGGCAACGAGACAAAGTGGAATTAGTAAAATTATTAATTTATTGCAGAGTTTTTTCATAGCTCAATCTTTATTATCTACATATTAATATAACCTATTAAAACATTTTTTGCACTCTTAAAAGTGATAATTGTACCAAATTCTTTTAAATCAGAAAGCAAAATGGGCGTTTCTTTGCGTATTGAGATTGATTTCGAGGTTAAAATAATCTGATTTTCGGGAATAAAGCGCGAAAAAACAGAAAGTCCCGTGTATTCTTTTATAAAATCAGTAGAAAAACTAACGCACAAAGAAGGCACAAAAAGTGATTGCTTAAAACTATGCTCAACAATATTTTTGATTATCAAAGAAGAATCGCAAAGCCACGGATTGTAAAAAACGTGCGAAGAGTCATAAAAATCAAGCTTAGATGAAACAGATTCATTGATTTTTTGTTCCATAAAAGAAATGGCTTTTTGCCAGTTGAAAGTTGCAGCCAGCGTAGCTGATTCTTTTTGCGAAAGATTATTTTGCTCGCAATAATAAAAGAGCTGCTTCATAATAAACGCGGCGTAACCAGAATTCCACGAAAGAAATTGCGGGTTTTGCAAAAAAAGGTCGTTTTGGAGACAGTCAGCTTGCGCAAGTGCTTTTGCGGATAGTTCGGTTTGCGCAAGCTCATTTTGAGAAAATTCCTTTTGCGCAAAGTCTGCTTTTGTGTTCGCAGAAAAAACGTAGCCCGCTGGAAAAAAATACTGACATTCGCGGCCGCTTTTTAGGAAAGTGACCGGTGTTGCGAGAACGCAAAAAGGTTGATTTTTGGGAACGGTGATTTGCAGAGAGTTGTTGGCGGCCGGCTCGGCAGAATAATTAGAATCGGCAGAATAATTAGAAGCGGTGGAACAAACGGGCGTAGCGGCAGAATTGGCTGCGCCGTAAACGGCTTGGATAGAGAACTCGGTGATTTTTTGAGAACTTGCGACGGTGATTAGCCAGCGCGAAAGCGGCGGGTACGGAGTGGGGGCGGGGAAAGTGGCGGGCGCGGGCGGAAAATCAACAGAGTTTACAAATTGTTGCGGCGGCCATTCAGGAAGTAAAAAAGTTAGCGTTTCTTCATCAGATTCATTAGTAAAAAACGAACAGCCGGAAAACAGGCAAAAGGCGTTAAATAATAAAACGCAGACAAATCGATAATATTTCATACTATATATATAGTCTGCGTTTTACGATTTTAGGAAAACAATCGCAAAAAATTATTCAAATTTTGCAATTTCAGTCTGGCAAAGCTGGTCGCAAACTTCGTTGTATTCAACGCCGGCGTGGCCTTTTACCCAATTCCAAGTTACGTTAAGACCAGAGTTCAGACTGTCGAGTTGTACCCACAAATCCTGATTTTTTACAGGCTTTTTGTCGGCAGTTTTCCAGCCCTTAGCTTTCCAGCTTTTTATCCAGGTTGTAATTCCATTTTTAACATATTGGCTGTCGATATTCACAGTAACGTGTGAACCAGCAAAATCCGAAGTATTATGAACAACCGTGAGCGCAGTAATTGCCGCCATAAGTTCCATTCGGTTATTAGTTGTCAATTTTTCGCCGCCCGAAAGCTGCTTTGCAACTCCGTCCGCAATTACAACAATTGCCCAGCCGCCAGGTCCCGGATTTCCATGACAGCCGCCATCTGTATAAATAGTGATTTCTTTCATAATAATAATTTAGGAGGGGAAAGCCTTCCCCTCGCTTCAAAGTCCTCACTCGTTCGCTCGCCTTCGGCTCGCTCACTCGCTCCGGTCTTTTCCGCTACCCCTTCTATTTAGTTAATATTTTTAAGAAAATTTACCCAACCCTTAGCAAGAACTTCGTAGCCTTTTTCGTTCGGGTGAATACCGTCGTAGCACATAAGCTCTGGTTTGCCTTTAAAAAGTTCCCAAGTGTCAAAAAACTGAACATTGTTTTTTTGTACAAAATCAGAAAGTGCATTCTTGTAAACAAGCTGATTTTTACCAAGAGTTTCTGGAGTTCCACCAAGAAAGTTCAGAATTGCGGCTTCATCGTGGCCTTTTACAATAGTCTTAAACCAGTTTTCGCAAACGTAAGGAATAAGTCCCATACTTACCGGAGTAATGTTGTGGCTTCGGCATAGTTCAACCATACATTTAAGATTCGCAATATATTCTGTCAAAGGAACCTTCGGTTGAATCTGTGTGGCGGGCGGCAATTCCGCGCCGTTCGCAAAAATATTCCAATCGTAATCACAATCATTCGACCCAAATTCAATAATACAGAGGTCGGCCGCCCCGCCTTTTTCCACAAATTTCTGAAGTTTTACAAGACCTTTGCTCGTAATGTTTCCATAAATCGAGCGGTTGTCCAGTTCAAAACCAAGTTCTTTTTGTGCCAGCGTAAGCGAATCCTTTTGAGTTACATCAAAAAGATTTTTTGATTCTGGGATTGTAATAACGCCTTTCAAGATTGAATCGCCGAAAACTACGATTTTCATAGAATTCTCCTATATGGCGGCGCGCATAGTCTCGCCGCTTAAGCCGTTCTTTCGATTACAGGCTTAAACAATTACACCTTTTGTGCTTGGTACTGAGCCTTCGCGGCGGGAATCAATTTCTGTTGCAGCTCTGATTGCGCGGCTTACCGCTTTAAAACAAGCTTCTATTTTGTGGTGGTCGCTGCGGCCGCGAATTACGTCTATGTGTAAATTGCACAAAGCAGCATTTGAAAAGCCTTGCCAAAAATCTTCAAAACAGTCTGTTTGAAAACTTGCTTCTTTTCCGCCGCTTACACTTACAAGCGGCATTCCTGTAAGATTTGAATTGCAAACAAGATATGGGCGGCCGCCAAAATCAACGGCTGCTTGAGCAAGAGTTTCGTCCATTGGATAAATAAAAAATCCGCTGCGGAAAATGCCGGCGCAGTTTCCCAAAGCCTTTTTAAAGCATTCGCCGAGTACAATTCCTGTATCTTCTATTGTGTGGTGCTGGTCAACATTCAAGTCGCCTTTGATTGTTCCACTCAAATCAAAAAGCCCGTGTTTGCAAAAACTGCGGAGCATATGATCAAAAAATCCAATCGGATTTTCAACATCGTATTTACCAGTTCCGTCAAGGTTGAGCGTGAGTTCTATTTGTGTTTCACCGGTTACGCGTTTTACTGTTGCGGTTCTCATTTATGTCCTCCGTAATGGGGCGTTGCGGGGTGTCCCCGCAGAGGGGGTAGCGAGCAACGCAGTGCGAGCGAGTGGGAGACTTCCCCCTACAACATTACCTTTCTCAATTCATATTCTACGATGTCTGTGGCACCTAAACTCTGGAGTTTTGGCAGGAGAGTTGGTACTTCAGACTTCTTTACTGCGATTTTGATTGCGTAACCGTTGCCGCCAAAAAGTGGAGAAACGGTTGGACTCTTCATACTTGGAATGCCTTTGATGAGTGTTTCAAACTTGTCTTCTGAGCAGTTCATTTCGAGCATTACGCGGCTGCGTGCGTTCAAAACTGTTTCAAAGAGCATTTTGAGCTCCATAATTTTCTGTTTTTTTGCAGGATCTGCCATTGCAGCTTTGCTTGCGTACATTCTTGTTGAACTTTCCATCAAAGTATCTACTATTTTAAGACGATTTGCTTTGAGTGAAGAACCTGTAGAAGTGTTATCAATCAAAATCTGTGCAATTGAGTCTTCTGTATCCTGTACAAAACCTTCGGATGTTCCCCAAGTGCGGAAAATTGTTCCGTCGATTTTTTTATTTTCTACCCATTTGCGGCTCAAAGTTTGATATTCTGTTGCAATCGTAACCGGAGCTTTAAGTAGTTTTTCATAATCGCGAGCTTCTGGAATTGCGGCAACAATGCGAACCGGGTCAAAGCCCAAATCCATAATTTCTACAACATCATTTTCTACCTGATTTTCGTAAACCCAGTCTTTGCCACTAAAACCAACATCAGCTTTGTTGCTTGCCAAAAGCAAACTTGTAATCTGCGGCTTTACAACCTGAAAGGCTAAATCTTCTTGATTTGTTGTTGGAAAATACTGTCTGTCTGGAAGATGGATTGAAATACCTACGTCGCTTAAAAGCTCATAAACTGACTCGTAGATTCGGCCTTTTGCCAGTAAAATTTTTAGTTTGTCCATTTTCCGTTCTCCTTGAACATTTGTATATCGTGAAATTTTTGTTCTGTAGCGTGGCTAAATATTTTTAACCGCACTGTTCTAACTGATTTTCAGTATATATAAGTAAGTGAGAAAATTCAATGCTGGCATTCATTTGGCGTAAGCGACATTTGGCCAGTTTTTGCATTTACAAGAACAAATGATCACTAATTTCAAAATTGGAAGATTTTACAATTATTTTATATTTTTGTGCCATTTTTTTTATTTTTAATTTGCGAAAACGTTGTCTGTATGTTAAAATCTATAAATATATGGAAGTGTAATAGGCGAGGATTTTGTAGCTAAAAAGTGGTGAACGATTTTGGGAATGAGGGGTGAAATCTTATGGCTATTACTGACGAATCATTTTTTAATGAAAATATTGTCAGCATAAATAAAAAAATTAACCTTATTCTTTTTTGCGCAATTATTGTCCCTGTCTGTTTTGTTCTATTTACCTTTATTGGTTTTTGGTATGTTCCAACTCCTTATGCAGTAATGGTTTTTGCTTATACTGTTATTCTTGCGGCAATTTGTTTTTTTCTTAATAAATCAAGCAACAAAGTTTTACAGTATGTTTCAATGTATTTGGGGCTTAGCGCGGTTTCGGGCTTTGTGTTTTTGCTTGGAATTAAAGGAATTGTTGTTCTTACTGTTTCTTTTGCGTTTGCGCCGTTTTTAAGCTGTCTTTATTATGACAGAAAGCTTACAAATATAACAACGATTCTGAATTTTTGTCTTACGATTCTTGCATATTGGATTCGTTCGTCTGCTGTAACTTTGGTTCTTACGGGAGTTAGAACTCCAATGCGCTGGTTTATCGAAAATGTTTCGGGCGTAATTGTAGAATTTGTTTTTGTTTTTTTGATTGCTGATACTCTTGCAAAAAGAACTAACCGAACTTTGCGTCGCCTTGTTTCAACTACAGAAGATGTTAGTAAAGCGTATAAGCAGCTAAAAGATCAGAATCTTGAGCAGTTTAATTCTAACAGGGAATTAATAGAAAAAAATGAATTTATAACAAAGCTGAATGATGAACTTAATCGCACAAACATTGTTCTTCAGGAAAATCAGCATAAAATTATAGAGTTTGTTGCAAAGTGTCTTGGCAGCCACGATTTATTTACTGGCCAGCATGTAATTCACACTTGCAAATATGTAAAAGAAATAGCAATCGAGCTGCGTAATAGTGGAAATTATGCTTCTGAGCTTGATGATGAACATATTGAACGCTTTACGCTTGCGGCGTTTTTGCACGACATCGGAAAAATTCATATTCCAGAAGGAATCTTAAACAAAATCGGAAAGTTTTCTCCTGAAGAATTTGAACTGATGAAATGTCATCCTATGGAAGGCCGAAAACTTCTTGAGTATTTGCCACCAATTGATGACGGAGAGTTTAACATTACCGCTAAGGAAATGGCGCTTTATCACCACGAAAAATGGGACGGAAGCGGCTATCCTTACGGTATTTCGGGCGATACAATTCCTTTGTGCGCTCGAATTATGGCTGCGGCTGATGTTCTTGATGCTTTGATTAGTCAGCGCCTTTACAAAGATCCTATGACCATTGATGAGGCTATGGACGTTTTTGAAAAGGCAAAAGGAACTCAGTTTGAGCCTTGCATCGCAGATGCAGTAATTCATCTAAAACCTTTAATTGCTTTGATAGATAGTGATTTTAAGGCGAATGAGGCAGAACAAAATGCCGAAGAGTTGGCATGGTGGCAACGCTATCATGAAAATCTTATGAATTATGGAAAAGGGGAGGTGTGAGTCAGATAGTGTCGTAAAAGACATTGTTTAATTGGAGTTTTTTTTGCTTTGCAAAAATTTCTTCAAAAAAAAGAGCGTTCCATTCGGAACGCTCTTTTTCCCCCTAATTAAAATCTATATAAAGTAGATTTATTCAATAATAAATTTGTCTTTGCCAGCACCGCACTCAGGACATTTATAGTCAGCTGGTACATCGGCCCATGAAGTTCCTGGTGCTACATTATTCTTTGGATCGCCTTCGTCTTTGTCGTAAACGTGTCCGCAGTTGTCACATTGCATTCTTTCCATAAGTCACCTCTAAACAAATATTATCGTTACAATAAATTATTATAACACCGAATTTCCAAAAGTAAAGCCAAAAAACAGCAGTATAATAAAGATTGTTGTAACACGCACTTTCTTACTAAACAATTTATAACTTTTTTAGGTTACAGACTTTGTTTTATTTTTATAGTTTTTAATTGGCCTGCATTACCTTAAAAGGATCTTCTGTGCGGTACATTTCGCGCAGCTTTGGCTTTTCGATTTTGCCGGTTGGGTTACGAGGAACCGGCGCAAAAATGATTTTTCGCGGACGTTTGTACTTTGGTAATTCCATGCAGAAGTTATTTACATCTTCTTCTGTGCAGCTGTAGCCTTGTTTTACTTCTATGATTGCAGCAGCAATTTCGCCAAGTCTTTTATCTGCAAGTCCAATTACAGCAACGTCTTTTACCGCTTCCATTTTGTGCAAAAAGTCTTCTATCTGAACTGGATAAAGATTTTCGCCGCCGGTAATAATAACATCTTTTTTGCGGTCTACAAGATAGATAAAGCCGTCACTGTCCATCATTGCCATATCGCCGGTGTAAAGCCAACCTTCGCTGTCCATAACTTCGGCAGTTGCTTCGGGATTTTTGTAATAGCAAACCATAACTCCAGGTCCAAAAACTGCAAGCTCGCCAACTTCGCCTTGTTTTACTTCTTTGCGATGTTCATCTACAATGCGAACTTTCCAGCCGTAACCTGGAATTCCAATTGCACCAATTTTATTGTCGTTTCCAACGCCAAGATGAACACAACCAGGTCCAATGCTTTCTGAAAGTCCGTAGTTTGTATCATAATCATGATGTGGAAAATATTTTTTCCAGTCTTCTATGAGCTTTTTTGGAACTGGCTGAGCACCAATGTGCATAAGGCGCCATTGTTCCAAATGGAAGTCGCTGATTTTAAGGTCTCCGCGGTCGAGGCTGTCTAAGATATCCTGAGCCCAAGGAACGAGCAGCCAAACAATTGTACAGCGTTCATCTGAAACGGCTTTGAGAACTGTTTCTGGCTTTGTACCGCGAAGCAAAACCGCTTTGCTTGCAGAAATCAAAGAGCCAAACCAGTGCATTTTTGCGCCTGTGTGATAAAGCGGCGGAATGCAGAGAAAAACATCGTCTTTTTTCTGGCCATGATGATTTTGCTCAACGGCAGCCGAATGCATAAGCGCGCGGTGTTTGTGCAAAATTGCTTTTGGAAAACCTGTTGTTCCCGAGCTAAAATAAATTGCCGCGTCATCATCATCAGTTAGTTCAATATCAAGATTTTCAGAAGAATAGTTCATTGCAGAAGTTACATAGTTTTCTGAAAAAGTTGGAGTTAAACCTTCGCCAACGTAAATCAAAAGGCGGCGATTCATAATTTTTTCTGAAATTACTTCGAGGCGGCCAATAAATTCCGGGCCAAAAAACAAAACCGAAATATCAGCAAGATTCAAACAATAATCAATTTCATCAGAAGCGTAACGGAAGTTTAGCGGAACTGCGAGCGCACCGGTTTTTAAGATTCCAAAATAAATTGGAAGCCACTCGAGGCAGTTCATAAGAAGAATTCCGACTTTGTCGCCTTTGCGAACGCCGCGTTCCAAAAGATAGTGCGCGCAACGATTTGCTTTTTCGTTGAAAATGCGCCAGCTAATTTCGCGGCGGTAAGGAAGATTTGGTTCTGGCTGAGTAAGATCAAATTCCTTCCAAGTCATTCGGCGGGTTTCTTTTACTTCCGGATTTAATTCTACAAGCGCGCAGTCGTTTGCATATTTTTCTGCGTTGCTTTCAAGATATTTTGTGATTGGCATAATTTTCCTCTGCAATATTTAAATCAGTGAAAAAATTATAAATGATATGTCTGAAAAATAAAAGAAAAATTTTTGAAAAAAATGTCAAAAATCAGTTTGCAGCTTTAATAAAAAAGTCCGGCAATTTTACAAGTGCATTTTGCACTTTTTTTGCCGGACTTTTAATAATACAATTTTATCTATTTAATTGTATTATTTTTTTGATTTAATTTGTTTTGCGAAAGTTTGAACACCTTCAATCACAAGAATTACTGCAAGAACAGTCATTGCAAGTGCGAAAATCAGCTGGAACCAGTTGCCCCAGAAGAATGCATCTTTTGCGCCGTCAAGCATAGGTTTGATTTTTTTTATGATTGTAAGAACAAGTTGTGTCAAAGTTGCAGCAAGCATAAAAATCATAGGAATAAAGAACATCTTGTTGTTTTTTCCTGCCTGACCAAGCCATGCAGCAACAGCCATTAAAGCAATTCCGGCCAAAAGTTGATTTGCAGCACCAAACAATCCCCAGATTGCAGAAAGTTTAAGGCCGCCCAAAATACAACCAATCAAAACCATAAGACCAGTTCCAAACAAAGGATTTGCAAGCACTTTTCTGATTCCTTTTGCGTCTTTCCAGGTTGCTTCGCCGTCTTTTAAGAACAATTCGCTGAACATAAAGCGGCTAAGGCGTGTACCAGTATCAAAAGAAGTAAGTGCAAATACAGAAACTGCAAGTGTGAGCAAAGCGTAAATTGTGTTGTAAGTGCTTGAGCCTTCTTTTCCAAACAAAGTTGCAAGTCCTGCACCGAATGCTGCAGAAGGAGAGCCAAATGCGCCGTTTTTATATTTATCCCAAACAAGACCAACTGCAATCAAAGAAATAATACCAAGCGCTGATTCAATGAGCATTGAACCATAACCGATAATTTTCGCATTTTTTTCGTTGTCGAGCTGTTTAGAAGAAGTTCCTGTAGAAATCAAAGAGTGAAAGCCCGAACATGCACCGCAGGCAACAGTAATAAAAAGTGCTGGGAACATTGTTCCCATATCTGTTTTCCAGCCGGTAAATGCCGGAATTGAGAATGAAGCGTTTCCAGAAAATGGTGAGCTTACAATTCCAATTAAAGCCAAGACAATCATTCCGTAAAGCAGGAAAGAAGAAAGATAATCACGAGGTTGAAGCAAAATCCAAACTGGAACAAGAGACGCAATCGCAATATAAAGGCCAATTACAACAATCCATGCTGTGCGGCTCATTGCAAAACCAACATTCAAGCCCAAAAGTGTAATAAGAACAATTCCGGCAATTCCAATAATTGTTGCAGGAAGAGTCTTAAGTCCAAATTTATTTGTAAGAATTCCGTAAACAATAGCAAGAACAATGAACATCAAAGAAATCATTGCTGTTGTCTGATTTCCTGTAGGATTTTTTACAAAGCCAAAAGCAACTTTTCCGGCTGCATCAGCTGCTGTAAGGAATGTTCCTGCAACAACGTTTACAAACGAAGCAATTACAAGAATAAGAACTAAAAGCGCAAAAATAATAAAAAGTTTTTTTGCTTTTGAGCCCATAGAATCTTTAATGATTTCACCAACAGATTTTCCGTCGTGGCGGAGAGAAGCAAAAAGTGAACCAAAATCCTGAAGTCCGCCAAAGAAAATTCCACCGACAACACACCACAAAAATACTGGAACCCAGCCAAATACAGCTGCCTGAATTGGACCGTTAATTGGGCCCGCGCCCGCAATTGATGAAAAATGATGTCCCATTAAAACTGCAGGTTTTGCAGGAACGTAATCAACTCCGTCTTGTTTTTCAAAGGCTGGAGTTTTCTTTTTTGGGTTAATACCCCATTGTTCTGCAAGCCAAGAGCCATAAACTGTATAGCCGGCAAAAAGCAAAACAATTGCACCAATAATGATTACTAATGCTGTCATTGAAAAAATACCTCCTTTTATAAAAAATTCCGCCCGTTTTGCAGGCGAAATGATTTATCTGTTAAAAATATTTTTATTCAGCAGTTTGCGGTAATCTTTGCCGAATCTGTTGAAATAAACTGAATTTGTGTTTAGTTCTGCAACTGCAAGTTTAAAATTGCTCCAGCCGTAAAAACTGAACTTATATGATTTGTGAAGTTTTGTTTTTTTGATTGATTTTTTTGTGTCTTGCAAAATGCTGTTTGTAAGAATAATTAAAGTGATATCAGAATTGCGGTGGCCGTTATAAGGTTTTACGCGGGAAAGCCCGTTGCTCCACGCTGCTTGTGAAAGTTCATTTAGATTTTGATTATTTAATTCGGGAATTAATGCAAAAAAAACAAATTCGTTTGAATCAATATCTGCAATGTGTGCCTGGCGTACAAGAAAATACTGCTCGTTGTGCGAGCGGAATTCTGCTTCGGCGCAAAATGGTGATGTTGTTTCTTTTTTTACTGTGTAATACTGCTCAAAAGCGGGCAGCAACTTTTTTAACGCGTCTGAAAGCTCCATTGCATAAACCTTTAGTTTTAGTATATGCAATGAAGTATTAAGTGTCAATTAAAAACTTTAGTGATATTGAAGTTTCTTTTGACCTTAGGCCTGTAAAGCTGTTACAGCAACTGTTGGTCGCACGCTTTCGCGTGCTTACCAAGTTTGCCTGCGGCAAACTTGCAGTTTCAGTTATGCTTGCAAAGCAGTTACGGCAACTGTAGCGATAATGTCGTCTACGTTACAACCGCGGCTGAGGTCGTTCAAAGGTTTTGCAAAACCCTGACAGATTGGACCAATTGCCATCCAGCCGCCCATTCTCTGACAAATCTTGTAACCAATGTTACCAGCGTTGATGTTAGGGAAGATGAATGTGTTAGCGTGGCCTGCAACTTTGCTTCCTGGAGCCTTGAGTTCTCCAACTTCTGGAGCAACTGCTGCGTCGAACTGGAATTCTCCGTCCAAAGCTAAATCTGGAGCTGCTGCCTTTGCAAGTTCTGTAGCTTTCTGAACTTTAGAAACTGTATCGTAGAACTTAGCGTCGTTTCCGCTGCCTTTTGTAGAGAATGAAAGCATTGCAACGCGTGGATCAATTCCTGCAATCTTTTTTGCTGTGTCAGCAGAAGCAAGAGCAATGTCGCAAAGTTCTTCTGCACTTGGTTCAATGTTGATAGCACAGTCACCAAATACTGCAACTCCTTCTGGAACGTATTTGTTTCCGCCTTCTGGAGCAACCATAATAAAGCAGCTTGAAACTGTCTTAAAGCCAGGTGCTGTTTTAATAACCTGAAGTCCTGGACGCAAAGTGTTAGCTGTTGAGTGGCAGGCACCGCTTACAAATCCGTCTGCATCGCCAGCTTTCAAAATCAAAGCACCGTACATTGTGTGATCTTTAAGAATTGCGGCTTTTGCAGCTGCAACATCAGCATATTCTGGTTCCCCAGTTTTTTTATTGATTTTTCCTTCGCGAGCTTTAAAAAGAAGTTCTGCATATTTGTCTGCATTTGCGTCTTTTGCCGGGTCAACGATTGTAACTCCGCTCAAATCAGCTGTGCTTCCGCTTGCCTTAATATCCTCGTCGCTACCAATCAAAATGATTTTTGCGATTCCATCTTTTACGATTTTTGAAGCTGCTTCTACAACGCGTTTGTCTTCGCCTTCGCAAAGTACGATTGTTTTGTTTGCAGCTTTTGCTTTTTTGAGCAAATCTTCAACGAAACTCATATTTACCTTCTTTAGATTATAAAAATTAATAAATTCAGAATACAACTTAAAAGGCCATTTTTCAACACAAAATTAGGAAACAAAATTATTTTGATTGATGACTCAGCCATTCAAAAAGCGATTCATTTTCATCGTAGCAAAGATCGTCTAAAACATAAATCCAGCTGTAGTGGCCGTCGTACTCAAAAGGTTTTTCAAAATCATCATCATCTTTTTTGGCTTTGCGATTTTTATAATATTTTCCAGTTAAATCAATTACATTCGGAAATTCAGAAATTTTGAGATTTTTTGCGCCTGCTATTTTTAGCCTTTTTATTGTAGGAATACAGCAGTTTTCGGGTTTTACAGTTGTATCGTTTAAAGAATAAGTGAACCAAAGCGGCTTTTGAGCAAGTTCTTTTATTTGAGAATCTGTGATTTTGCTATCAAGATAATATTCGCAGGTTGGAAATGCCGCCGCAAAAATATCTGAATGTTGAATCATCATATTCATTGTCATATAACCGCCGGCAGAACAGCCGCCTACATAAATGCGGTCTCTGTCAATTTCGGGGTGCGCTTCAAGAAAATCATAAAGCAAAGCGGTAACTGGTTCTGTATAATAGGAAACAGCTGCAAAAGGATCTTCTTCGGGTTCGGGATTTTTGCGGCCTTCAAATTCAAAAATCTTATTAAAAAATTTTTTTACAGGATTTGTGATTTTTTTAATAGGGGCGTCGATATCAACTGGTGCCCAATAACGAATTCCCATTGCTCCAACTTCTGTAGTTTCAAGCCAGCCGCTTGGACATTGCGGAGCCAAAATTGCAATTCCATTTTCAAAATAACTTTGAATTTTAGGGCCGGCTAATGCGCTTGATTTTGTGCCAAGCAAAACAAGATATGGATTTGTGCCGCTTTCTCCAAGCCCGTGAAACCAAAGAATCAGCGGAATCTTTTTTTCGGAATTAGTTTCTGGAAGATAAAACATATATTTTAGATTTACTTCCATTTCAACATCTTGAAGCAGCATTTTGTGTTCAAAAGATTTTTGCGAAAACTTTGAAACATCTTTGCAAACAAAACCTTGAACGTTTGGAATGTTAATGTTCAGGCTGTCGTTTTGCACGCGATAGCTGTAATACAATTCAAAAATGCTGCTTGCAGAATTGCTGATAAAAGGATTTGAATTTTCTGCATCTGGATAAACGTCTGTAAGCATTGTAACGTAATTGCTTGGAGTATTTACTTTGTTGCCTTTTGAATCAGATACAAAAACTTCTGTGATTGTAAGTTCGCCTTTTGCAATTCCCATTGTCGAGCCTTGTTGATAAATAAGGCGGTCAATTTCAAAATCTTTTAAATATGGAGAATCCGGTTCAAAAGTAATTTTTGTGTGGGCAACAACTTTTTCAATGCAAGGCCCCCAATCGCACGACGCAACATAAACCGCAATTTGATTTTCGCCCGGTTCAAGAGATTCAAAAAAGGTTTGCGAAAAAATTGTGGAAGTAAAAAGAAGAATTAGAAGAAAAATACTTTTTCGTTTCATAAGCGGAAATTTTATCTCCTAAAAGTTTTAAAATATAAAAAAAGCCGGTGTAATAACCGGCCTGTAATGTGCTTTCAATCAACTAAGGATTGGCACTATAATTTTTCCAGCAGAAAGCCGCTGGCGCTCCAAAATTGTCTACGTATTATATAACCTCGACCAGGTTATCTCTCTTTGTCGGTAATTGCATTTTGCCTCCCTTCAAGCAGCCGGTTTGCGTCCTCATCTCGCTCTTGGCTACATCTTTATAATAACACAGCTTTTAGATATTGCAAGAAAAAAAATCAAAATTTTTGTATAATTAGCAAAATTTTCTGGAGATTTTTTTATGACGAAAATTCTTTTTGTGTGTCACGGAAATATTTGCCGCTCGCCAATGGCCGAGTTTGTTATGAAAGAGCTTGTAAGACGCGCAGGCCTTGAAAATGATTTTTTGATTGAATCGGCTGCAACTAGCCGCGAAGAAATTGGCAACGATATTCATTATGGAACAAGACAAAAATTAATTGAGCAAAAAATTCCTTTTAGTCGCCGTGCGGCTCGCCAAATTACGCGTGCAGATTATGATTATTATGATTATCTTATTGCAATGGACGATGAAAATGTTTTTTATATGAGACGCTGCTGGGATAATGATCCGAAAAATAAAATTGTGAGCCTGCTTTCGTTTGCCGGCAAAAATCGCGACATTGCAGATCCCTGGTATACTGGCAATTTTGATCAGACTTACGAAGATGTTTTGGAAGGCTGCTCGGCTTTGCTAAAGTTGCTTAGCGCGTAAAACTGCATAATCTTAGTTTGTTATTTATGATTTTTCTCTTGAAACTTTGCGAGATATCTTCCATAATTTTATATGGAAAAACTAAAAATTATTTTAACTGATTTAGACGGAACTCTCTTTCGTGACGATAAATCAATTTCTGATTATTCAAAAGATGTGATTTGCCAGGCTCAGAAAAAAGGCCTGCTTTTTGGTGTTTGTACTTCACGAGCAAAAGTGAATGCGCTTCCATTTCTGGAAGGAATTAATCCCGACATTCTTATTACAAATGGCGGCGGAATTGCGAGCTTTCGCGGCGAAAAAATTTATTCGTGCGAGTTTTCTGCAAGCGAAATCAAAAAACTGATTCAGGCAGCTTATGAAGTTTGCGGCAACGACGTTACTCTTTCTGTTGATAATGAAAAAGCCCTTTATTGTAATTCAAAAGAAAATCTTGGCGACAGTTTTTGGACTTACAATGATTTTTCTGATTTTGATGAGCCTGGAATGAAAATGTGCGTTGAAACTTTGGACAGCGCCAAAATCGAAAAAATTGCTGGCGCGGTTGGAATTAATCAAATTGATTTTCTTCCTTTTTCTGATATTCCCTGGTACAAACTTAGCAAAAAAGGCGCTGTAAAAGAAAAGGCAATTGAACAATTGTGCAGCCATTTAAAAGTTAGTGCGCAAAATATTGTTTCTTTTGGTGATGATTTTAGCGATATTGGAATGCTCAAATTTTGTGGCAAAGGAATTGCAATGCAAAACGCAATTGCCGAAGTTAAAGCTGCCGCCGATGAAATTTGCCTTTCTAACGAAAATGACGGCGTTGCCCGCTGGATTGAAGAAAACCTGTAAAAATTTCTTACAATTTATGTGAGTTTTTTTACAATAAAATTTTGATTTATAATTTATAATAAAAATTGAAGTTTCTTGGCGGATTTTTGAGGAGAATGGGGGTTTTAGGGGGAAAGCAGCTTGCTGCGTCCCCCTAGGAGAAGGGGGAGCGGAAGACCGAGTATCGGGCTGAAGCGAGGGGAAGACCTTCCCCTCATTTAATCTTATTTTATAGGAGCAAATATGAAAAAACTTGGTTTTGGGTTGATGAGACTTCCTTATTCGGAAGATAAAACCTGGGGAAATATTGATTTGGAAAAGACTCGGGAAATGATTGATGCTTATATGGCCGAAGGTTTTTCATATTTTGATACAGCGTGGGTTTATCACGGCGGATTTTCTGAGCGGGTTTTTGGGGAACTTGTGGCAAAAAGATATCCTCGCGAAAAATTTCAGGTTACGAGCAAAATGCCGCTTTGGGGAAAAACAGACCCGGCTGATTTGCAGAAAACTTTTGATGAACAGCTGAAAAAATGCGGCGTTGAATATTTTGATTATTATTTTTTGCATGCGCTGAATCGCGAGGTTTTTGCAACTGCCGAAAAGCTTGGTGCTTTTGAATGGATGCAGAAAATGAAGGCTGAAGGAAAAATCAAGCATCCGGGCTTTAGCTTTCATGATTCGGCTGAGGCTTTGGAAATGATGTTAAGTAAGCACCCTGAAGTTGAGCTTGTTCAGCTTCAGATTAACTATATTGACTGGGAAAGCGAGAACGTTCAAAGCCGCAAATGTTACGAAATTTGCAAGCGCTATGGAATTCCGGTTTCTATTATGGAACCGATTAAGGGCGGCAGCCTTGCGAATATTATGGACGATGCTAAAAAGATTTTTACGGATTTTAATCCTAAAGCAAGCGTTGCAAGCTGGGCTGTGCGTTATTGCGCAAGTATGGATAATATTCTTGTTGTTCTTAGCGGTATGAGTAATATGGAACAATTGCGTGATAATATGTCGTATATGAAGGATTTTGTTCCGCTTAGCGAAGCTGAGCAGGATTGCGTACGCCGCGCTACAGAACTGATAAAATCTACTATTGCGATTCCTTGTACAGCGTGCCGCTATTGTGTTGATGAAACTAACGGCGGTTGTCCTGTGAACATTAATATTCCGCGTATGTTTGAACTTTATAATGAAAGCAAGCGTTATGGTGTTGCTTCTTTTAAATGGCATTATGGCGAAGAACTTAAAAAAAGCGGAAATCCAGCTGAATGTGTTGGTTGCGGAAATTGTCAGGGCCATTGCCCTCAGGGCTTAAAGATTACTGAGCTTTTAAAAGATGTTGCTGGTGCTTTTGCCTGAAATTTGTTGCTAATTTCGTCGGTGTATTTACCATTATTAAAAATCACAGTAAAATTGCATTCTCACTAAAAAATAATTTTAAAATTTTATAAGGGAAATCGATGAAACAACTGATGTTAGGAAATGCCGCAGCTGCGCGTGGTTTGTTTGAAGCTGGCTGTGAGGTTATTTCAAGTTATCCGGGAACTCCTAGTACGGAGATTACTGAAGAAGCCGCAAGATTTAAAGAAATCTATTGTGAATGGGCACCGAACGAAAAAGTTGCTCTTGAGTCGGCTTTTGGTGCGTGTCTGGCAGGCCGCCGCGCATTCTGTGGTATGAAGCACGTTGGTTTGAACGTTGCAGCCGATCCTCTTTACACAATGAGCTACACTGGTGTAAATGCCGGCCTTGTTATTGGCGTTGCTGATGATCCTGGAATGCATTCATCTCAAAACGAGCAGGATAGCCGCCATCACGCAATTGCATCTAAGGTTCCTATGATTGAGCCAAGTGATGCTGATGAAGCTCGCCGCTTTGCCGCTATGGCTTTTGAAATCAGCGAAAAATTTGATACTCCTGTTTTGTACAAAATGTGCACCCGCGTTGCTCACAGCCAGAGTATTACTGAACCTGCTGAGCGCGTTGTTCCTGAGCACAAGATTTATGAAAAGAATATCAGCAAGTACGTTATGGCTCCGGCTAATGCTATTCGCCGCCACCCGTTTGTTGAGCAGAGAATGGCTGATTTAGCTAAGTGGTCTGAAACTAGCGGAATTAATAGAATTGAGAAGGCAGCGACATCTGCGGTAGTTTCGACAGGCTCAACCACCGTATCAGGTGATAAAGTTGGTATCATCACTTCATCTACAAGTTATCAGTATGTAAAAGAAGTTCTTGGTGATTCTGTAAATATTTTGAAGCTTGGAATGGTAAATCCTTTGCCGGCAGATATGATTAAAAAGTTTGCAGAAGGCCTTGAAAAACTTATTGTTGTTGAAGAACTTGACCCGATTATTGAGCAGTTTGTTCGCGGTCTTGGTTTAAAATGTGAAATTCACGGAAAAGATATGTTCCCAATTTGCGGCGAGTTTAGTCAGAATCTTGTTGCTAGCGCTTTTGGAAAGGAAGTTCCACAGGGCACAAAGCTCGACGGCGTGCAGATTCCTGTTCGCCCGCCGATTATGTGCGCAGGTTGTCCTCACCGCGGAATGTTCTATGCTTTGAACAAACTTAAGGTTACTGTATTTGGTGATATTGGTTGTTACACTTTGGGTAGCGTTGCTCCGCTTAGCGCAATGGACGTTACTTTGTGTATGGGCGCAAGTTTTAGCGGACTTCACGGCTGGAACAAGGCTGGTGGAGCAGAAAACGAAAAGAAATCTGTTGCTGTAATTGGTGATTCTACCTTTATGCATTCGGGAATGACCGGATTGGCAAGCATTGCTTATAATCAGTCGAACTCAACGGTTATTGTTTTGGATAACTCAATTACTGGTATGACTGGACATCAGCAGAATCCTACAACTGGAAAGAATTTATATGGTGAGCCTGCCGGCCGCGTAGACTTGGAAGCTCTTGCTCGTGCTATGGGAATTAACCGCGTGCGCGTAGTTGATCCGTACAACATTGCAGAATGCGAAGCGGCCGTGCGCGAAGAATTAGAAGCAAACGAGCCAAGCCTTATTATCAGCCGCAGACCTTGTGCGCTTTTGAAAGAAGTAAAACATAATCCTCCGCTTGTTGTTGATCAGGATAAGTGCAAGAGTTGCAAAATGTGTATGAAAATTGGCTGTCCTGCTATTTCGATGAAAGGCGGAAAAGCAAAGATTGATACAACATTGTGTGTTGGCTGTGGCGTTTGCAGCCAGATGTGTAAATTTGGTGCCCTCTAGCAGGCGTTGGTCGCACGCAAGCGTGCTTACCGACTTTTTCTTCGAAAAAGTCGCGGGGTAAAACAGGGGATTTTAAGGGGCTTGCCCCTTAGGAGAGAGGGTAGGCTGCAACAGCGTGCAGCCGCAGGGGGAGACTTCCCCCTCCTTAATTAGGGAGACTTTTATGGTAAAAAATATAATGATTGTTGGCGTTGGCGGACAGGGTGCTTTGCTTGCGTCTAAAACTTTGGGACAGGTTCTGCTTGATGCAGGTTATGATGTAAAAGTTAGCGAAGTTCACGGAATGAGCCAGCGAGGCGGTTCGGTTGTAACTTACGTTCGCTATGGAGATAAGGTTTATTCTCCGATTGTTGATAAAGGCGAAGCTGATTTTATTGTTTCTTTTGAATTGCTTGAAGCTGCGCGCTATACAGAATGGCTTAGAAAAGGCGGCCAGATTGTTGTAAATACTCAAAAAATCGATCCTATGCCGGTAATTACAGGCGTTGCTGAATATCCGGAAGATTTGGTTGGAAAAATGACGGCTGCGGGGCTTAAGGTTGATGCTTTGGATTGTCTTACGCTCGCTGAGCAGGCTGGAACTGCAAAATCTGTAAACATTGTTTTAATGGGACTTCTTTCTAAATATATGGATTTTGCAGAAGACGCATGGCTTTCTGCGATTGAAAAACTTGTAAAACCGCAATTTCTTGAGGTGAACAAAAAGGCCTTTAAGCTTGGTCGCGGGGAATAGTCGAAAGGCTTAAAGTCTTAGAGTTTAAAAATCTTACAATCAAAAAAAATTGCGAAAATAAAGAACTGTGCTATACTTAAAAGAAAAAAATCTGGGGAAGGGATTTTCTTATGGAAGAAGAAGTTATAGACAGTTCTTTTTTTTCGGAAGATTTAGAAGAAAAAAGTCAGATTGATGTTCAAAAAACAGGTTTTGAAAATAGTTTTAATGAGCGACAGGTTGGTTCGATTGCTATTGCGATTGAGCCTGTGAGCAGCAAGGCAAGTCTTGAAGTTGTTTTAAAAATGTTTGATGAACAGCCGGATCTTACTGCGGTTCCAATTGAAAAAGATGATTTTGTGGTTGGCGTTGTTGAGCGCGATGATTTAACCAGAAGGTCAAATTCTGGATTTAAACTTTTTGGCTCAAAAACTTGCGGCGAATATGTAAAAGAGTGCCCTTTTACTTTGAATTGCAGCGATTTTATAGAAAAGGTTGCCGCAAAAGTAAATGAATCTGCAATTAATATTGAAATCAAACATTTTATAGTTCTCATTAATAATCGCAGCTTTTACGGAATTGTTTCGATTGCGAAAATGAACAAAAAACTTGAAGAATTGCGTGCGCATGATTTGGAAAAAGCGGCTGCAATTCAAGAGAATATGCTCAAAAAGAATTCTGAAACTAAAAGTTTTCCTTTTGATGTTTGCATTTGGAATAAAATGGCAAATGCGGTTGGCGGAGATTATTATATTGCAAAGGAACTTTCTGAAAGCCGCTTTTTAATTGGCTGCTTTGATGTTTCTGGAAAAAATGTTTCTGCGGCGCTGCTTACAGTAACTTTGGGTTCAATTTTTTCGATGATTTCGTTTATGGATACGAGCAAAATTTCAACGTCAAAACTTGTGATTATGCTTGATAATTATTTAAAGGAAATTGTTCCGGTTGGAAACTTTATTACAGGCGCGCTTTGTTATGTAGATTATAAAAATCATACAGTTGAAGTTTTTAACTGCGGCCACACAAATATTTTTGCTTTTTTGCGTGATGAAAACGGCAAAGGCCGTGTTGCAACTTTAACGCCTTCGCTGCCGCCGTTTGGAATGGGAGCTGTTTCTTCGGCGATTACAGAAGAAAAAAAAGGTTCTTACAGAATGCAAATCAAACCGGATCTTCAAATTGATTTATATTCTGACGGATTTACAGATATGCAAAATGATGACGGCATTCGTTTTGATGAAGCTCGTACAAAATCGTTTTTTGCAGATTTATTCAAAACTGAAGTTTCGTGCGCGTGCAAAGCTGTTGAAAAAGCTGTATCAGACTGGATTGGCCATTCGCTTTTGCCAGATGATATTACGGTTGTGAATATAAGATTCTAAAAGGTTGTTCAGTTTTTTACAGGAGTGTCGGATGAGATTTGGTTTAAAATTAAAGATTATCACTTTTGTTGTGATTTTTGTTAATCTTGCAGTTATTGTAGTTGGTCTTATTGCAAGAAAAGAACTTGCAATGTCAATTTCGGCTAATACGCAACAAATTATGGATTTGAATGCTCAAAAATCTGCACGAATTTTGCAGGATGTAAACAAGAAGGAATTTTACCTTTTGGAATGCATAGCTTCTATTCCATTTATTCGAGATGAATCAATTACGCTGGAAGCGAAAACCGCTCAGCTTGAAGCAATTGTAAAAACGAATCCTGTACATTTTGAAAACCTTGCTTTTTATAGTGAGCAGGGGCTTTGTATTCGTCCTGATGGTGAATATGTAGATGTTTCGCAAATTGATTTCTTTATTCAGACGATTTCTGGAAAACGAGTTGTAATTGATCCGCTTCCAAAGAGTTATATGATGGAAGGTGGGTCTGATGAAACAATTATGTTCTATTGTATTCCGGTTTACAGTATAAATAATCCTAATAAGGCAATTGGAATTTTGTCTTCAATTGTAAATGGTTCAGATGTTTATAATCTTTCTGAATCAATTCTTATTGGAAAAAAGTCTCATCCAACAATTATTTCTACATCTTCTGGAATGACGATTGGACCTACAAGTTATGATGGACTTAGCTCAGATGAAATTGCTGATATTCAGGAAAACGGTGTTCGGAAAAAAGCAGATGATCAAAAAACTCCCTGGGGTTTGATGATGGAATCTGTAATTGCCGGAAAAACTGGTTTTGAGATTGTAATTGAGCCTGTGTCTAAAGAGAAGAAGGTTGTTTCTTACGTTCCTGTAGGAGACGAAAGTGGCTGGTCTATTGTTTGTGCTGCACCTTACAGCGAGTATTTTGAAAATCTTTCACGAATTACAACGATTATTGTAATTTCAATTATTGTTGCAGTCTTTGTCGTAATTGTAGGAAGTATGATTCTTATTTCTGTTCTGATTAAGCCTCTTGGATTTGTAAAGAATAAAATTAATGAAATTGCAACTGGAGATGCAGATCTTACAAAGCGAATTGATATTAAGTTAAATGATGAAATTGGAGATGTTGTAACTGGCTTTAATAACTTTACGGAAAAACTACAGGCTATTATTGCTCAAGTAAAGACTTCTCGCGATACACTTGGAAATGCTGGTAACGAACTAGATCTTTCCACTCAGGATACAACAATTTCTATAGAAGAAATTCTTACAAGTATAGATTCAGTTCATAATCAGATTAGTAATCAGTATTCTTCGGTTCAGCAGACAGCAGGTGCAGTAAACGAGATTGCAAGCAATATTGAATCTTTAGGTCATATGATTGAAAAACAGACACTTGAGGTTTCGGATGCTTCTTCTGCAATTGTAGAGATGATTGGTAATATCAAATCTGTTAATAATTCTGTAGAAAAAATGACAGCCTCTTTTGATGGGCTTGCTGATTCTGCGCAGACAGGTATTCAGTTGCAGTCAAATGTAAACTCAATTATTGATGGTATTAAAAATCAAAGCGAAACTCTGCAGACTGCAAACTCGGCAATTGCGGCTATTGCAGAACAGACAAATCTTCTTGCTATGAATGCTGCAATTGAAGCTGCTCATGCAGGTGAAGCTGGTAAGGGATTCTCTGTCGTTGCCGATGAAATCCGAAAACTTTCTGAAACTTCTTCGGCTCAGTCTAAAACAATTGGAGAGCAGTTGAATAGTATAAAGATTTCTATTGATAATGTAGTTTCTGCATCTGAAGAATCAAATAATGCATTCCAGTCTGTAACTAATAAGATTATTGATACGGAACAGCTTGTGCATCAGATTCGGGCTGCTATGGAAGAGCAAAATACGGGGTCTATGCAGATTTCTAATGCGCTCCATTCTATGAATGATTCTACAATAGAGGTTAAAACAGCCAGCGAAGAGATGTCTTTGGGAAATAAAGCGATTCTTGAAGAAGTTAGAAATCTTCAGGATGCAACTGGTATTATGCAGTCTAGCGTAGACGGTATGACTTCTGGAGCCCAAAAAATTAAGGACACTGGTTTAGCGCTGCGTGAAATTTCTGAAAAAATGAAATCTTCTATTATTGAGATTAGTGGCCAGATAGATAAATTCAGAGTGTAACTTTTGTTTTTTTTCAACTTTTTGTTTTACTCTTTACAAACGGCTCTTGGCATGCTAATATTCAGTATATGTTAAGAATTACAGGCTTACTTAAGAGTCGCTTCTTTTCCTTTAATAACTTCTTTTTCGCCTAAGGGCGAACTTCTCTATTTTTTTTGTGCAATGCGTACAAAGTGCCGTGCACGGTAACCAGCATATAATCGAAAATCTGTTAAAAAATGAGCTGCGTCAGCGGGGCATTTTAGGATTTACTTTAAAAATGGCTCAGAGGCAAGTTGTGCTTGCCGACCTGCCGAATTATTCCGAGGAAAATTATGAATCTGAAATACTATCAGAAAGAATATGAATGTATGCCGCTGGAGGAATTGCGTAAGCTTCAGGGCGAGCGACTGGCTAAAAACTTCCGCCACGTTTATGAAAATGTTGAATATTATAGAAAGCGTTGTCAGGAAGCTGGCGTAACTCCAGATGATATTAAAGGCTTAGATGATTTGGATAAGATTCCATTTACCTGCAAAGATGATTTGCGCCAGACTTACCCTTACGGACTTTTTGCCGTTCCAATGAGCAAAGTTGTTCGTATTCATGCTTCTAGTGGAACAACTGGAAAGCAGATTGTTGTAGGTTATACAAAAGAAGATTTGGAGATTTGGGACGATTGTACTGCGCGCCAGCTGGTTGCAATTGGCTGTGATGAAAATGATATTGCACAGAATGCTTACGGTTACGGACTTTTTACCGGCGGCTTTGGTGTTCACGGTGGAGCAACAAAACTTGGCATTCAGGTTATTCCAATTTCCAGTGGTAATACACAGCGCCAGATTACTTTTATGCAGGATTTAAAATCTACAATTTTGTTCTGTACGCCAAGTTATGCAGCTTATCTTGGAGAAACCTTAAAAGATATGGGACTTACTCCAGCTGATATTCATCTTAAGGCTGGTATTTTTGGTGCAGAGCCTTGGACAGAAGAAATGCGCCGCGATATTGAAAAATCTCTTGGCATTAAGGCTTATGATATTTATGGTTTGACAGAAGTTATGGGGCCTGGCGTTGCTTATGAATGTAGTGAGCAGGCTGGTATGCATGTAAACGAAGATCACTTTATTATAGAAACAATTGATCCGAAAACTGGAAAACGTTTGCCAGACGGCGAAAAAGGTGAGCTTGTATTTACAGCGCTTACAAAACAGGCGTTCCCGCTTATGAGATTTCGCACAAAAGATATTGGTGTTTTGAACCGTGCTCCATGTGCTTGCGGCAGAACTTTTGTTCGCATGAGTAAGCCAATGGGCCGAACTGATGATATGCTTATTATTCGTGGTGTTAACGTATTCCCAAGTCAGATTGAGGGTGTTCTTATGCAGAACGGTTACCCTGCAAACTACGAGATTCACGTTGGCCGCGAAAATAATACAGACACCTTTGAAATTAAGGTTGAGATGGTTCCTGAAAAGTTTAGCGATGTTGTTTCTGAAATCAACAAGCAGGAAAAACAGTTGGAAAGCGCGCTGCTTAGTGTGCTGCAGATTAAAGCTAAGGTTACTTTGGTTGCACCAAAGAGTATTGCGCGAAGTGAAGGTAAAGCTAAGCGCGTAATTGATACTCGTAAGTTGCATGATTAATGAAGTGTTAGCGATGGGAGCGGCGGCGAAGCCGTACCGCTTGCGGTATGGAGCGATAGCGGAACCGCGGACGTAGCGGCCGCCCGTGAGCTTTGCGAACGGGCGGAAACACCCAAAAGTTTATAAAGGGATTTAAGGAGGAAGTATAACTATGACAATTAATCAGATTTCAATTTTTATTGAGAATAGAAAAAATGCGCTTTCGGAGCTTACAAACGTTTTGGCTACGCATAAAATCAATATCAGGGCAATGTGCCTTGCAGATACAAATGATTTTGGAATTGCCCGAATTATTGTTGATAATGTGGAGCAGGTGATTGGGGCGCTGGAACGTTCGCATTATATTGTAAAAGCGAATCCGGTTATTGCGATTGAGATTCCTGATGAGGCTGGCAGTTTGAATAAGATTCTTAAGATTCTTGCAGACAACGGACGAAATGTTGAGTATATGTACGGCTTTACGGGACGAAAATCTGGCTCGGCTTATATGATTATTCGGTGCACAGATGTTGCGGAAACTGAAAAAGTTTGCGAGAAAAACGGAATTAGAATGATTGGACAAAATGATTTAGCAGAGATCTAAAAGAAAAAGCCGGTGTAAAACCGGTTTTTTTAGTTTGTTGTGAAAAGTAAAATGTGTTAATCAAACAATGCTTTTTCGGCTGTGTTTGATTTAGAATCTTTTTAGTTTTATTGCGTCGGCAGGGCAGATTTCGTGGCAGCAGAAGCAATGAAGGCATTTTTGCCGCTCGCTTAGCTGGGCTGTTTTGGAAGGGCCGGTCATTTTTATTATGTGAGCCGGGCAAATCTGCTGGCAGCGGCCGCATTTTTTGCACTTTTTTGCACTAAAATGCGGCGTTTTTGTGAGAATCCGTGTGGCAAAAAAGTTGAGCCAAGCCGGCATCATTTTTTGCAGAGTTTCAGTAGGCTCTTTTACGATTTTAAATGTGGTACAACGGCAGTCTTCTTCGGCCGCGCCGCTCGTTGTAATTTCCTTTTCATTTTTTACCCATAAGCCGCGCTCTAACGCGTCCTGCAAATTTACAATCAAGTGCGGATTATAACCCACGAGTTCCGCACACTTCCAGTCGAGAGCCAGAATATTATCCGAGGCGGCCAAAAATCCGAGTTTTATCGGGTCGCCGCCGCCAGGTCCGCCGGGACCTTCCATACCAACAATTGCGTCCATAATTGCGTACTGTGGTTTGGCGGCGATATTTAAATCAGTTAAAAAGGCGCCAAAATCAGATTTTTTTGAAAAGCGATAGTGTGTTTCTGCTTTTTCAAGGCCAATCATAAGGCCAAAAAGGTTTTTCATGGCGCCTGTGTATGCCATAAGCTGATGACTTTTTAGTTTTGCAACTGAAACAACAATGTCTGCCTGAAGAAATTGTTTTGCAAAATTGAATTTTTTTGCTTTTTTTCCTTGCGGGCATTCGATAACCGTGTGTTCCTTAAAATCTGCCCATTCACCGCCGTTTTTTATAACCTGATCGTACATTCCAGTTGATTTTGCGGCAAGGGTCGAGTTCGCAATAGCCGGTGATTCACCCGCAATAACGCGCGCGGCTCCAAGCTCTACAAAAGCCCTCACAACTGCGCCCACAACAACGGGGTGTGTGCAAACTGCTAAGTCTGGCGATTTTGGATAGAGAATATTTGGTTTTAAAAGTACTGTTTTTCCGCGAACATCTGGCGGCGGAACAAGCGCAAACAGATTTTTGATACTTTCGAGAACTTTTTGAAAATCATAAGCACCGCATTTTTGCAGCGCAACTGTTGTTGTCATAAAATCATTATAAAGGAAAAATATTTACAAGGCAATTATGTTATGAGTTAAGGTTTGTGCTTAAAATTAAGTGTTAAACGGGGGCTCTGTATTAAAAATCATTGTGTTTTTGAAAAGTAAAAAAACTGCGTTGTAGTGAGGGCTTTTTTATTTGCTTTGGCGCATTTTTGTTTTTCAAAAAGTGTTTAAGGATAGGAATTATTTACAACGCGGTTTTTGTCTGTACTTTAGTTGATTTGCTTTATTGTCTAAACTGATATTTAATAGTAAAATATTATATTATTTTTACATTTTGGGGGCCACTTATGGAAGAAATACTTGATTTGTTGCGTCAAAATGCGCGTTTGTCTGTTGAAGACATTGCTGCTATGACAAAGAAAACTACGGACGAGGTAAAGCAGATTATTAAAAAGCTTGAAGACGACGGAGTTATTCTCAAGTATGCCGCCATTGTGAACCCGGAAAAAGATAAAGTCGCGAAGGACAAAGTTGTCGCGGAAATTCAGATTCAGGTGCAGCCGCAGCGCGAGCACGGTTTTGATGCTATTGCGGACAGAATTTACCGCTTTCCACAGGTTAAATCGCTGTATTTGATGAGCGGCGGTTATGATCTTAAGGTTTTGATTGAGGGCGACAATCTTAAAGATGTTGCTTTGTTTGTAAGTGAAAAGCTTTCTACTTTGGAAGGTGTTCGCTCAACTAAGACTAACTTTGTTTTGAAAACTTATAAAGAAAACGACATTGTTTACGTTGAAGACGAACGCGACAGAAGAGAGAGCGTACAGTCATAAGCAGGCGTTGCGGGCGGCGTTTGAGCCCGCTGGGTGGGGTAGCG